>CALGGB010000135.1 GCA_937880925.1 uncultured Rhodospirillaceae bacterium | reverse complement strand
GGCCTGTTGTGCAAAAGGAGACCGCCCCATGACCCCGTCCACCGGCCGCCCCGACCTGTCCCTTTCCGGTGATCCCGTGGCGCCCGCCGTGGTATTGCGCCCGGGCGGCAATACCCTGGCCGGCGACGCCATCGCGCTGGAACCGCTCGACCCGCGCCGTCACGGCGGCGAACTCTTTGCCACCGCCGATAGCGCACCCGACGGCCTGTGGGATTACCTGCCCTATGGCCCCTTCCACGACGCCGGGGTCTTCGAGGCCTGGCTCACCACAAACGCGGGCAGCGCCGATCCCGTCTTCTACGCCCTGCGCGAGAAGGCCAGCGGCAAGGTCATGGGCATGGTGAGTTTCCTCAACATCGTGCCGGCCCACCGCTCCATCGAGATCGGCCACATCTGGTTCGGCCCCGGCCTGCAGAAGACGCGCGCGGCGACGCAGGCGATCCATCTGATGATCGCCCATGCCTTCGATGACCTCGGCTATCGCCGTGTCGAGTGGAAGTGCAATGCGCGCAACGCCCCCTCGCGCGCGGCGGCCCAGCGCTTCGGCTTCCGCTTCGAGGGCATCTTCCTGCGCCACATGATCGCCAAGGGCCGCAACCGCGACACCGCCTGGTACAGCCTGGTGATCGACGACTGGCCCGCCGTGAAGGCGGGGTTTGCGGCATGGCTCGATGATGGCAACTTTGACGCGGCCGGGCGCCAGAAAACGGCGCTGGCCGATTGCATCGCGGGAGGCTTTGCGTGAGCGACACGATCTGGATGACGGCGGCCGAACTCTCGGCCGCCTACGCCGCAGGAGACCTCTCGCCGGTGGACGTCACACGGGCGGTGCTCGACCGCATCGCCGTCGCCGACCCCGCGGTCAACGCCTTCTGCCATCTCGATCCCGAAACCACGCTCGCCCAGGCCGCCGAATCCGAGGCGCGCTGGAAGAAGCGCGCGCCGCTTTCGCCCATCGACGGTGTGCCGACCTCGATCAAGGACCTGATGTGGGTCAGGGGCTGGCCCTGCCGCTACGGCAGCCTCGCCGAAAGCGACAAGCCGGTGCCCGACGACGATCCCGCCGTGCATTTCCTGCGCAGTGCCGGCTGCGTCCTGGTGGGCAAGACGACGACGCCGGAATACGGCAACTCCGGCGTCACCGATTCTCCGCTCACCGGCCTCACGAAAAACCCCTGGGCGCTGAGCCACACGCCGGGCGGCAGTTCCGGCGGCGCGGTCGCCGCCGTGGCCGCCGGTTGCGGCCCCCTGGCGCTGGGCTCGGACGGCGGCGGCTCGATCCGTACGCCGGCCTCCTTCACCAACCTGGTCGGCCACAAGCCGACCTTCGGGCGCGTGCCCCAGGCGCCGGGCGAGCACTTCGGCCGCCTCTCGGCATCCGGCCCGATCACCCGCACCGTGCGCGACGCCGCGATGATGATGAACGCGATGGCACACCACGCGCCGATGGACTGGCACAGCCTGCCCGAGGACGGGGTCGACCACACCGCGGGGCTGGAAGACGGCGTCAAACACCTGCGCATCGCCTATTCGGGCGATCTCGGTTTCTCCCATGTCGACCCCGAGATCGCGGCGGGTTGCCGCCGCGCCATCGACGTCTTCCGCGACGCCGGGGCCACGGTGGAGGAGACCGATCCCGGCTTTCCCGACCCCTATGGCTGGTTCACCGACCTTTGGCGCGGGCTCTCGGCCGAGGGCGCGCTTGACATGGACGCGGGACGGCGCGAGAAGCTGGGCGACAAGATGCGCGAGACCTCCGACAGCGGCGCCACCCTGTCGCTGGAGGCCTACATGCGCGCACGGCGCTCCCGCACCCAGATGATCCAGGTGATGCAGGAATTCCACCGCCGCTTCGATCTCGTCGTCACACCGGCGGCAGCCGTGCCGCCCTTCCCCACCGGCACCGAGTCGCCGCCGGGCTGGGCCATGGGCAACAGCAACTACGAGACCTTCCCCGCCCCCTTCAACGCCACGGGCGAGCCAGCGATCAGCGTGCCCTGCGGCTTCACCGCCGCCGGCCTGCCCTACGGCCTGCAGATTGCCGGGCGCCGCCGCGAAGACGCCCTTGTCCTGCGCGCCGCCCGCGCCTTCGAAAAGGCCGTGCCCCTGTTCGACCGGCACCCGGCGCTCTGACTCGCCGCCGCGGATCAAGGCGCTTCGCGCCTCACCACCCATCCTCTCCTTCCCCCTCAAGGGGGGAGGGGAAGAATCGCTGGCCCAGCAGGCGGTGCAGGGCATCACCCTCGCGGCCCTGCCAGCCATCGACCCGCACGACATCCTTCAGGGCCAAACGGGGCAGCCAGCCTTTGCGCTCCAGGTCCGGGCGCGCCGGGAAGCCGCTGACAAATCCGGCGCAGAGATAGGCGATGATCTCGATCTCCTGGGGGATGCCGAGTGCCTCGCGCAGGTCGGCCCTGGAGACGATGGAGACCCAGCCCATGCCGATGCCTTCGGCGCGGCCGGCGAGCCACAGGTTCTGTACGGCGCAGACCGCGCTGTAGAGATCCATGTCGGCCTGGTGGGTGCGCCCCAGCACGACCGGGCCGTTGCGGCTGCGGTCGCAGGTGACGCAGATGCCGAGCGGGGCTTCGAGAATCCCCTCCAGTTTCAGGCTGCGATAGGTCGTTTGCCGTTCGCCCTCGAAACGGACGGCGGCCTCCGCATTGGCGCGGGTGAAGGCGGCATGAATGGCTTGGCGCACGCCCCGATCACGCACGACGATGAAATCCCAGGGCTGCATGAAGCCCACGGAGGGCGCGTGATGGGCGGCGCGCAGCAGGCGGGCGAGCACGGCATCGGGCACCGGTCGGTCGAGGAACTGGGCGCGAATGTCGCGCCGTTCGAAGATGGCGCGATAGACGGCATCGCGCTCGGCGTCGGTAAAGGGATCGGCAAAAGCTTCGGTACAGGCAACGGCGTCCATGATGGTCCCCCTCATGGCTGGCAGCGAGCCTGCCGCCTGTCCATGGCGGTGCTCCATTGGCTTCCAGGCCGGTCTTCCGGCTGAGGTTCAACCCGCCGCCACGCCTTCCCGACCTGCGCCAGTGGCAATCTGTGGCAACGGTCCCCTTCACGGCGTTGGGCACGCAGCGGAGTTACACCGCCTTCCCGATTCTCCCGGCTGGGCCGGGCACCTGGACCGTGCCCAGCTTGCCACGGCACGCGGCCCGGACGCAAAGCCGCAGGTTCACAAGTGGATTGCCGGAAAGGACATGAATGGACCTATGGATGGGTCCATTGCCCGTGACATCGTCGCCCCCTCACCAAGGAGTACGATGATGATACGAAGACCGCGACGCGACTGAACCCATCTGCCCCCACTATTCCCGGCCGCCGCCCTGCCCGGCGCCTGGCTGGTTGCCCTGCTGACGCCCTGGAAGGCGAGACGGAACGAAGGAGAGAGATGATGAGCGAAGCAAAACCCGTGGCCGCCTGGGACGAGGACAGCTCGCAGCACTTCATCGACTACGGCGCCTATTTCGTGCCCGAGCGCGAAACCCAGATCGAGACCGTGTGCAGCGTCATCCCCCAGCCCCAGGGCAGCGCCCACATCGTGGAGATCTGCTGCGGCGAGGGTCTGCTCGCCGAGGCCCTGGCGCGCCGCTTCCCCGATGCCACGATCCACGCGCTCGACGGCTCCCAGACCATGCTGGATTCCACCGGCGCGAAGCTCTCGGCGCTGGGGGCGCGTCACGTCACGGCCAAGATGGAGATCGCCGAGAAGGGCTGGCGCCGTTTCGACGAGCCGGTCCATGCCTTTGTCTCCTCGCTTGCCGTCCACCACCTCGACGGGCCGGGCAAGGCGCAGCTCTTCAAGGACCTTGCCGCGGCGCTGGCGCCGGGCGGCGTCATCGTGATCTGCGATCTGGCCGAGGCCCAGAACGAGGAAGGCCGCAAACTGTGGGAACGCCACTGGGACGAGGGCGTGGCCGAGCGCAGCATGGAGCTCGACGGCAACGACAAGATGCGCGACTTCTTCCGCGAGGACGGCTGGAACTACTACACCGCACCGGACGCCGACCCTGTCGACATGCCGAGCCCGCTCTTCGACCAGCTGCGCTGGATGGCCGAAGCGGGCCTGGAGCAGGTCGACGTACACTGGCTGCGCGCCGGTCACGCCATCTTCAGCGGACGCAAGCCCGCCTGACCCCGACAGGAACGAGAAAACCATGCCCGACTTCGATCCCACGCCGCGCTCGCGGGTGCGGCGCCTGCACCAGCGCGCCCACTACGACGCAGCGACCATCCACCGCCTGATCGACGAGATCGGCACAGGTTCGGTCGGCTACGTCATCGACGGCCAGCCCTACGTCACCCCGACCCTGGTCTGGCGCGAGGGCGAGAAGGTCTATTGGCATGGCTCCTCGGCGAGCAGGATGCTGAAGACCGTGCGCGGTTCGGTTCCCGTGTGCGTCAACGTCTTCCATCTCGACGGCTTCGTGCTGGCGCGCTCGGGCATGCATTCCAGCGTCAATTACCGCTCTGCCACACTCTATGGCCAGGCCTTCATGGTGCAGAGCGAGAAGGCCAAGATGGCCGCCCTGGAGGCTTTCCTGGAGCGTTTCGTGCCCGGCCGCTGGGCGACTCTTCGGCCCGTGCAGCAGCAGGAGCTGAAGGCGACCATGGTCGTCGCCATGACCATCGAGGAAGCCAGCGCCAAGATCCGCACCGGCCACTGCGTCGACGACGAGGAGGACTACGCGCTCGATATCTGGGCGGGCATCGTGCCGGTGACGACGGTGATCGGCCAGCCCGAGCCCGATCCGCGCAACAAGCCGGGCGTGGCGCAACCCGACCACCTCGACGCCATCCGTATCGGCTGACGACGCATCGATCCGTGTCGCTGCCGGGCGCCACGCATCGTCCGTCAGGTCCCGCAAGGAGTTCCGCCATGAACCCACGCCTCAACCCTGAAAAGGCACAGCCCAAGGCGATGAAGCCGATGCTCGCGCTGGAGGCCTACATTAACGGCTGCGGTCTGGAAGGTCCGCTCATCGAACTGGTCAAGACTCGGGCGTCGCAGATCAACGGCTGCGCCTACTGCATCCACATGCATACCCGAGACGCGCGCGCGGCCGGGGAAAGCGAAGAGCGCCTGTATCTGCTCGACGCCTGGCGGGAATCGCCGCTTTACACACCGCGCGAGCGCGCCGCGCTGGCCTGGACCGAATCCCTGACGCTGGTTTCGGAAAACCATGTGCCCGACGCCGTCTGGGAAGAGGCACGCAGCCAGTTCGACGAGGCCGAAATGGTCGACCTCACCTTGCTGGTCACGACGATCAACGCCTGGAACCGCATCGCCATCGGCTTCCGCGCGGTCCACCCGAGCGGCACGCCGGGCGCGGCCTGAGGCCGGGTGCCCGGCCTCGACACCCTGCTCATCGTCGCCCTGGCCGCGGCGGTGATGAACGCCCTGCCCGGCCCCTCCCAGTTCTACGTCGTCACGCGCACCGTGGCGCTGGGCCGGCGTGCGGGCCTGGCCTCGGCCCTGGGACTGGCCTGCGGGGCCGTCGTTCATGTCGTGCTGGCGGCAACCGGCCTGGTGGCGCTGATGGCGGCCGTGCCGCTGCTCTTCGAACTGCTGCGGGTGGCCGGCGCGGCCTATATCGTCTGGCTGGGCATAACCACCTGGCTCAGCCGTGATGACGTGCCGGCAACCGGCGGCGCGATCGCCACGGTGCGCCCCTGGCGGCTGTGGCGGCAGGGCTTCCTGATCGAAACCGCCAACCCCAAGACCGCCCTGTTCTTCCTCGCCTTCCTGCCGCCCTTCGTCGACCCGGCCCTGCCCATGCCCTGGTTGCAGATGGTCGTGCTGGGCCTGCTGGTGCCGCTGACCGCCCTGCCGGTCGATCTCATCATTGCCTTTGCCGCAGCCGCGGCGCTCGGCCGCCTTGGTGCGCGCGCGCAGCGCTGGCGCCGACGCCTGGCCGCGGGGCTGCTGGTTGCCCTGGGCGGCTGGCTGCTGGTCGAGGACGGGCGCGGCTGAGGCCTCTGGCCTCTCTCTATCCCTGCGGCAGGATCGGCGTGCAGTACTGGCCCTGGGGCTGCAGGCGCGCGCACAGGATGTCGGCATCGGCCTCGCCCCCCATGGGACCTGCCAGCAACTGGTAATAGGTGCCGGCACTGCCGAGATCGAGCGTCGCCAGCGCCGGCGTGAGACCGGCGAGCAGATCGGGGAACCGTGCGCGCAGGTCGTCCCAGTCGGCCATCGCGGCCTCGACGCTTTTTTCCGAGGCAAGATGGACATGGAAGCCGCGGGCGAAATCGAGGGCCGCGCCATCGTTCGCAGCGGCGACCTCGACCTCGGCCGGTGCGGGCGCAGGCGCTGCTTGGGGCGCCGGCTCCGGGGCGGCGGCGGGTGCGGCGGCCGGAGCGGTGGAGGGAATCTCCGGCACGTTGAACTGCGGCAGTTCGCCCGGCGGCGGGGCGGCCTGGGCAACCGCCAGCGCGGAAAGATTGGGCTGGCTGGCGCGCGCCGCATCGAGCAGGGCCTCGACCTCGGCAGGCGAGGCATCAGCGGTGAGATAGGCCGGCTGCATCGGCGCCAGACCCTGCATCACCCAGCCCGACTGGGCGCTGTCGTACCAGCGCCGCGCCTCGGCAAAGTCCTGCTCCACGCCCAGGCCCTTCTCGTAGAGGAACCCCAGCTTGAAGGCTGCGGCCGCATTGCCCGCCTTGGCCGCGCGCCGGTAGAGGTTGGCTGCCGAGAGCAGGTCCTGGCGCACGCCCTGGCCGCGCTCGAAGAGACCGGCGAGGTAGAAGGCCGCCAGGGGATCGCCCTGCTTGACCGCGCGGTCGTACCACAGGGCAGCCGCACGATAGTCCGGCGCACCGAAGACACCGGCCTCGAACATGTTGCCCAGAACGGTCTGGGCCACCGGGTCGCCGGCCTCCGCAATCTCGTAGGTCTCGCGCGCGGCAGCGGGCAGGCTGGTGGCATCGGGCGGGGCCGGCGCGGTGCAGCCGGCGCCAAGCAGCAGGGCCAGCACAGCCAGCGCTCGCAGAGGGCGGCGGTTCATGACATCAGAAATCGCTGACGCGGCCGTTGATTTCCCACTCACCATGGCGCGTCGGCTCGTGCCCCTTCGGGCCGCCGTATTCCGGCGCCATGGGCTTGCCGTCGGGACCCAGGCGCGGTTCGGGCGCAGGCGCGGCCTCTTCGGCTGCCTCGTCCTTGGGTTCGTCGTTGTCGCTCGTCTTGGTCATGGCGCCCTCGCAGGAAACCGAATCCTAACCCTGTGCCCGCGATGCGGCCAGCGCCACGGGAACCGTCAGGCGATTCGCTTCGTTGTGATGGCAACGGGCCGCGGCATGAGACGGCCCACACAACGGAGACGACCCATGGCGACGATCTATGAAGTCCTCAAGAAGGATCACGACAGCCACCGCGAGGTGCTGAACAAGCTGGACGCCACCTCGGGCGACAGCCCCGAACGCGAGAAACTCTACGCCACCATGAAGCGGGAGCTGGAAGCCCACACCGCCGCGGAGGAGGAGACCTTTTACGCCACGCTCATGGCCAAGCCCGACGGCCAGGAAAAGGCCCGCCACAGCGTCAGCGAACACAAGGAGGCCGCCGACCTGCTGGGAGAACTCGACGAGACCGAATTCTCGAGCCCCGGCTGGCTTGCCCGCTTCCGCAAGCTCAAGGAAGAGCTGGAGCATCACATGGACGAGGAAGAGAACGAAGTCTTCGCCCGCGCCAGGAAGCTGATCGCCCAGCCCAAGGCCGAGGAACTGGGCAGCGAGTTCCTGCGCCGCAAGCGCGCGGAGATGTAGTTCCTAGCTGCGCCTGCGCGGCTGGCCGATGGCGCGCCCGACATTGTCGTGGCGCGCCACATCGGCATGGGCCGCCAGCGTTTCCTGCAGCTTGTCGAAAGCGCGTGGCACGAATTCCATCATGCCGCGGCTGTTGAGGTTGAAGCCCAGCGACATGACCTCGTTGGTCGCCGCCAGGTAGCCCTTCTCCTCGTGATACATGCGATGGAACAGGCGGAAGCGCTTGGTGTCGCTCGCCAGAAGCTGGGTCGTCACCAGCAGGGGATCGCCCTCGCGTACCTCATCGAGATAGTTCACATGGGTTTCGACCACGGCGTATTCGGCCCCGTCGCGCCCGTCCTGCAGCACAGGAGCATTCATCGCGTCCCAGAAGGCCGCGGTCGCCATGTCGCAGACCAGAACGTAGTAGGCCATGTTGAGATGGCCGTATTCGTCGATCCATTCGGGCTTCACCGTTCGGCGAAGCTGGAACAGGCGGGGGTCGACGTCCATTTGTGCGCTCCATTGTGCAGGAAGTGTCCGTTACCCCCGTTCTAGCCTTTGCCTAACCGCCCCGGCAACGCCATCATCCCCCCGACATCACCAGGGGACGCACGATGGCGAAGCTGCACTTCAGCGAGGACGAACTGGCCGACCGGCGCAAGCGGGCAGCCGGGCGCATGGCCGCGCGCGGCCTGGATGCCGTGCTGCTCTTCAAGCAGGAGAGCATGTTCTATCTCACCGGCTACGACACCACCGGCTATTCGCTCTTCCAGTGCATGATCCTGCTGGCCGACGGTTCGACGGTGCTGGTCACCCGATCGGCCGACCGCGAGCAGGCCTACCACACCTCGGTCATTCCCGACGTGCGCATCTGGGTCGACCGCGGCGGCGCCAACCCCGCGCAGGATGTCGTTGCCGTGCTCGCCGAGAAGGGTATCCGGGGCGGCAGGGTGGGCGTTGAGATGCACGCCTGGTGCCTGACCGCCCAGCGCTGGAAGCTGGTCGAGGGGGCGCTGGAGGGATTTGCCACCCATGAAGATGCCACCGACCTGATCCAGGGCCTGCGCCTGATCAAGAGCCCGGCGGAGCTCGAATACGTGCGGAAGGCCGGCCAGCTCGCCGATGCGGCGCTCACCGCACTGCACGAGGCGATCGAACCCGGCGTCGACGAGGGCCACCTCTATGCCGTGATGATGAACGCGATCTTCGAGGGCGGCGGCGACTATCCCGCCAGCCGCGGCATCATCGGCTCGGGCGAGGGCGCGCTGCTGGTGCGTTACTTCACCGGCCGCGAGAAGGTTGGCGCGCAGGACCAGGTACAGCTCGAATTCGGTGCGGCCTATCGCCACTACCACGCCTGCATCATGAGGACCGTGCTGACCGGCGTCGCCGGAGACCGCCACAAGCAGATGCACGCCGCCGGCGTCGAGGCGCTGGCGGCCTGCCAGGCCGCCGCGGTGCCCGGCGCCACCTATGCCGACATCTATGCCGCCCATGCCCGGGTCATCGACGCCCATGGCCTGGAGGACTGCCGCCTCAACGCCTGCGGCTATTCCCTTTCGGCCAACATGCCGCCGTCATGGATGGAGGAGCCGATGATCTACCCCGGCAACACCACGGTGATCGAGCCGGGCATGGTGATCTTCATGCACATGATCCTGGTCGACGCCACCAACCGCCTGACCATGAGCTATGGCGAAACCGGCATCATGCATGCCGACCGTTTCGAGAAGGTCTCTTCCATGCCCTACGATCTGGTGGTGAAGTAGAGGTTGTTGAAGCACACTGCACCGGCTCGCTCCCCCGCCCGGCGACCCACGGCAGGGTACGTTTCGGGGGGCCCGGCGGGGAAGCGGGCCGGTACGCAAGCGCGCAAGCGCATCGAATTGGAGAATCTCGCCATGCCTGCCCATCCCGCGCGCAATGTCACGGCCGATGAGATCGCCACCTTCAGGGAGGACGGCGCCGTCGCCCTGAAAGGGGTCTATCAGGCCGAGTGGGTCGATCTGCTGCGCGAGGGCGTCGACCGCGCCATGGCGACGTCCGACCGCTACAGCCGGCGTATCCAGGGCGAAGGCGAACCGGTGTTCTTCACCGACTACATCGCCTGGAAGCGGGTCGAGCAGATCAGGCGTTTCGCGCTGGAGGGCCCGGCGGCGGAACTCGGCGCCCAGCTCATGGGCTCGAGCAAGGCCAACTTCCTGTTCGACGGCGTCTTCGTGAAGGAGCCCGGCACCACCAAACCCAGCACCTGGCACCAGGACCAGCCGTACTACTGCGTCGAGGGCCAGCAGATCGTCGTGCTCTGGGCGCCGCTCGATCCCTGCCCGGCGAGCGTCAGCCTGCAATGCGTCAGGGGCTCCCACACCTGGGGCAAATCCTTCCGCCCGATCAAGTTCAGGGACGGTTCGGACTTCGGGCGCACCGCCGCTGACGGCTACGTCGATCCGCCCGACGTGGAGCACGAATACGCCGACCGCATCCTTTCCTGGGATCTTGAACCCGGGGACGTCATCGCCTTCCACGGCATGACCATGCACGGCGCGCCGGGCAACCCCGGACCGCACCGCCGCCGCGCCACCAACACCACCTGGGTCGGCGACGACGGCATCTACATCCAGCGCCCCGGCGTCATGGAGCCCGACTTCCCCGACTGCGGCCTCAAGCCCGGCGACCCGATCGACAGCGCCTACTTCCCGCGCGTCTTCGAAGCGGCATCAGACCAGCGCGCCTGACGGGATCGTGATCGCCGGCTGCCGCAGCGAAGTGGCGGCGATCACAATATGGGGCCAACGCCTTGAGGCTGCCCCCCGATGGCCGCATTCTGAACACAGATTACGGTCATCCAGCGACGTCGTCTGATCAGGGGCACCGCACATGACAACCTTGAATGTGGAACTGAGCGAAGCACTGCGCTCGAGCCTTGTGGGTTCAAACAACGGCGTCTGGGTCTATGCTATTTACTTCGACTCTGCCGGCGTGGCCCATACCACCGAGCTGATCGACAACGGCAGCGCGGTGACCCAGGCGCCGGCCGAGGCGGGTGACGCGACCGTCACGGACGGCAACGCCGCAATCCCGCTGCCCGACTCCTTCGTGGGCGGCAAGGTCTATCTGCTGGTCCAGAGCCAGGATTCCTCCAACCCCAACGACCTTGCCACGCTCATCGACGAGCAGAGCAAGATCAACTGGCAGAACGCCGACGACTGGGACTTCCGCTACGACAGTTTCGAGGTCACGCTCGACAACAGCGCCAACGACGTCGGCAACCTGACCTCGGTCAACGGCTTCGGCCTGCCGATGGAACTCAGCGTCACCTACAGCGACGGCACCACCAGCACGCGCGGTTACAACGTCACCGGCACCCAGTTGCTCAACGACCTGGAGGCCACCAGCAGCCAGACGGTGGTCGATACCTATTCCTCAGGCGCGCTGCAGGGCGACCCGCGCATGGCGATCTCGCCGACCGAGGCGGTGGGCGCCAACCCGCCCGACCCGGCCTTCTCCTCCTCGGACTGGGACGCCTATATCGCCTCCCTGCAAACGGCCGACACCGGGATCGCGATCACCGGCTTCTTCAACGGCGCGCCCGATGCCAACCACGTCTGGCACAACGGCGGCTTCTTCTCCTACACCCTGGAATGGGACGCGGCGGAGGAGACCTTCTGGCTCAGCCCCGGCGCCAGCAGCCAGATCCAGGGCTTCATCCGCATCACCCCGGCCGACCTTGCCGACAGCATCTATTCGACCCTGGGCGATGTCGGCATCTACACCAACCAGGACGATGCCGAGCCCTATCGCATCCTCGACAACACTGCCTTCGCCACCGGCGAATACAGCATGAACACCGGCGAGAACAACCAGTGGGGCAATGTGCTGACCCAGTTCCTCACCGGGTTCACGGCGGGCTTCTACGGTACGGAAGGCCAGTCGCTCAACGGGCTGGTGAGCGCTCCGATCGACCTCAACCAGAACTGGAACTGGGATCCAAGCTATGCCTTCGGCCAGAACCTGGCCGGCGATGCCGCGATCTTCCAGGACCCCTATTCGGAGGTCTTCTACTTCAATTCCAATTCCTACGGCTCGGGCTACTCCGACAACCTGATGAAGCAGTACACGGAGGGCGGGCCGCTCATCCCGGTCTCCAATCCGGCGGGCGCGCCCGATGCCGGGGCCAACGTGACCGATATCAACCTGACAATCTTTGCCGATGACGAAACGCCGACCGGCTATGAGCAGACGCGCATCGACAACTACATCGCACCGGACCCTTCCGGCTACGAGGTGCCCGACGCCACATCCGGCGCCAACATCAAGCTGAGCTTCACCAACTCCGGCATGGTGCTGGACGAGAATACGACGATCACCTTCGGCATCTTCGGCGGCCTGGACGGAGGCGGCGTTCCGATCTTCCACGAGGTCACCCTGCAGGCGCCCGCCGGCCAGTCGCCCTGGCAGATATGGCAGCTTGCCGTGACCGACGGTGTCTGGTCGGCGACCCTGGTGGACGGTGACCAGGGCACCGGCAACCTGCTGCTCACCGGCTTCCCCACCGCCGGCAACGGCGGGATCTACTGGAACCAGATCACGGTGGGCGACAAGACCTTCAACCTCTACACGACCATGGCCGCCGATGGTCAGCACTTCCTCAATCCCGCCTTCGAGGGCCAGTCCGACAGCCTGGCGGTCGACGGTCTGGCGACCCTGGCGCCCCAGTTCTCCACCGAAGACGAGATCATCACGTTCACCGTCAACTTCCTGCCCAGCAGCACCGCCACGGTCGACCCCGACCTGCTGGTCTTCGATCCTTCCGCGCTGCCGGCCGCAGCAGCGCCCGATGCACCGGTCGCCGGCCTGTTGAACGACGGCGTCTTCGATCCGCTGGCCGGGCAGGTCAACAAGGAGGCCAACGCTGCTTCGACCGACCAGGCCGAGGTCGCCTTCGGCTGGACCGGGCTCAACGATGCGCCCGGCACGAACGGCGACGGCGGCTGGATCCAGAGCGCCACGAACAAGACCGGCGCGCAACACACTGCCGAGATCAACCTCTCGCTCTCGGGCGCACCGGTCGTGCCGCCGATCGTCACCCAGGCCGACATCGACGGCCAGTGGCAGACCGAGGCGCGCGCGCTCAGCAACGGCAGCTACACCGTGACGATGCAGGAGTACGTCAGCGACGGCTCCGGGGGACAGATCGCCGTCGGCGCAGAAAGCCAGATCCTTTCGCTCGACGTCACCCTCTCGGACCTGGCGTTGGGCGCCTCGGGCGAGGGCGATGCCCTGGAACTGGCCGTCGGCGGCGGCAGCGACCCCGGCGGCAACTGGATTCACCTGGAGATGGTCGATTCGACCGTCGCCTCGGGCACCTCGCTGCTGCTCTATGCGACCGATGCCGCAGGCCTGCTGGTCGACCGCGAGAGCGGCCTTGCCGATGCCGGGGTGACCCTGGACGAGGCCATCCAGGGCACCATCGGCGCGGTCCACGCCGACAGCGGGACCAGGCTACTGCTCGGCGAGCAGTCGGTTTTCCTGCGCACCGGGCAGGAGCTGCACTTTGCCGTGGTCAGCGGCGCCGGGGTGATCGACACCAATCCCGACGTCACGATCACCGACAGCGGCGGCGGCGCACTCGACGTTGCTATTGGCGGATTCTCGCTCAGCGTTGAAACCGACAACACCCTCTCGGCCGAGGCCCTGATGGGCGAAGCCCAGCGCCTGTCCAACGACGCCCTGCTCTATCTGCAGCATGGATCGACCCTCAACCTCGATCTGGTCGGAAGCTGCGGCAACACCAATACGCTGGCCTTCGTGCGCATGGATGTCGATCTCGCCACCGGCGCGCTCAGTGTCGATGGCGTCGACTACGGCGACACGCTGGCCTTCAAGGATGCGGTCGCCGACAACCTCGACAGCGGCTTCGAATACCGACGCGGCGGCCACTTCAGCGACAGCCAGAGCTGGACCGTGGCGGGCGATACCGGCTTTTACGCCCCCGTGCTGCTGACCCAGCGGGGCGAGGTCTTCGTCATCGGCGACGGCAACAGCGGCGGCCACGAGTACATCCGCATGTACGGCGAGAACACCTTCGGCTTCGAGGATCTGAGCGCGGCCCAGGGTTCGGACTTCGACTACAACGACATGGTCATGCGCATCATGGCCGACACCGATCCGGGCTCCCTGGCCGAAGGCTGGATGGTCTAGACGACGGAGTCCGGCTATTCGCCTTCACGCGGGTAGGTGATGACCGAGAGAAAGCGGATCGGCAGGCTGTGGAGGGTTTCGGGCCCGTGCGGCGCATCGGCGTCGAAGAACAGCGAGTCGCCCGGCGCCATCCGGTAGGTGCGGCCGCCGTGGTGGTAGTCCATCTCTCCTTCGACGACGAGGAGGAACTCCTGGCCGTCGTGCTGGAACAGCGGGAATACCTCGCTCTCGTGGGTCAGCGTGATCATGTAGGGCTCGACCGCGACCTGCTTGTGCACGCTGTGGCCGAGCAGGGCGTACTGGTGGCCCGCGCGGGTACCGCGCCGTTCGATCTTCAACCCCTCACCGGCCTTGACGAAGGTTGCGTCGCGCTGCTCCTCGAAACGCTGGAAGAGCGCCGTGAAGGGCACGTTCAGCGCCCGCGCCAGACTCTTCAGCGTCGTCAGCGACGGCGAGGTCAGGCCGTTCTCGATCTTTGAGAGCATGCCCGCCGAAAGGTCGGCAAGCTGGGCGAGTTCGCCCACGGTCATGCCGAGCTTCTTCCTCTGGCTGCGCACCTGGCGGCCGATCGCGGCCTCCAGGTCGCGCTCGTCTTCCACCGTGTGGTGGGGGTCCTGGGTCAGTTCGAGGCTCATCGCGGTTCCCGGACGGGTGTGGGGGAGTGTGACTGGGCGTACGGCACATGGGTCTCCCTGACAACGGGCCAGACTAACCCGGTGCGCCCGCCGGGCGAAGCACACCGGGTCCGCCATCGCCGCTTTCACCTGCTGCATGGGCCGTAGTACACCCTGCACGCGACAAACAGCCCAGGCCCGATCATGCCCCAGACCACGCACAGCCGTCAGCGGACCGCCACCCGGAGCCCGACCGGCCCGGTGGAGCAGCGCTGATGACGACAGCGACACGCAAGCTGCTGCTCTGGCTGGGCCCGATCCTGCTGCTGGCCGCGGTGCTGCGCGTGATCGGCATCGGCCATGGCCTGCCCTTTGCCATGATGGGCGACGAAGCGGTTGCGGGGATCTTTCTGCCTGGCGGATCGGTGATGGCGCAGGCGCCGCTGGTACCCTGGCTTTACCTGCCGTTCACCCTGCCGGTGCTGGCGGCTGCCTGGCTGGGTCATGGCTTTCGCACCGGCGCGGAGTTCGGCTGGGTCGTGTTCGATGCGACCGGGGCAATGCTGCTGGCCGCACGGCTGGGCGCGGTTGCCCTGTCGCTGGCGACCGTTGCGCTGGTCGCACTGACCGCACGGCGCCTGTTCGGCGATCGCCTGGCCGGCATCGCCGCCGGCCTGCTGATGGCAACCTGCTGGCTTTCGGCTGCCCTGGCCCACGGCGCCGACCGCTGGACGCCGATGGCCTTTTTCATCTGGCTGACGGTCTATATCGCCTTGCGCTACGGCAACCGGCCCGGCCCCCGGCGCGCCCTGCTTCTGGGTCTGGCGGCAGGACTTGGCACCCTCACCGGGCCGGCCGGGGGCCTGGGCCTGCTTGCCGGTCTGGTCGTGCATCTGGTCCGCTATCGCGGCCGCGCGATCAACGCCAACCTGGCCTGGCTGCTGGCGCCTGCGCTGGTCATGGGCGGCCTCTTCATCACGCTGGGCTGGCCTGCCACGGGCGGCGAGGCCGACCTGTCCCGGACGGCAGGCGTTCTGCTGGCCACCGCCTGGTGGGCCGATCCGCTGATGCTGGGCGGCGGGCTGATCGGCATGGCGCTGCTCCTGCGCCGTCACGCCGGCCTCGTCGGCCTGATGCTGGCCGCCGCCGTGCTCTGGACCCTGGTCATCACCTGGACCGCGTCGGCGCAGAACGCCGCCCTTCTGCCGCTGCTGCCGGTCTTCGCCCTGGCGGCGGGCGGCGGCGTCCTCTGGCTGGCCGAGCGCCTGCCCCTGCGCACGGTGCTGCCGGCGGGTCTCGCGGGCGGCCTGGCTCTGCTTTATCCGCTGGCAACGGCGGGTATGTTCTCCCTGCTGCTGGCCGCCGACGACACCCGCGAACAGGCGGCAGGCTGGCTGGAGACCCATCTGGCGCCGGGCAGCGCCGTGGTTGTCGATCTTGCCCCGGTGAGCGTGCCGGCCACCCTCGACGGGCTGCTCGACCAGGAGCTTTACCTTTCCGGGTCGCTCGATTCGCGCATGGCGCTGGCCATGGAAGGCGGCTGGCCCGAGAACCATGCGCCCACCCTGCGGGCGGTCCATGTCGATCGTGCAGCGCCGGAGGCGATCAACGGCGAGGCCGGCCGCGCCCTCTTCCAGGCACTGCGCCAGGCAGGCTACGACACCCTGGCCATCGCCCTGCGCGAGGGCGATCCCACGCTTACCGGGCTGGAGCGCGCGGTGTTCGATGGCTACGAGAGACTCGCCCTGTTCCTGACGGCCGATGACGACGCGGCCCCCCGGGCGCCTGACCCTGCGGCGGGCGAACTGGTCGATGGCCCCGTCTGGCGCCTGTTCCTGCTCGACAGGCTGGGGCCTTCGGCCCTGGTCGCCCGCGTCAGCGGGTCCTGAACCATCGATCTAGTCTTCGGGGATGTGGCCCGGTTCCAGCCGGTGCGCGACCGGCCCCGAGGGGCTCTGGGCGACCATGAAATGCACCGCCATGCCGCACACCGGTTCGCCCAGCGCGGCATGTGCGGCAGCATCGAGGTGGAACACGATATCGCCGCCGCCCTCCAGGGGAGCAACGAAGCCGTAGTGCTTTTGCGCGCTGTACCAGACGATCTCGCCATTCATGGCCCGACCATCGTCAGGCCGGGCGCGCCCGTCAAGCCACAGGGGGCAGTTCGACGGCCCGTTTGATGGCGCCGTTCAGGCCGCCATGCTGCGGCGGGCCGCGGCGAAGGTGATCATCCGGGCATTGGCCTCGTCCCACAGGGCAAGGCGTGTGGCGCGCAGCGCGTCAAAAAAGCCGATGGTGCGCGTGGCGATCATGCCGGCGACCGTGTTCTGGCATTCCTGCAGGGCGTAATTGGGAATGCGCGGGTTGAGATGGTGCAGGTGGTGCAGGCCGATGTTGCCGGTCAGCCAGCGCAGCACCGGGGTCAGCCGCAGATAGGAGCTGCCCTTCAGGGCGGCATCGTCGAAGTTCCAGTCGTCCTGGCGCGCCCAGGCCGAACGCTCGAAACGATGCTGCACGGAAAACAGCCAGACCCCCACGATAGCGGCGGGCACTATGATGCCAAGCTGGATCACCGCGACATCGGCGGCGCCAAGGGCCAGGACAAGCCCGCCATAGAGCACGACAAGGCCGAGATTGGTCAGATAGACATTGCGCCGTTCGCGCTCCCAGCCCGCCGGCATGTCGAAGGGCAGACGGTAAAGGCCCAGGAAGACGAAGGGCGGCACCAGGATGTTGGCGACGATGGGGTGACGCGAAAAGCGGTACCAGAAGCGCTGCCGCGGCGGCAGGGCGCGGTATTCCTCCAGCGTCAGGCAGGTTGAATAGATGTCGGCTCCGCTCGCCCGCCGGTCCAGGTTGTTCCACACGCCATGGTGCTGGGCGTGCTGGCGGCGCCAGCCGGCATAGGGCGTCAGCGTCACCATGCTGCACACCATGCCCAGCAGATCGTTGGCCCGGCGCGAGCGGAAGAAGGCGCGGTGGCCGCAGTCGTGCTGGATGATGAAGACGCGCACGACGAAGAAGGCCGCCAGGGGGGCCAGCGGCAATGCCAGCCACAACGAGATGCCGGCCAGCAGGTACATCGCGGTGCACAGCGCCAGGAAGCCCCCCAGCGAGGTGACGATCTGGAGCGCGCTGCGCACGCGGTCGGGCTGCTCGAAGCTTTTCAGCATCGTGCGGACCTGGCGCGCCTGATCTTGGCCGCAGGGCGCTGCGGCGTCGTGGGATGTCATCAAGGGACCGGCATCCAGAAGGCTGCAGGGGAGCGGCGGCGGCACGGCGCCGCATGGCGCCTCCGCGAATCGGCTCCCCGGGTTCCTTGCTTATATGGGGACGCAACGCCCCGATTGCATGGACCCGTTCGGGAAGCCCCGCCTCGCGTCGATCGGCGGACTCCCCGGGGCCTTGCAGGCCTGTGGAAAAAACTTGCCCTCAACACCACTTTGGCTATGATCCGGCCGCTCTGGAGCTTGGCCTTCAGAGCGTGTCAGGGTGGGCCAAGGGTCCACTTTTTTGTTTGTCGCGTGGAGTCGTCGCCCGGACCAAGAGGCGTCGCCCGACGGACCGGTCCCCGGCTTCGCGCAAGGGAACGGAAACCGATGGAACCAACGGGCGAGATCGAAGGTCTGATCAACCCTATCCTGGAGCAGATGGGTTTCCGGGTGGTGCGCGTGAAGTTCTTCGCGCGGCCGCGGCGGACGCTGCAGGTTATGGCCGAGCGGGCCGACGGTTCGACGGTGATCGTGGACGATTGTGCCGCCATCAGCCGGGCGATCTCCACCGCTCTGGAGGTCGAGGACCCGATTCGCGGCGCCTATGACCTGGAGGTGAGCTCCACGGGGATCGATCGCCCGCTGGTACGGATCGAGGATTTTGTGCGTTTCATCGGGTTCGAGGCGCAGCTAACGGTCGACCCGCCGGTCGAGGGACAGAAAAGGTTCCGAGGCAGGCTTGTCGGTGCAGACGACGACAGGGTGACGATGACGCTGGAAGGCGGGGCAGAGGTTGTCCTGCCCTTTGCCGACATCGCCGAGGCCAAGCTGGCCATGACCGATGAACTCATTGCGGCGACCATGCCGCCAGTCAACGACGCGTGACTTTAGGGAAGAGGTAGAGGGCCATGGAGGCTGCAACCATCGCGTACCAGGAACTGCTCCAGGTCGCCGACGCTGTTGCCCGCGAAAAGGGCATCGAGCGCGAGACCGTGGTCGAGGCCATGGAGCAGGCGATCCAGCACGCGGCCAAGCGCAAGTACGGCCACGAGCACGACATCCGCGCCGAGATCGACCGCGACAGCGGCCAGGTCTCGCTGCAGCGTTTCGTCGAGGTGGTCGACGAGGTCGAGAACCCCTCGACCCAGGTCGGCGTCGAGGAAGCCCGGGTGCAGAACCCGTATTCGCAGGTCGGCGATTTCATCTCCGAGGACCTGCCGCCGGTCGAGTTCGGCCGCATCAATGCGCAGACCGCCAAGCAGGTCATCGTTCAGAAGGTGCGCGACGCCGAGCGCGCCCGCCAGTACGAGGAATACAAGGACCGCATCGGCGAGATCATCAACGGCCTGGTCAAGCGGCCCGAGCACGGCAACTGGATCATCGACCTGGGCAAGGCCGAGGCCATGCTGCGCCGCGATGATTGCCTGCCGCGCGAGATCCTGCGCCGCGGCGACCGCGTGCGCGCCTATATCTACGACGTGAGGAAGGAACCGCGCGGCCCGCAGGTCTTTATCTCGCGCAGCCATCCGCAGTTCATGGCCAAGCTCTTTGCCCAGGAAGTGCCCGAGATCTACGACGGCATCATCGAGATCAAGGCCGTGGCCCGCGATCCCGGAAGCCGCGCCAAGATCGCCGTGATGTCCAACGACTACGCCATCGATCCCGTCGGCGCCTGCGTCGGCATGCGCGGCAGCCGTGTTCAGGCCGTGGTCAACGAACTGGGCGGCGAAAAGATCGACATCATCCCCTGGTCGCAGGATACCGCGACCTTCGTCGTCAACGCCCTGCAGCCTGCCGAAGTGACCAAGGTGGTGATGGACGAGGACGACCGGCGCATGGAAGTCGTGGTGCCCGACGACCAGCTTTCGCTGGCGATCGGCCGGCGCGGCCAGAATGTGCGCCTGGCCAGCCAGCTTGTCGGCTGGGACATCGACATCATGACCGAGTCGGATGAGTCCGAACGCCGCATTCAGCAGATGAAGATGCGCTCCGAGCACTTCATGGAATCGCTCGACGTCGACGACGTGCTCGCCCGCCTTCTGGTGACCGAAGGTTTCACCGAAGTCGACGAGGTCGCCTATGTCGCGATCGAGGAGCTGGCCAGCATCGGCGGCCTGGACGAGGCCATCGCTCAGGAGCTGCAGAACCGCGCTCTGGCCTTCGTCGAGGAACGCGACCGCCAGATGGATACCAAGCGCCGCGAGCTGGGTGTCGAGGACGCCCTTGCCGATATCGAGGCACTGACGCCGACCATGCTGGTCCAGCTCGGCGAAAAGGGCGTGAAGACGCTCGACGATCTGGCCGATCTGGCCGGCGACGAACTGATCGAGGATTATCTCAAGGGCAGCTATCTGACGCTTGATGAGGCCAACGCCATCATCATGGCCGCCCGCGCCCACTGGTTCCCCGACGAGGAGGAGGCCACCGAGGCCGACGAAGCGGGCGAAGCCGTGGAGGAGGTTGCATCCTGAAGCCAGCGCGAGCAGACATCGGACGTGGCGAACCGGGCAGCGAACGCCGCTGTGCGGTGACCGGCCAGACCGGCGGACGCGAGGGGCTGATGCGCTTCGTGGCCGATCCGGAGGGCCGTGTCGTGCCCGATATCGCCGAGCGCCTGCCCGGCCGTGGTGTCTGGCTGACGGCGCGGCGCGATATCGTCGAGACGGCGATGCGCAAGGGCGCCTTCGCCCGTGGCCTGAAGACCCGAGCGCTGGCCGATGCCGCCATCGCCGACGAAATCGAGGCGATGCTGTTGCGCCGCACGCTGGAGCTGATCGGCCTTGCCCGGCGTGCCGGTGAAGCGGTGACCGGCTATGAAAAGGTCCGCGCGATGCTGAGTGCCGGCAGGGCCGGCCTCTTGCTGCATGCGCGGGATGGTTCTATGGACGGCCTCGCGAAGCTTGGCCGCATCGATGGCGTGAGCCTCGTGCGGCTTCTCGACGGCGAGGAACTGGGCCGGCCTTTCGGCCGGGACCGCGCCGTCCACACCGCGTTGGCAAAGGGCCGCCTTGCCGATTCGGTGGAACGTGAATGCCGGCGTCTGGCCGGATTTAGAGGCCAGACCGGGGATGTTGTGGTGACGATGGAAGGACCCAGTGATGGCTGAGACAAACGACGATTCGTCGAAGAAGACACTGAGCCTGAACCGTCCCGGACGTTTGGAGCTCAAGACCACGGTCGACGCCGGTCAGGTGCGCCAGAGCTTCCCCCATGGTCGCGGCAAGCAGGTCGCCGTCGAGGTCAAGAAGAAGCGCGTCATCCGCCCCGGACGCACCGAGGAGGCCCCGGCCGCCGAAGCGCCCGTGGAAAAGCCCGCTCCCGCCCCTGCGCCCGCACCGGCCCCCGCGCCCGAGCCTGAGGCAAAGGAGGCAAAGCCGGAGCCCGCCGCCAAGGCGCGTCCCAAGAGCAAGGAAGAGACCTGCCACGCCCAGGCGCGGGATGCCTCGACCCGCGTCGACACGCCGCAGGAAGTGCGCGCGCCGATCGTGCTGAAGAACCTGACCGCCGAGGAGCGCGAGGGCCGCATCCGCGCCCTGGAGGAATCCAAGAAGGCCGAGGAAGCCGCGCGCAAGAAGGCCGAGCTGGAGGCTGTTGAGCGCGCCGCCGAGGAAAAGCGCCTGAAGGCCGAACGCGAGGAAAGCGAGCGCCGCAACAAGGACGAGGATGTCCGCCGCAAGCGCGAGGAGGAAGCCCGCCTGCGCGGCGAGGAACAGGCCCAGCGCCTGGTCGAGAAGCAGCGCGGCGACGAGGCCCCTGTCGAGGACGGCCCGGTGATCGTGCCCGGTCCCGGCAAGGCAGCCGCCACGCCCGAGGAAGATGCCGAGGCCAAGCGCGGCGGCAAGCCGACGCGCCGTTCGCCGCTGGCGCCGCGTGTGCGCCAGGCCGACAACCGTCGCCGCAGCGGCAAGCTGACCGTCTCCCAGGCCCTTTCGGCCGAGGAGGAAGAGGGCCGTTCGCGCTCGCTGGCCGCCGCGCGCCGGGCGCGCGAGAAGCTGCGCCAGCAGCAGCAGGGCCATAATGCGGCGGGTCCAAAGAAGATCGTGCGCGACGTTGTCGTGCCCGAGGCCATCACCGTGCAGGAGCTGGCCAACCGCATGGCCGTGCGCGGCGGCGAGGTGATCAAGCGCCTCATGGCGATGGGCCAGATGGTGACCATCACCCAGACGATCGATGCCGACACCGCAGAGCTGCTGGTCGAGGAGTTCGGTCACAACATTCGCCGCGTTTCGGCGGCAGACGTGGAACAGGGTTTGAAGCAGGACGACGATGCCGACGAGATGAAGGTCGCCCGCGCGCCGGTCGTGACCATCATGGGCCATGTCGACCACGGCAAGACCTCGCTGCTGGACGCCCTGCGCAAGACCGATGTCGTGGGCGGTGAAGCCGGCGGCATCACCCAGCACATCGGCGCCTATCAGGTGCAGCTGGGCGACGGTTCCCGCATCACCTTCCTCGATACCCCGGGCCATGCGGCCTTCACGGCGATGCGCGCGCGCGGCGCGGGCGTCACCGACATCGTGGTTCTGGTCGTGGCGGCCGACGATTCGGTCATGCCCCAGACCAGGGAAGCGATCGACCACGCCAAGGCGGCCGGTGTGCCGATCATCGTGGCGATCAACAAGAGCGACGTGCCCGGCGCCAATCCCGACAAGGTCCGCCAGGACCTGCTGCGCCACGAACTGGTGGTCGAGGGCATGGGCGGCGACGTGCTCGATGTGGAGGTCTCCGCGCTGAAGGGCACCGGCCTCGACAAGCTTGAGGAAGCCATTCTGCTTCAGGCCGAAGTGCTCGACCTGAAGGCCAATCCCGACCGCGATGCCGAGGGCGTCGTTATCGAGTCGCGCGTCGACAAGGGCCGTGGCGTCGTGGCCACCCTTCTGGTCCAGCGCGGCACCCTGAACACCGGCGACATCATCGTCGTGGGCAAGGAATGGGGCCGTATCCGCGCCATGCACAACGACCATGGCAAGACGATCAAGGAAGCCGGGCCTTCGGTGCCCGTCGAGGTGCTCGGCCTTTCGGGCGCGCCGACCTCGGGCGACGAGTTCGCCGTGGTCGAGAACGAGAAGCGCGCGCGCGAAGTCGCCACCTACCGCGAGGAGACCGAGCGCAACGAGAAGATCACCTCGGTCGGGCGCGCCTCGGTCGAGCAGCTTTTCGCCAACATCGCCGCAGGCTCCATCGCCGAGCTCCCCGTGGTGATCAAGGCCGATGTCCATGGTTCGGTCGAGGCGATCGCCCACAGCCTGGAGGAAATGGGCACCGACGAGGTCAAGCCCCGTATCCTGCATTCGGCCGTGGGCGGCATCACCGAAAGCGATGTCGTGCTGGCCAAGGCCTCCGACGCCCTGATCCTGGGCTTTGGCGTGCGGCCCAACAGCCAGGCGCGCCAGATGGCCGACAAGGAAGGCGTCGAGGTCCGCTACTACAAGATCATCTACGAGCTGCTTGATGACGTTCGCGGCATGCTCTCGGGCATGCTTTCGCCGACCACGGTGGAAAAGGTCCTGGGCGCGGCACAGGTGCTGGAAACCTTCGACATCACCAAGATCGGCACCATCGCGGGCTGCCGCGTCATGGACGGCATCGTGCGCCGCTCCGGCAAGGTACGCCTGCTGCGCGACGGCCACGTGATCTTCGACGGCGGCATCAAGTCCCTGCGCCACCACAAGGACGAGGTGCGCGAGATCAAGCAGGGCAGCGAATGCGGCATCCAGCTCGACGGCTGGCAGGACATCAAGGTCGGCGACGAGATCGAGTTCTACGAACTCACCGAAGTCGCCCGCACCCTGTAACCACCGCGCAACGATCAAAGGGGGAGCCCCGTCCCACGACGCGGCTCCCTTTTTTGTGCCTCGCCGCTCGGTTGCATGATGCGCCCTCTCCGTCTCGCCCCCTCCTTCTCCAGTGCGTATGGGCAACCGCGCGAACGGTCGCCCGCGTCGCCCGTTAGACTCTGAAACCCAACCCGCTCTTGCACCCCAACCCGGCTGGGCGTATGGCTCCCCGCCTCCGCGGGGACGACGAAAACAACTGGCGGGCGTTGCGCGTTGCAACCCCGCATGGAGGTATGACATGGCCCAACAGAGGCAGCCCGGACAGCGGCAGCTGCGCGTCGGCGAGGAGGTTCGCCACGTCGTGGCCCAGCTCTTCCTGCGCGGCGACCTGCACGATCCGGCACTGGCCGGGCGCGCGATCACCGTTTCGGAGGTCCGCATGGCCTCCGACCTGACCCACGCCACGATCTATGTGCTGCCCCTGGGCGGCGAGAACGTGGACGAGGTGCTCAAGGGGCTGGAGCGCGCCGCGCCCTTCATCCGGGGCGAGATCGGCCGCAACGTGCGCCTGCGCCTGACGCCCACGATCTCGTTCCGCGAGGACAAGGGTTTCGACCACGCCGACCGAATCGACCGGCTGCTGAAAGGCACCCATGGCCCGACGTCGTAAGGGCCTGAAGGTCGACGGCTGGATCGTCGTCGACAAACCCCTGGGCCTGACCTCGACCCAGGTCATCGGCAAGGTGCGCCGCGCCACCCAGGCGGCCAAGCTGGGCCACGGCGGCACTCTCGACCCCCTGGCGACCGGTATCCTGCCGATTGCCCTGGGCGAGGCGACCAAGACCATCGCGTGGTGCCAGGACGCGACCAAGACTTACCGATTCAGCATCGCCTGGGGCGTGGCGACCACGACCGACGATGCCGAGGGCGAGGTCCTGCAGGAGTCGCCCGTGCGGCCAGAAACTGCGGCAATCGAGGCGATTTTCCCTCGGTTTCTCGGTGAAATTGACCAGATTCCGCCGATTTTCTCCGCCCTCAAGGTCAACGGCGAGCGCGCCTACGACCTGGCGCGCAAGGGCGAGTTCCCCGAACTGGCCGCGCGGCGCGTGCGCATCGACAGCCTGACCCTGAGGGGGACGCCCGAGGCCGGCCAAGCCGCCTTCGAAGTCGTCTGCGGCAAGGGAACCTATGTGCGGAGTCTGGCACGCGACATTGCCCGCGCCCTGGGCACGGTCGGGCACGTCAGCGCCCTGCGCCGCACGCGGGTCGGCCCCTTCACGGAGGCCACGGCGATTTCGGTGGAAAACCTGCAGGACTTGGGGCATGGTCCCGCGCCTTCGGGGATTTTGCTGCCCGTGGAGACTGCGCTGGACGACATCCCGGCGCTAGCCCTCACCCAAGCCGCCGCGGCCCGCCTCAGGCAGGGCCAGCCGGTTGATGTTCCCGAGGATCGCAGCGGTACCCTCCGTGCCCGGTGTGACGATCGCCTTGTGGCGCTCGTCGATGCCGATTTGGGCCAGGCGCGTCCGCTGCGTGTCTTCAACCTCGATTAGATACGGAGCCACGATGTCGATCACGGCAGAACGCAAAGCTGAACTGATGAAGCAATACGCCCGCGTCGAAAACGACACGGGTTCTCCCGAAGTGCAGGTCGCGATCCTCACCGAACGCATCATCAACCTGACCGAACACTTCAAGACCCACCGCAAGGATAGGCATTCGCGCCGCGGCCTGCTCATGCTCGTGAGCCGCCGCCGCTCGCTGCTCGACTATCTCAAGCGCAAGGATGAGGCCCGCTACACGACCATCATCCAGGCCCTCGGCATTCGCCGCTGAGCATGACAAGACGGGCGGGGACATGCAGGTGCGTGTCCCCGTCGTCGCATCGGGTTACGGCATGATTGGCATGCCCTGCCCACGGCCGGTCACCGCATGGGGCGGTGCCGGCGCGTTGCGTTCCCCCCTTCTCCCGAAACGGCAGGCCCAAAGGGCGCCATCACGAGACAGGGACTTGCGGCAGGCGCCGCGGAACGTCGAACGCACGATAGGACCGGAAGGAAGTAACTGAATGTTTACGATCCACAAGAAGGAAATCATGTGGGGCGGCCGCAAGCTGACCCTCGAGACCGGGCGCATCGCCCGCCAGGCCGACGGCGCCGTGCTTGCCACCTATGGCGAGACCACCGTGCTCTGCACCGCCGTTGCCCAGCGTCAGGCCAAGGAAGGAATCGATTTCTTCCCGCTGACCGTCAATTACCAGGAGAAGGCGTTCGCGGCGGGCAAGATCCCCGGCGGCTTCTTCAAGCGTGAGGGCCGTCCCAACGAGAAGGAGACGCTCGCCTCGCGCATCATCGACCGTTCGATCCGCCCGCTGTTTGCCGGCGGCTTCCGCAACGAGACCCAGGTGATCTGCACCGTTCTCGCCCACGATCTGGAGAACGATCCCGATATCGTCGCCCTGGTCGGCGCCTCGGCCGCCCTCACGATCTCGGGCATCCCCTTCATGGGCCCCATCGGCGGCGCCCGTGTCGGCTACATCGACGGCGACTACGTCATCAACCCGACCCTGCCCCAGGTCAAGGAAAGCAAGCTCGACCTGGTCGTGGCCGGCCGTTCCGACGCCGTCATGATGGTCGAATCGGAGGCCCACGAGCTTTCCGAGGAGACCATGCTGGGGGCGGTCATGTTCGCCCACCGCGAGTTCCAGCCGGTGATCGACGCGATCATCGAACTGGCCGAGAAGTGCGCCAAGGAGCCCTGGGCCGTGCCCGAGCCCGAGGATCACAGCGCCCTGGAAGCCAGGATCAGGGAGCTTTCCGGCGCCGCCCTCTCGGAGGCCTTCCAGGAGCCCGAGAAGATGGCCCGCCAGGAGAAGGTCGCCGCCGCCAAGCAGCTTGCCAAGGACGCGCTGAAGGATGACGAGAGCGTCAATCCCCAGGTCGTCTCCGCCCTGCTGAAGAAGCTGGAGAAGTCCACCCTGCGCCAGGCGACGCTCAAGACCGGCAAGCGCGTCGACGGCCGCGACACCAAGACGGTCCGCCCGATCGTCTCGGAAGTCGGCGTTCTGGGCCGCTCGCACGGTTCGGCCCTGTTCACCCGCGGCGAGACCCAGGCGCTGGTCACGACCACGCTGGGCACCGGCCAGGACGAGCAGATCATGGACATGCTCGAGGGCGAATACCGCGAGCGTTTCATGCTGCACTACAATTTCCCGCCCTACTCGGTCGGTGAAGCCTCGTTCCTGCGTTCGCCCGGCCGTCGCGAAATCGGCCACGGCAAGCTGGCATGGCGCGCCATTCGCCCGCTGCTGCCGGTCAAGGACGACTTCCCCTACACGGTCCGCATCGTCTCGGAGATCACCGAGTCGAACGGTTCCTCCTCGATGGCCACCGTCTGCGGCAGCTCGCTGGCGCTGATGGATGCCGGCGTGCCGATGAAGGCCGCCTGCGCGGGCATCGCCATGGGCCTGATCAAGGAAGGCGACGAATTCGCCGTCCTCTCCGACATCCTGGGCGACGAGGATCACCTGGGCGACATGGACTTCAAGGTCGCCGGCACCAGCGAGGGCATCACCAGCCTTCAGATGGACATCAAGATCGCCGGCATCACCGAGGAGATCATGAAGGTCGCGCTTGGCCAGGCCAAGGACGGCCGGATGCACATCCTGGGCGAGATGGCCAAGGCCATCACCGGGAATCGCGAGTCGATCTCGGACTTCGCGCCGCGCATCACCACGATCAAGATCCCGACCGACAAGATCCGCGACATCATCGGCCCGGGTGGCAAGATGATCCGCGAGATCACCGAGGTTTCGGGCACCAAGATCGACATCGAGGACGACGGCTCCGTCAAGATCGCCTCCTCGGATCCGGTGGCCACCGAGACCGCGCTGAAGATGATCCGCGACATCGTCGCCGAGCCCGAGATCGGCGAGATCTACGAGGGCAAGGTCGTCAAGGTCATGGAGTTCGGCGCATTCGTGAACTTCATCGGCAAGCGTGACGGCCTGGTGCACATCTCCGAGCTGGCCGAAGGCCGGGTCAAGACCGTGAACGAGGTCTGCAACGAGGGCGACACCGTCAAGGTGAAGGTCCTGGGTGTGGACGACCGCGGCAAGATCAAGCTCTCCATGCGTGTCGTGAACCAGGAGACGGGCGAGGACATCTCCGCCCAGGTCGCCGAAAAGGATGCGGCGCGCCGCGCCGAGCGCGAGGCCCGTCGGGCCGAGGGCGGCGAGAGCGCCGAAGGCGGCGAAGGCAACGAGGGCGGCGAGAGCCGCGGTCCCCGTCGTCGTCGCGGTCCGCGCAACGAGGACTGAGTCCTGGTGCGCTGATAAAATCGTGAGGGGCGGGCGGGTTACTCTGCCCGCCCCTTACACTATATGGTTACTGTGGACAGCGACGGATGGGCACACGTGAAGCCGCTTAACGCCATACGCATCTCCGGACGCGAAGCCCTGCCCCTCGTCGAGGGCGGCAAGGGCATTTCGATTTCCAACGGCGAAAGCTCCGGGGCCTGGTCGGCCTGTGCCGGCGTGGGAACCTTTTCGGGCGTCAATGCCGATTTCTACGACGACAACGGCGAGCTCATCGATCAGGTCTATCACGGCCGCAACCGCCGGGAACGCCACGAGGAGCTGGTCGCCTTCGGCATCAAGGGCGGCATCGAACAGGCCCGGGTGGCCCACGAGCTTTCGGGTGGCCGTGGCGCCATCCACATGAACGTGCTCTGGGAGATGGGCGGCTGCGAGCGCATCCTCCATGGCGTGCTCGAAGGTGCCAAGGGCATGGTCCACGGCGTCACCTGCGGCGCCGGCATGCCCTACAAGATGGCCCAGATCTGCGCCGAATACGGCGTTTACTACTACCCCATCGTGTCCTCGGCGCGGGCTTTCCAGATCCTGTGGAAGCGCGCCTATCACCGCTTCCCGGACCTGCTGGGCGGCGTTGTCTATGAGGATCCCTGGCGCGCGGGCGGCCACAACGGCCTTTCCAACGTCGAGGACCCTGAGGTTCCCGAGGCCCCCTATCCGCGCGTCGTGGCGCTGCGCAAGGTGATGATCGAGTGCGGCCTGCCCGAAACCCCGATCATCATGGCCGGCGGCGTCTGGCGCATCGACGAGTGGGAGGACTGGCTCGACAACCCGGAAGTCGGCCCGATCGCCTTCCAGTTCGGCACCCGCCCGTTGCTGACCCAGGAAAGCCCGATCAGCGATGTCTGGAAGAAACGCCTGCCGATGCTCAAGGAGGGCGACGTCTATCTCAACCGCTTCAGCCCCACGGGGTTCTACAGCTCGGCGGTGGAGAACAGCTTCCTGCGGGAGCTGAAGGACCGCACCGAACGCCAGGTGATGTACGCCACCGAGGAGGTCGGCGACCACACCGTGGAGTTCGGCTTCGGGCCGCGCGGCCGCACGGTCTGGCTGACCGAGCACGACCACGAGCATGTCCAGAGCTGGCTGGCCGCCGGCTTCACCGAGCCGCTGAAGACCCCCGACTCGACCCTGGTCTTCGTCACGCCGGAGAAATCGCGCCAGATCCGCACCGACCAGGTCGAGTGCATGGGCTGCCTTTCCCAGTGCCGCTTCTCCAACTGGAAGTGCGACGAGACCGGCACCACCGGCAAGAAGCCCGATCCGCGCAGCTACTGCATCCAGAAGACGCTGCAGACGATCAGCCACAGCGACGACATCGAGACCCAGCTCATGTTCGCCGGCCACAACGCCTTCCGCTTCGCCAGCGACCCCTGGTACGCCAACGGCTTCGTGCCGACGGTGGCGGAGCTCATGGAGCGCCTGACCAGCGGCCAGTAAGGCCGCGGCTTTCAGATCACCTTGCCGGGATTCATGATGCCCAGCGGGTCGAGCGCCTGCTTGATCGTGCGCATCAGGGCGAGCTTGGCCGGATCGCCCCGGCGGGCGAGATGGGCGCGTTTCTCGAGGCCGATGCCGTGTTCGGCCGAGAACGAGCCGCCGCATTCGGCCAGCCCGGCAAAGACCGCGGCATCCACCGCATCGTGCAGCTCGGGCATTTCCCTCCCCGTGGTGACGGTGAGGTGCATGTTGCCGTCGCCCAGATGGCCGAAGAGAAAGACCTTCATCGCGGGATCGAGTTCACCGGCACGGGCGAACAGCGCGCGGGCGTAACCGTCGAGCGCGCCCTGGGGCACGGAAACGTCGTACCAGAAGCCGTGAGGCCAGGCCTTGTCGGCCTCCCAGGATTCCTCGCGGATCAGCCACATGCGGCGGCGTTCCTCGGCGTTCTTGGCGAGCACCGCGTCCTGCGCCTCGCCCGCCTCGATCGCCCCGGCGAGGTGGATTTCAAGGTGTTCGGCCGCCTGCTCGGCGCTGTCACCGGCAACCTCCACCAGCAGGAAGACGCTCTCCTGGGGCGCAAAGGCGACCAGAGCATCCAGGCCCAAGCCGTGTGCGGTGATGCGCGCGAAGTCGGGCCACAGGATTTCGGCGGCCAGCAGGTCCGGCCCCGGCGCGTTGCGCAGGCGGCGGAACAGGGCCACTGCCTCCGCCGCGCCCGGACAGGCGACCAGCGCCGTGCCCTGGCCCGGCTGCAGCGGCACGAGAGACAGCGCAATGGCGGTGATGATGCCCAGAGTGCCCTCCGCGCCGATCAGCAACTGCTTGATGTCGTAGCCCTCGTTGGCCTTGGTCACGCGCTTGAGGTCGTCCAAAACCTCGCCCGAAGGCAGCACCGCCTGCAGCCCCAGCACCCGCTGGCGCGTCGTGCCGTGGCGGAAGGCTTCGATGCCGCCGGCGTTGGTCGAAACCATGCCGCCGATCGTCGCGCTGTCGCGCGCGGCAAGGTCGATGCCGACCGAGAGACCGTGTTCGGCAGCCGCTTGCTGAAGCTGTCCCAGGGTCACGCCGGGCTCGACCACGGCGGTCCCCGCCAGCGGGTCGAGATCAAGGATGCGGTTGAGGCGCGCGGTCGAGACGATGAGCTGCCCCGGCGAAGACGCTGCCCCGCCCGCAAGGCCCGTCCGTCCGCCCTGGGGCACCATGGGGATGCCGCGCGCGCTGCACAGGCGCACGATGTCGCGCATCTCTTCCACAGTTGCAGGAAAGGCCACCACCCCGGCATCCAGGTTGCCCGTCGTGATACCGGGATCGAGCGTGCCGGCGACATCGTCGCTGCGCAGGCCGCCAGGCCCCAGCAGCTTGCGCAGGGCATCGAGGCTGTCGTCGGCTATGGCGTGCATCGTCGGGTCCGGATTGATGGCGGGATGACGGGCAATCATGGCCTGCCGCCGCGCGCGAGGCTACATTGCGCGCGCAATCGGGGAGGCTCGCCATGGCGCGACGCATCGTGGTGACCGGCGCGGCCGGTTTTCTGGGGTCCTGGACGGTGAAACGCCTGCTGGAGGACGGCTGGCAGGTGACCGCCTTCGACCGCAAGGCCGATGACAGCAAGCTGCTCGCCATCGCCGGGAGCAAGGCCGCCGCGGCCGTCGCCTGGCATGCCGGCGACATCGCCGATACCGCCACGGTTTCCCGCGTGATCGGCGAAACAAAGCCCGATGTCGTCGTCCATCTGGCCGCCGTGCTGATCCCGGTCTGCAAGGACGACCCCGTGGCAGGCGCCCGCATCAACGTCATCGGCCATATCAACGTGATGGAGGCCGCGGCCGACGCGGGCTGCCGCCATGTCGTGTATGCCAGCTCGGGCGCGGCAACGGCGCGGGCCGCCGATGGCGCGCTCTACACGGTCTATGGCACCTTCAAGCACTGGAACGAGGAATACGCCGCCACGCGCTGGCGCGACCGCGGCATCGCCAGCATCGGCCTGCGCCCGGCCGTGGTTTACGGCCCGGGCCGCGAGGTCGGGGCCACCGCCTTCGTCAATGCCGCGATCGCCGATGTCGTGGCCGGCCGGCCCCACCAGCTGACCACAGGCTGGCGCCACCGCGTCGAATACGTCGAGGAGATCGCCGAGGCCTTTGCCCGCTGCGCCGCATTGGACATCGAGGGCTTCCACGCCTGCGACCTGACGAGCGAGGTTACCGACGAGAACGACCTGATTGCCGTGCTGGGCGAGGCCGTGCCGGGCTGCGCCATCATGCCGCCCCAGGGCGGCAGCTTCCGCGAACCCATCCCCGCCGATACCGGACCGCTGGAGGCCCTGATCGGCCCGCTGCGGCATATCGGGCTCTCCGAAGGCGTCGCCCGCACCGTGGCCCAGATGCAAGGGGCGAAGCATCTGTGATCGCCGCTACCTTGTAACAATTCCAAGATGCACTTATATTCCCCGTCATGACGATGACACATGACATAACCGTCGAAGCCCTCCGTGACCGCCTGCGCGCGGCCGGTCTGCGCCCCACGCGCCAGCGCGAGGAGCTTGCCGGCCTGCTGTTCGGCAGCGGCGACCGCCACGTTACCGCCGAGGCGCTGCACCGCGAAGCGATGCTGGCCGGCACCCAGGTGTCCCTGGCGACGGTCTACAACACCCTGCACCAGTTCACCCAGGCCGGGCTGCTGCGCGAGGTCGTGGTCGATTCGGGCCGGGCCTACTTCGACACGAACATCAGCCGCCATCATCACTTCTTCAACACCCACACCCATGAGCTCGCCGATATCCACGGCGATGCCATCGCGGTGGGCCGCCTGCCCGACGCGCCCGAAGGCACGCGGATCGAGGATGTCGAGGTCGTGGTGCGCGTGACGCCCGCGCGCGGCTGAGGGCCGCTGGTTCCCTCTTGCGGTGAAAAAAGCCGGGGCGCAGGGTTGCAATCAACTTAGAACAGTTCTAAATAATCCCTGTGCCCGCAACGAGCGTGGGCGCTGATTTGCCCCGGCCGCTGGCCGGGGCCTCAGACCATCAGGGAGAGACACCATGGCACTTGCCGGTTCCAAGACCGAAGACAACCTGAAGGCCGCGTTTGCCGGCGAAAGCCAGGCCAACCGCCGCTATCTCTATTTCGCACAGAAGGCCGACGTCGAAGGCTACAACGATGTGGCCGCCGTGTTCCGTTCGACCGCCGAAGGCGAGACCGGCCATGCCCACGGCCATCTCGAGTTCCTCGAGGAGACCGGTGATCCGGCCACCGGCGAGCCGATCGGCAGCACCGACAAGAACCTGAAGGCCGCGATCGCGGGCGAGACCCACGAGTACACCGATATGTACCCGGGCATGGCGCGCACCGCGCGCGACGAGGGTTTCGACGAGATCGCCGACTGGTTCGAGACGCTGGCCAAGGCTGAGAAGAGCCACGCCGGCCGTTTCCAGAAGGCGTTCGACACCCTGGGTCAGTGACCCCGGTGGCCGGCTCCGCCCGGCCTGTTCGACCCTGAGGCCGAGGAAGCCCGCTGCGGCGGGCTTCCTCTCCCTCGCCCGGCTGCGTGGCCGCAGCCGTCCCGTTCCCCAGCATCACGCCAGGCACGAGTACCGATCATGACCCGACGCGAAGGCAGTCTCGACGCACCGACCCGCCACGCCATCGACTGGCAGGATCCCGCGTACACCGATCCCGAGAAGATCGATGCCGAACTGCGCCGTGTTTTCGACATCTGTCATGGCTGCCGCCGCTGCTTCAACCTGTGCGATTCCTTCCCGCGCCTGTTCGACCTGATCGACGAGGCGCCCACGGGTGAACTCGACAGCGTCGAGAGCAAGGATTTCCAGCCCGTCATCGATGCCTGCACCCTGTGCGACATGTGCTTCATGACGAAGTGCCCCTATGTGCCGCCCCATGAGTTCGACCTGGATTTCCCCCATCTGATGCTGCGCGTGCGCCATGCGGAATTCCGCCGCGGCGAAGTCAGTGCGATGGACAAGAAGCTCGCCGACACCGACGGCAACGGCAAGCTCGGCACGACCTTTTCGCCGCTCGCCAACTGGGCGTGCAAACGAGACAACGGCCTGACCCGCCCGATCATGGAAAAGGTCGCCGGCATCGACCGCAAGGCAGAACTGCCGGCTTTCAACCCGAAGAGCTTTGTCGCCAGCGCCAAGGCCGCACCGGTCGCCGTCAACAAGGCCGCGCCCGCCGCCGGTCGCAAGGCCGTGCTCTACGCCACCTGCTTTTCCAACTGGAACGATGCCGCCATCGGCGAAGCCACCCGCCAGGTGCTCGCCCACAACGGCGTCGAGGTGGAGGTCCTGCATCCGGCCTGCTGCGGCATGCCCTACATGGAGCAGGGCGATCTGGCCGAGGTGACGAAACGCGCAAAGCAGGTCGCCGCCGCGCTGCTGCCCTATGTCGACAAGGGCTGGGACATCGTCGCCCCGGTGCCAAGCTGCGCCCTGATGATGAAGTTCGAGTGGCCGCTGATCTGCCCGGACGATGCCGACATCAAGCGGCTGGCCGAAGCGACGCGGGATGCCAGCGAATACGTGATGGAGATCGCCAGGAAGGAGGGTCTGGTCGAGGGCATGAGCGCCGTCACCGAACCCGTCACGCTGCACATCGCCTGCCATGCCCGCGCCCAGAACATGGGTGCCAAGGCCGCCGAGATGCTGCGCCTGCTGCCGCAGGCCAAGGTCAACGTGGTCGAGCGCTGCTCGGGCCACGGCGGCAGCTGGGGCGTGAAGAAGGAGTTCTTCGAGGTCGGCATGAAGGTCGGCAAGCCGGTGATCCGCAATGCCGCCAAGCACGACCCCGAAGGCGCCGGCTACATCGTTTCGGAATGCCCGCTTGCCGGCATGCACATCCGCCAGGGCGTGGAGGAGGCCGAGGGCCGCACCGCCCCGCCGCCCCAGGCGGCCCATCCCATCCAGCTCATCGCCCGGGCCTACGGCCTGGGTGGCGCGGCCTGAGGGCGCCGCCGCCGAGCCAGACACAAGGAAAGACCATGACCGCCATGAAGCAGATCACGCCAGAAGACATCATCGACACCGCCACCTACACGGCAGAGCGCAAGGCGCACAAGGCGCGCCAGCGCGAGATCAAGCAGAACCGCCGCGTCGATGTCGGCCCCTTCGTCTCGTTCTACTTCGAGAACCGCGACACGATGTGGCACCAGATCCAGGAGATGCTCTACATCGAGAAGGGCGGGCCCGAGCAGCTTGCCGACGAGCTGGAGGCCTACAATCCGCTGGTGCCCCAGGGCCGCGACCTGCGCTGCACCATGATGATCGAGATCGACGACGAGCGCCGCCGCGAGGTGACGCTGAAGAAGCTGGGCTGGATCGACGAGAAGATCGTCTTCCATATGGGAGAGCGCGAGGTGCGCGCCGAACCCCTGCAGGACACCGAGCGCAACACGCCCGACGGCAAGACGTCCTCGGTCCATTTCCTGGTCTTCAACTTCTCCGACGAGGATGTCGCGGCCTTCCGCGACGAAAACGTCCGTGTCACCCTCGACATCGAGCATGAGAACTACGGCCACAGCGCCGCCATCGCCGGCGCCACCCGCGCCTCGCTCGCGGCCGATTTCGACTGAACGGCCGCGCCCCGAGCGGCGCAGACAGGCCTCGCGCGAGCCCGGTCCCTGCCCTGTGCGGGGACCGGGTTCTCTGCATTGGGGGCGCGACATCGCCTTGCCGCGCGGCCCGCTCCCGGGGCATAGTCCGGCCGTGATCGAGACACCGCAAAATCCCGCAGAAGCCCTTCAGGCCGCCATCGCGCGCTTTGAAGCCGGTGAGCGCGACGCCGCCATCGAGGACTGCCGCGCGCCTGCCGAATCCGACCCTCGCGCGCGCCGTGTCCTGGCGCTGATGATGCTGCGCGCGGGCCGCCTGAAGGAGGGTATCGGCGAGCTCGATACCCTGCTGGCAAGTTATCCCGACGCCGCCGATCTGCTGGGCAACCGGGGCACCGCGCGACTGCGCCTGGGCGAGACCGAGAATGCGCGCGCCGACCTGGAGCGCGCCGTCGCCCTGGATCCGCGCCAGGGCGAGGCCTGGCTTTCGCTGGCCAGCCTGCACCGGCGCGCCGGTGACACCACGGCCATGCTCGATGTTCTCGGGCGCGCCGCAGAGGCCCTGCCCGGCCATGCCGGGATCGCGGGCAACCGTGCGGCCGCGATCGCCGAACACGGCGATCCGTCCGAGGCTGTTGCGCTGCTCGAACCGCTGGTTACGGCAGAGCCTGAACGCGCCGCGCTGGCATTCAACCTGGGCACGGCGCTGCGCCGCCTGGGGCGCCTGGAGGAGGCCGAGCAGCACCTTGCCCGCGCGGTCGAGATCGATCCTGCCTCGGCTCCGGCCTGGCACAACCTGGGCAATACGCGCATCGACCGCGGCAAGGTCGATGACGGCTTTGCCGCCTACCGCCAGGCCCATGTCCTGCGCCGGGCGATCGGCGCGCCGATGCGCGACGAGCACAGCTTCGTGGCGACCAGCCGGACCAAGCTGGAACACGACATCGAGCAGCTCTCCTGGCTGCGCAACGAAGGCAAACTGGGGCCTGAGTGGGATGCCCGGATCGCGGCCTACCGCCTGGCGCTGGAAACCCTGCCCAGCGCGGAGGCCGACACCCATATGGTGCCCCTGCCGCCCGCCGCAGCGCCGATCCGCGATGTGTACAACCGCCTGATTCATCTCGATCCGGGCGCTCGCATCGACGGCCCCGCCGTCTCCCGGGATTTCGACGGCAAGGCGGCCGAGGCGATGTATCGCGAACGCGCGCCGGGTATCGCCTGGGGCGATGGCCTGCTGACACCGGAAGCGCTGGCCGCCCTGCGCCGCTTCTGTCTGGCATCGACCATCTGGTACGAGTTCCGCTACGACAACGGCTATCTGGGCGCCTTCCAGGAGGAGGGCTTCGACTGTCCCCTGATCCTGCAGATCGCCGACGAGCTGCGCGCTGCCATGCCGGAGATCGTCGGCCCCCACACCCTGCGCAAGACCTGGGCCTTCAAGTACGACAGCCGCCTTTCTGGCATCCGCATGCATGCCGACGCCGCCGCGGTGAACGTCAACTTCTGGCTCACGCCGGACGATGCCAATCTCGATCCCGAAGGCGGCGGCCTGGAGGTGTGGGACAAGGAAGCGCCCATGGAGTGGGACTTCGCCCGCTACAACAAGGACACCCCCGCCGTGCGCCAGCACCTGGAAGAGGTCGGCGCCAGGTCCATCATCGTGCCCCACAAGCAGAACCGCGCCGTGCTCTTCAACTCCGACCTGTTCCATGAGACCGGCCGCCTGGTGTTCAAGCCGGGCTACGAGAACCGCCGCATCAACGTCACCATGCTGTTCGGCCGTCGCGGCGACTGACATGGCCATAACAGACCAGCTCATCATGTCGGTCATGAGCCACCTGCGCGCGGGCAAGCGCCAGGAGGCGGGCAAGCTCTGCCGCGATGTCCTGCGCGTGGAGCCCGAACATGCCCGCGCCCACTGCCTGCTCGGCATCATCGCCTTCCAGGACGGTGATGCCGCAGAAGCCCTTGCCCTGCTGCAACGCGCCGGCGAACTGAACGACCAGCTGCCCGACGTGCCCCGCGCCCAGGCTGAGGTCTATCTGGGCATCGGCCAGATCGACAAGGCGCTGGAGGCCCAGCGCCGCGCCACCGCGATGAACCCGCGCGAACCCATGGGCCACCTCCAGGAGGCGATCCTGCTGCAGCGCCTCGAGCGGTCCGAGGAGGCCGAGGTCGCTGCGCAGCGCGCGCTGACGCTCAAGCCCGACATGCCCGGTGCCCGCCAGCTCCTGGCGACCCTGCTCTACCGACGCGGCGAGATCGCCGAGGCGGCCGAACTGCTGCTGGCCGTGCGCAGCGCGCCGCGCCCCGCCGCCGACCCCAACCATCACCTGGCCCTGGTGCTGCTTGCCCTGGGCCGCCTCGGCGAGCTGGACGGCCTGCCCGCGGCGACCGCACCCAACCAGGTTTTCGGAGAGACCGTGACCGGGGCCATCGCGGCCTGGCTGGCCGGCGACGTGGCGGCCTGCCGGGCCTTGCGCGAACGCGCCCGTCCCCTGGCCGGCGAGGGTTACGCCGATGCCCCCAACCGCTCCGTCTTCCTCACCTACCTCGGCATCTTGGAAGGACTGCTGGCCTGGCGCGAGGCCAATCCGGCGGCTTATGCGGGCGAGGCGGAGTCGACCATCCATGTCATGGGCGACAGCCATGTCCTGAGCTACAGCGGCCTGGTGCTCGATACCCTGGGAGAGAAACGCCGGCTGCAGAGCCATCTGGCGTTCGGCTGCAAGGCCTGGCATCTGGTGCGCGAGGAGCCCTCGCCCTACCGCGCGTTCTTCGAGGCGACCGCCGTGGCGATCCCCGAGGGCGCCACGGTGCTGGGCGTCTTCGGCGAACTCGATTGCCGCTACAAGGAAGGGCTGATGCGCGTGTTGCGCAGGAACCCGCTGGCCGACTGGCGCGCCATGACCGACGACCTGGTCGCCCGTTATGTCGCCTTCATGGCCGACACCGCGCAGGCACGGGGCTGGACCCTGTGGCTGGCCAGCCCACCCATGACCAATGTGAACACCACGCTGATCGGCGGCGGCGAGCGTGAAGCATTCCTGGGCATCATCGCCCGCTTCAACGAGCGGCTCGCCGCGGAGGCCGCCGCGCGCGGCCTGCCCCTGGTCGATGTTCACGCGGTCACCCGCGACGAGGATGGCAATGCCTTGCGGCGCCATTTCATCGACACCAACCATGTCCGCCCGGCTGTTCTGCTGGAGGCCCTTGCCGCGCTCCGGGCCACCGGGTCCTAAAGCGTAAAGGCTTCGGCCGGAGCAAGCTCCTCCAGGCGGGCGTCGATCGCCTCGGCATCGGGCAGCGAGGGCATGGCGCCGTGCTGCAGGCAGGCCAGCGCCCCGGCGACCGAGGCCGCGCGCAGGGCATCGGCCATCGCCATGCCGTTGTCGAGCGCGGCCGCCAGGGTGCCGGTAAAGGCATCGCCCGCACCCACCGTGTCGACCGGCTCGATCGCCAGGCAGCCGATCTGCCAGTTGCCCTCCGGCGTCACCGCGATTGCCCCCCGGCCGCCCAGGGTGACGACGGTGGAGAGGCCATGGAGCCGGCACAGGCTGGCTGCGACGGCGCGGGCATCCTGCTCGGTCTCCATGCCGATGGCGCGTGCCACGGCCAGCGCCTCGCCCTCGTTGACCACCAGCAGGTCCATGGTCTCGGGCATGATCGGCCCGGCAGGCGCGGCGTTGACGATCACCCGGCAGCCCGCTTTCTTCGCCCGCGCGGCCAGCGTGAAGACCTCGCGCAGGGGCGTTTCCATCTGCATCAGCAGGGTCGAGCAGGCCGCCAGCATGGTGTCGTCGACCTGCTCGTGGCTGGCGCTGCCGTTGGCGCCCACGGCGACGACGATGTGGTTCTCCCCGTCGTCGGCGACGCAGACCACGGCAACGCCCGTGGGCGCGTTGACCGGATCGATCGGCCGGGTATCGACCCCGGCGGCCGAAACGAGCTCCAGCAGATCGTCGCCGAAGGCATCGCGCCCGACGCAGCCCACCATGACGACCTCGGCGCCTGCGCGCGCCGCCGCCACCGCCTGGTTGGCGCCCTTGCCGCCGGGTGCGGTGGCGTGCGCCGGCGACAGCACGGTCTCGCCCGGCGCAGGCAGATGCGGCACCGGCACGATGAGATCCATGTTGAGCGAGCCGAAGACGAGAATCATGGCAGGGGTCCGCTCAGCTGGGCCGCGGCATGGGCTTCCTCGTCAGGCCGGAGCACGACAAGGGAGAGAAGGTGTGGACTGCGGTCAGCAGTCCAGCGTCATGTCACGTTCCCACTGGGTGAGGTGGCGGTTGAACTCGTTCCACTCGCGCGCCTTCATCTTGATGTAGGCATCGACCGTCTCGTCGCCCCAGGCCTCGCGCAGCAGGCCGGACTTCTCGGTCTGGCGCAGGGCGTCGAGCAGGTTGAGCGGCAGGCGCTTGACGTTCATCTTGGCAAGGTCGGAGTTGCGCCGCACCTCGTACATGTTGATGTCGAGACGCTTGCCCGGATCGGTCTTGTTGGCGATGCCGTCGAGACCGGCGGCCAGCACCGCGGCCTGGCACAGGTAGGGGTTGGTCGCCCCGTCCATCAGGCGCAGCTCGAAGCGGCCGGGATCGGGAATGCGGATCATGTGGGTGCGGTTTTGCCGGTGTAGCTGATCGTGTTGGGCGCCCAGGTCGCACCCGAGGAGGTCACCGAGGCGTTGATCCGCTTGTAGCTGTTGACCGTGGGATTGAAGACCGAGGTCAACCCTTCCGCGTTGGCGATGATGCCGCCCAGGAAGTGATAGCCCAGCCTGGAGATGCCGAGTTCGCCCTTGGGATCGTGGAACAGGTTCTTCTTGCCGCCCTCGTCCCAGACGCTGACGTGGGCATGACAGCCGTTGCCGGTGAGATGCATGAACGGCTTGGGCATGAAGGTGGCGCGCAGGCCGTGCTTCTCGGCGATCGACTTCACCATGAACTTGAAGAAGGTGTGGCGGTCGGCCGTGACCAGGCAGTCGTCGTAGTGCCAGTTCATCTCGAACTGGCCGTTGGAATCCTCATGGTCGTTCTGGTAGGGCCCCCAGCCGAGTTCCAGCATGGCATCGCAGATCTCGGAGACGACGTCGTAACGGCGCATCAGGGCCTGCTGGTCGTAGCAGGGCTTGGCCGCGGTATCGCGCGCATCGGAGATGTCGGAGCCGTCGGCGTTGATCAGGTGGTATTCGCATTCCACGCCGGTCTTCATGTAGAGGCCTTGGCTGGCGGCCTTGGCCATCATGCGGCGCAGCACGTTGCGCGGCCCCTGGCCGACCTCCTTGCCCGACATCATCAGGTTGGCCGGAACCCAGGCGACTTCCGGCTTCCAGGGAAGCTGGATCATGGAATCCATGTCGGCCATGCCGAACATGTCCGGGTGGGCAGGCGTCATGTCGAGATAGGTCGAGAAGCCGGCGAACCCCGCGCCATCGGCCACGATCGTATCGATCGCCGCGGCCGGCACCAGCTTGGAGCGCGAGACGCCGCCCAGGTCCGAATAGCTGATCAGGAAATACTTGATGCCCTTGGCCTTCGCCATCTGCGCATAGCTCTGTTTCGCGGCCGCTCGTGCCATGGATGCCCCCTGTGAAATTGCCGGATCCGGATCGGAAGCGAACTCTAGCGCCGGTTTTTCCCGATTGCACCCCAAAGGGTGGGGCCCGAAGGCCTTTCTCTTCGATGGTCACCCTCCGCGCGGGCGGAGGGTCCATGCTGTAACGCAGCAGGGCGCACCACGGAAAGGCCGCACCTGTTTCCAGGCCACAGCATGGATCCTCCACTTTCGCGGAGGATGACCCGTGTCGGCGGTGTCGCTGCCTAGAAGCGCTCCTCGCCCGTCTTGCGCCCGCCGTCGGGAAAGTCGCGGTAAAGCGCGAAGAACACGCCCTCGACCTTGGCGTTCACCGCATGGTGCAACCCCTCGATGGGATCGGTGCGCGAAGAAACCGCACCGAACGCCTCGTCCATCTGCGCCAGCCCCTCGAAGTCGATGGTGATGTGCCATTCGGGCAGGTTGGGATGGCCCAGCCCCAGCTTGCGCCGGGTCAGCCGATAGCCCGCGATGCGCCCCTCGCCCTTGAGATGGCCGAGATAGCCGTGGACGGCCTCGGCAAAGTCCATGTCCCGCGTGCCCGGCTTGAGCCCGGCCCAGATGTGATAGACGTCCACCGGCCGGTCTCCTTCTAGGCTGTTGCATCCTCGTCCTGGCTCGCCGTCCGCCGCTTCTTCTTCACCGGCGGCGGCACGCGCACCAGGGCCCATTTCACCGTCGTCTTTTCGCCGTTGAGGCCACCCGAGACCACGACCTGCTGGCTGCGGCGCATGCCGCCCTTGCCGCCGAGATAAACGCTGTCGGTAAGGGAGAGCACGCCGCCGGTGGCGCGCAGGCGCCAGCCGTCGCCGCTGCCAAGGCGCAGCAGGGCGCTCTGGCCGTCCTGGACCAGGGCGGCCTGAACATCGGGGTGCAGGTGGAAGCGGATGGCGAAGACCTCGCCGCCCGGGCCCTCCAGGCAATCCTCGCCGCGCAGGTCCTCGCCCGTGGCCGAGAGGTAGAGGCGGCGGTGGTGGACCAGGCGGCTGGTCGGGCGATAGCCGTCGTGGCTCAGCTCCAGAAGCTGGGCGCCGTCCTGTTCCAGGCGCTCCACGGTGACATGGCGCGGCACGCGGCCCAGGCTGCCGTCCTTGCGGATCTCGACACTGTTGCGGTCGTCGATGCCGACGGTGCTGTGGGCTGCCGTCGCACGGGCGGCGTTGCGCCAGCCGGCATCGGGGCCGATGAAACCGCCGACGTTCACGATCAGGCGCTCGCGCGCCACGCTCATCTCGAACGAGAGGGGCCCGGCATGGGCGGCGCTGGCGAAATCGGGCGCGGGCGGCGCCCCGGCATCGACCAGCACCAGGGTCTTGCGGGCCACCATCCGCTCGTACCCCGTGTGGGGCGCGCGCTGGGAAGGCTTGCCGGTCGCCTGGCCCATGGCGAGCACGTTGTCGATCAGCTCCGCGCTGCCCTCCGCGCCGCCGTTGAACAGGGCGAGCCCGCCGTCGCCATGGCGGTAGAAGCGCAGCATGGGCGCGGCCCGGTCGATCGCCTGCTGCAGCCAGTCGGGCACATGCTTGCGCGCGCCGATCAGCGCCATGCGGGTCTCCACGAGATCGCGCAGCAGGCGGAACTGGACGCTGGGGTTGCGTTCCCGCTGGCCGCCGTCGGCCAGCATCTGGCGGTCGAGTTCGTGCTGGAGCAGGCGCAAGGCCTGGGTCTGGCGCTTCTCCGCGCCGGGCAGGGCAAGGCCGGCATAAAGCAGCGCCTTGACCGCGGCGATGCGGCCCGCGCCCTCCGGCCCGGCATTGACGACACGGGCCAGATGCCGGGTCTGTTCGGACAGGCTCTGCAGGAAGCGGCGACGGAACAGGGCGTCGGCGCCGTTGAGCAGGAAATCGCCGTGCGTCAGCCAGGCCGCCAGACGACGGCCGAGGATGTCGGGCCGCCAGGCGAAACGGTCCCAGGAGCCGCAGTCGGCGATCCAGCCGGCCACCGCATGGCGCGCGCCCTGGCGCGCCGTGCCGCCGGCCTCGCGCATGTCGCGCAGCCACTGGAAGCCGTGCAGTTCCTCCAGCCAGCCCTGCCAGGCGGTATCGGGATACCACTGCGGCGCGCCACCCGACTGCTTGAGATCGAAGGTCAGCGTCTGCCCGGCCAGCCGCCAGGTGCCCTCCACCATGCGCCGGCCGCGCTCGGCCTCGCCCGGCCAGGGGTCGGTCGGCGCCTGCAGCACCTGATCGGGCGCGCGCCCGATCAGCGTGAAGCGGTAGAGCGGCGAGCCGAAGAGCAGCGCCCGCATCCGCTCGGCAGGCCCCATGCGCGATGCCCCGCGCCGGCTCATGGCCTGCCCCGCGTCCCCGCGTTACCGCGCGAAACCCAAGGGTTGGCGCCCGCCATGGGCCTTAAGCCCGCAGCGCGGCGATGTTGGCGGCGTAGGCGTCCGGGCCGCCCTTGAAGACGGCGGTACCGGCGACCAGCGCATCGGCACCCGCGGCGATCACGCGCGGCGCGGTCACGGGGTCGACGCCGCCGTCGACCTCCAGGTCGATGTCGAAACCGGCGCTGTCGATCATGGCGCGCAGCTCGGCGATCTTGCCAATCGAGGATTCGATGAAACCCTGGCCGCCAAAGCCCGGATTGACGCTCATCACCAGGATCAGGTCGACCATGTCGAGCACGCCGGCCACGGCGCTGGCGGGGGTGCCGGGATTGAGCGAGATGCCGGCCTTCCTGCCCGCCTGGCGGATCGCCTGGAGCGTGCGGTGGGGGTGGCGTCCGGCCTCGATGTGGATGGTGACGATGTCGGCGCCCGCCCCGATGAAGGCATCAAGCAGCGGATCGACCGGCTCGATCATCAGGTGGACATCGAAGGTCTTGGCCGTGTGGGGCCGCAGCTTGGCAATCACCGGCGGGCCGAAGGTGAGGTTGGGCACGAAATGGCCATCCATCACGTCGACATGGATCCAGTCGGCCCCAGCGGCATCGATCGCGCGGATTTCCTCGCCCATGCGGGCGAAATCGGCTGCCAGGATCGATGGTGAGATGCGGACCGGTTTCTGCACGCAGGTCAGGTACCAGCTTCGCCGGAACGCCGCAAGCGCATGGCGTGGAAGCCGTCCATGCCGGCAAGCTCGGGCCACAGGCTGGGCAGGGTGCGCAGGTTGCCGTCGCCGTCGATGGCTTCCGCCAGGCCGCTGATTTCCTCCGGAGCGACCGGCAGGTGGGTGATGTCGGTGCGCCGCGCCATCAGGGCGCGGAACTGCTCGGCGCCCTCCTCGGGCTGCAACGAACACACGGCACAGACGACGATGCCGCCGGGTTTCACGATGGAAAGGGCGTGCTCGATCATGCGGCCCTGGAGATAGGCCAGACGCGTGACATCCTCCTGGGTCTTGGTCCAGGCGATGTCGGGATGGCGCCGGATCGTGCCGGTGCCGCTGCACGGGCTGTCGAGCAGCACGGCATCGGGCGGCGTCTCGGGCTGCCAGGAGACGGCATCGCCGACCACGGTCTCGACCTCGAACTTCTGGCGCCACATGTTCTGCTTCAGCCGCTCCAGACGCTTCTCGGAGAGATCGACGGCGGTGACGCGGGCGCCGGCGGCGGCAAGCTGGGCGGTCTTGCCGCCCGGCGCGGCGCAGAGGTCGACGATGTGCTGGCCGCGGACATCGCCCAGCAGGCGCACCGGCAGGCTGGCCGCGACATCCTGGACCCACCAGCCGCCGCCGCCGTAGCCCGGCATGTCCTCCACCTGGCCGCTCTGGGCACGGCGCAGGCCGCCGGTGGGCAGCAGGCGGGCATCCAGCTTGTCGGCCCAGCCCGCAGCATCGGAAGCGACGGAAAGGTCGAGCGGCGCGCGCTCCAGATGGGCCGCGGCGATGGCATGGGCCGTCTCGGGGCCATAGGCCGCGGTCCAGCTGTCCATCAGCCAGCGCGGCGCGTTGAGCTGGGCGGCGTCCTGCTCGGCCATCCAGGCCTCGCCCTCGCGCTGGATACGGCGCAGCACGGCGTTGACCAGGTTGGCGAAGGCGCCGACCCGCACACGCGCCAGATCGACGGCGGTGGAGACCGCGGCATGGGGCGCCAGATCCATGAACATCAGCTGGGCCACACCCATGCGCAGGATCATGCGCGGCAGCATGGCCTTGGCCGGCAGGGGTTTCTGCAGGCAGCCCTTGATCAGGGCGTCGATCTGGCCGCGCCGGCGGCAGACCTCGGCCGTGATGGCATGGACCAGCGCGCGGTCGCGCTTCTCCACGCCCGCCAGGCGCCGGTCGCGCTCCAGGGTTTCGTCCAGCGGCTTGCCGTCGACCAGGCAAGCCATGAGGGCATCTAGCGCAATCATGCGCGGATCGTTGCGATTCATGGCGCGCTCATAGCACGGCAGAGGTCGCGATGCGCCAGTGGAAGAGAACCGCGCGGAGACGCGGAGGTAGGATTTCGTGAAGAACGTGGCGACTCCCCACACCCTTCTTCCCTCCATCGTCATCCCGGATCGGCGCGCCTGACGGCGCTTGTCCGGGATGACGACGGAGGGGTGAATGAGCGGCGGCGCACCGCGCCGCCGATGATTCAGCCGTTGCGGTTGGCCAGGAACCCCCCTTCGGCATAGGGGGCGTAGGCGCGGGCGCGGGCGAGGAAGGCCATGTGGCTGTCGTGGATGCGCTGGGAGAGTTCGTTGGCCGCACCCAGTTCGGCGACCACCTCGCCCGAGAGCTCGCGCAGTTTGTCGATGATCTCAGGCGAGAAGCTCCGCACCTCCACGCCCAGCTCGGCGAGCTTGGGATAGGCCTCGATATTGTGGAAGTTGAAGTCGGCAAGAGTCGCCTCCGCGCAGGCGGCAGCGGCGTTCTCGACGATCGCCTGCAGGTCTGCGGGCAGGGCTTGCCATTTCTGCGTGTTGATCGAGATCTCCAGCGACGGGCCGGGCTCGTGCCAGCCCGGCAGATAGTAGTACTTCGCGGACTGGTAAAGGCCGAAGGCGATGTCGTTCCAGGGCCCGATCCAGTCGGCGCCGTCGATCGCGCCCGAGAGCAGGGCCGGGCCGATCTCGCCCGGCGGCAGCAACACGGCGTTGACGCCCAGGCGCGCCAGCACGGTGCCGCCCAGCCCGGCGATGCGGAACTTCAGGCCCTTGAAATCGTCCAGCGTGTCGATCGGGCGGGTGAACCAGCCACCCGCCTGCACGCCCGAGGAACCGGCGTAGAACGGCGTGACGCCGAAATCGCCGTAGAGCTCGCGCCACAGCTCGATACCGCCGCCGAAGCGCAGCCAGGCGCTGAACTCGTTGGCCGTCATGCCGAAGGGCAGCGTCGTGAAGAAGTTCAGCGTGCTGGACTTGCCGACCCAGAAGTAGGGCGAGCCGTGCAGCAGGTCCGCGGTGCCCTGCTGGACCGCGTCCATGGCCTCGAAGGCGGGCACGATCTCGCCTGCGCCATAGACCGTGATGGTAAGCCGCCCGCCCGACATGGCGCCCACCATGGCGGCGAAACGCTCCGCGCTGCCACCCACCCCCGGCGCGCCCTTGGGCCAGGCCGTGACCATGGTCCAGGAAACGGCGTCGTCGGCGCGCAGCACC
>CALGGB010000134.1 GCA_937880925.1 uncultured Rhodospirillaceae bacterium | reverse complement strand
GCCCAGATCGCCGATCCCGAGATCGCCAACAAGGCGCGCGAGGGCCGTGTCGACGACATCCGCGCCTGCATCGGCTGCAATCAGGCCTGCATCGGCCACATGCACATGGGCTACGGCATCTCCTGCATCCAGCATCCCGAAACCGGGCGCGAGATCACCTATGGCACGCGCAAGACCGCGAGCAACGCCAAGAAGGTGCTGGTCGCCGGCGGCGGGCCCGGCGGCATGAAAGCCGCCGCGGTGGCAGCCGAGCGCGGCAACGAGGTGATCCTGTGCGAGGCCGCCGCCCAGCTGGGCGGCCAGGCCCTGCTCGCCCAGGCGCTGCCCGGGCGCGCCGAATTCGGCGGCATCGTCACCAACCTCACGCGCGAGATGGAGCTGGCGGGCGTGACCGTGCGCCGCAACACCCCGGTCGACCGCGCGCTGATCGAGAAGGAAAGCCCCGACGCCGTGATCATCGCCACGGGCGCAAGGCCGGCTCCGGTGGAGATCGAAGGCGCCGAGGAGGCCCACATGGTCGAGGCATGGGCCGTGATCCGGGGCGAGGCAAATGTCGGCGGCCGGGTCGTCATTGCCGACTGGCGCTGCGACTGGATCGGCATGGGGCTGGCCGAAATGCTGGCGCGCAACGGCTGCGAGGTCACCCTGGCGGTCGATGGCTACATGCCGGGGCAGACGATCCAGATGTACGTGCGTGACCACTGGGCGGCGACCCTGCAGAAGCTCGGCGTCAAGGTCATCCCCTATGCCCGCCTGTTCGGCGCCGACAGCGACAGCGCCTATTTCCAGCACGCCACCAGCGGCGATCCGATCATTCTGGAAGGCATCGACACGGTGGTCACGGCCCTGGGCCACAACTCCGTAACAACCCTGATCGACGCCCTGGAGGACTGGGACGGAGAGATCCACCTGGTCGGCGACTGCCTGGCGCCACGCACCGCCGAAGAGGCCGTGTTCGACGGATTGAAGGCAGGCAGCGCGCTTTAGAGCGGATTCAGCCCTCGTCGGGGCCAAGAATGGCGCAATAGAGCGTGCGCGATTTCAGGGTCTCACAGCGTGCTTGGGCCTGCCCCTCATCCGCCAGGGGGCCGGCCTGGAGACGAAAAAACGTGCCGCTGTCTCCGCCCAGTTCCTTCATCACGATCACGGGCAGCAGATCGCCCAGGACATCCCGGTTGTCCTTGGCGAGCTGTAGCCAGCCGGCCTGGGCTTCGCGCACCGTGCGGAAAGAGGCGAGCCAGAGGCGGTAGGGGCCGATCGAATCGGGATTGCCGAGTTCGGCTACCACCAGGCCTTCAATGCCGTCTAGATCGGGCAGCATGGCCGCATCCGCGCCATCGTCCTGACCGGCCGGAACCTGGCTGTCGCCAGATGGTTCCTGCGCGGCGACATCCGCGATGGAGGGCTCATCAAGGCCCTCTTGGGCCGCTTCAGCCGCCGGTGCATCGCCCTCAAGCGGCGGGGACGGCGGCGTACCGGGCTCGCTTTGGGGCACCACGAGGACACTGGGCGCTTCGGGTTCAGGCGGCGGCGATTGTTCAGGTTGCTCCGGTGACTCCGCGATCACGGGATCCAGGGCACCATCGAGAGGCAGAATCACAGCCTGGCGGCTGGCTGCGAGTTCACGGAGCCGGTCGGCCTGGGTCTGGAGCGGTTCAGTCTGGGCGCGGACCTGCATCCCCACGGTCAGCAGAGCGCAGGCAAGCAGGGCGGCGGTGAAACGGCAACGGTTCATGATGGGCAAGACTAGTCGAAGGCAGGGGCAGCGACCAGAGCGTGCCGACCTTGTAACATCGCCGCAGCGCGGCTATCAGACGGCCCTGCCCAGCCCATGCAAGGAACTGTCATGTCAGCAACCGACCCCAAGCTGATCCGCGACCTGATCGCACTTGCCGATGAGGCAGGTGCCGCAATCATGGCGCTCTACGGCAAGGTCGATGCGCGCCAGAAGGATGACCGCTCGCCGGTGACGGCCGCAGACGAGGCAGCCGAAGCGATCATCCTTACGGGCCTGCGCCACCTGACACCCGATATTCCGGTGCTGGCCGAGGAGGAAGCCTCCCGCGGGGATGCGCCCGATAGCGTCGGGAACCGTTTCTGGCTGGTCGATCCGCTGGACGGCACCAAGGAATTCCTCAGCAAGAACGGCGAGTTCACGGTGAACATCGCCCTGGTCGAGGATGGTATGCCGACCATCGGTATCGTCGGCGCCCCGGCCAAGGGCCTGCTTTATGCGACCGACGGGACGAAGGCCTGGCGCCGCCGCGACGGCGGCAGCGATGAAGCGATCACCGCGCGCCCGGCGCCCGAGCAGGGCCTGACGGTCGCCGTCAGCCGCTCCCACCGCGACAGCGCGACCGATGAGTTCCTCAAGACGGTGAAGGTTGCCGGTGAAGCCGTGGGCGGCAGTTCGCTGAAGTTCTGCCTGGTGGCGGAGGGTTCGGCCGATCTCTATCCCCGCTTCGGGCGCACCATGGAATGGGACACCGGTGCCGGCCATGCCGTGCTGCGCGCGGCCGGCGGCAGCGTGCGCACGATCGAGGGCGAGGAACTGCGCTACGGCAAGGCCGGGCGCGACAATCCCTCGTTCATCGCGCGCGGCCGGGACGCCTGAATGGACGTGCGCCCCGCCGATGACGCGGCCATCGCCACGGCCGCGCAACGGCTGGCTCGGGGCGGACTGGTCGCCTTGCCCACAGAGACCGTCTATGGCCTGGCCGCGGATGCGACCAACGGCCGCGCCGTCGCGGCGATCTTCGAGATGAAGGGGCGTCCGCACTTCAATCCCCTGATCGTGCACCTGCCTGACGTTGCCGCAGCGCAGCGCCATGGCCAGCTCGATCACCGCGCGCTGACACTGGCGAACGCCTTCTGGCCCGGCCCTCTGACCATGGTGGTCAAGCGGCGGGCGGAATCCCCGCTTTGCGATCTGGTCAGCGCCGGGCTCGATACCGTCGCCCTGCGGGTGCCGGCCCACCCGGTGGCCCGCGCGCTGCTGGCGGCCTGCGCCCTGCCCCTTGCCGCACCCAGCGCCAATCCCTCCGGCTATCTCAGCCCGACCACGGCGGCCCATGTCGCAGAGGGTTTCGGCGAGGCCGATCTGCTGGTGCTCGATGGTGGTCCCTGTACGGTGGGCCTGGAGTCGACGGTAGTCGATCTATCCTCTCACTCCGTCGCCGGGCTGCTGCGCGCCGGGGGTGTCAGCGCCGAGGCGATCGCCGCCTGCATCGGCGCCGTGATACCGGCCGATGCCGGCGCTGCGATCCGCGCGCCGGGCATGCTCCCCAGTCACTATGCGCCCCACCACCCGGTCCGGCTTGATGTCACCACCGTCCGGCCCGACGAGGCGGTTCTGGGCTTTGGCGCCAACATGCCCCCTGGCGGCGCCATCAGCCGCAATCTCAGCCCTTCCGGCGATCTGCGGGAGGCTGCAGCCAATCTCTTTGCCATGCTTCATGAGCTCGACCAGCCCGGAATCACCGCCATCGCGGTGGTGCCTATTCCGGGCGGCGGCCTGGGACCTGCCATTCGCGATCGTCTGGCGCGGGCCGCAACCGGCCATTGATCGACGCGGCAGGCGGGGTACGATCCGGCATGGCAGAACACGATCATCCCGCCCGCACGGGCGCGGCGGAAAACCCCGCTCTTCTCGCACGGCTCAAGGACGTTGTCGGCCCAGAAGGCTGGCTCGCCGAAGGCCCTGATACCGAAGCCTACACCCGGGACTGGCGCAAACGCTGGCCCGGACGCACGCCTTTGGTGCTGCGCCCGGCGACCACCGAGCAGGTCGCCGGGATCGTGAGGCTCTGCGCCGGGGCGGGCGTGGGCATCGTGCCGCAATCGGGCAACACCGGCCTGGTGGGCGGCAGCGTGCCGCGCGACAACGGCGACGACATCGTGCTGAGCCTCAACCGCATGAACCGGATTCGCACGATCGACCCGGCCAACAACACGATCACGGTCGATGCCGGCTGCATCCTGGCCGACGTCCAGGCCGCCGCCGGTGAACACGAACGCCTCTATCCGCTGAGTCTGGCCGCGGAGGGAAGCTGCCGCATCGGCGGCAATCTCTCGACCAATGCCGGCGGCACCAACGTGCTGCGCTACGGCAACGCCAAGGAGCATGTCCTGGGGCTGGAGGTGGTGCTGGCCGACGGGCGTATCTGGAACGGCCTGAAGGGCCTGCGCAAGGACAACACCGGCTATGACCTCAAGCAGTTGTTCATGGGCAGCGAAGGCACACTGGGCATCATCACCGGCGCCGTGCTGAAGCTGTGGCCGCAACCGCGCCAGACCGTGACCACCTGGATCGGCGTGCCCGACGGCCATGCCGCCGTTGCCCTGCTCAACCGCGCGCAGGCCGCGACCGGGGGCCAGGTGACGGGTTTCGAATACATGGTGCGCGCCGCGCTGGACCTGACCTTCACCAACCTGCCGCGCAACCGCGATCCCCTTGCCGAAACGGTTCCCGCGGCGGTGCTGATGGAAGCCAATTCCGGCGAGGAAGGCGAAGGCCTTCGCGCCACCGTTGAAGCCGTACTGGCCGGCGCCATCGAGGACGGACTGGTTCTGGATGCCGTGATCGCCGAATCCCAGGGCCAGGCCAAGGCGTTGTGGCAGATCCGCGAGGACATGCCCGATGCCCAGGTCATCTCGGGCGGCGGCGTCAAACACGACATCTCCGTGCCGATCTCGCGTATCGCAGAGTTTCTGGAAGTGGCCACCCCCATGGTGGAGGAGATGGCCCCCCAGGCCCTGGTCATCGCCTTCGGCCACCTGGGCGACGGCAACCTGCACTTCAACATGGCCGGACGCGATGCCGACGGCCTGAGCGCCCTGCTGGCGAAGGAAAGCGCAATCAACGATGCAGTCGAAACGCTCGCCGTGGAGATGGGCGGCTCGTTCAGCGCCGAGCATGGCATCGGCCGTCTTCGCCTGCGCCAGATGGACCGCTACAAGTCCGATGTGGAGCGCGACCTGATGACCACGCTGAAGCGTGCCCTGGACCCCGAAGGCCTGCTCAATCCCGGCAAGACCGTGGCCTTCGGGAGCTAGGATCCCCTCGCCGCAACTAGACGCTGGCGACAACCACAATGTCTGCTGCGGCAAGCTGGGCGACATCGGCGACAGCCTGATAGCCCGCGTCGGCGCCATTGTCGTCGAAGAACAGGGTGTGATCGGACTGGGAGTAGATGAAGCTGGCTTGTCCCAGGCCGTGGTTGAGGTTCACCCCCGCGTCAGAACCGTCATACGGACCCGCGATCACCGAATAGCTGATGCCGTTGGTCAGCCCCCCCAGAGCCATGCCTGCGAATGCAGACTGCAGGACGTGCAGGCTGTCGTTGCCTGAAACAAAGTCCGTGATCGTGTCGATGTTTCCCGCTGCGCCGCTGAACGGGGTATTTGCGGCGACCGTGAGAAGACCTTCCGAATCCTCGTAAAAGAAAACGTCCGCCCCCGTACCGCCGCCAAGAATGTCGTGGCCGGAACTGCCGAACAGGGTGTCGCTGCCATCGCCGCCCAGAAGCACATCGCCCGTGCCGCCGCTGGTACCCAGCCCGACCAGAACGTCGTCGCCCGCACCGCCAAACAGGGTCTCCTCGAGCCCTGCCTGGCTGGCATAGATGCGGTCATCGCCACCGGCCCCGTCGAGCGTGGTCTGGCCGAGCAGGGCCATCATCACATCGCCGCCACCGGTGGACCCGTTGGCCGACGTGACCCAGGAGAAGGTAACGGACTGGCCTGCACCCAGGGAATCGATGGCGAAGACGATGTTGATGCCGATATCGCCTGAAGCGCCGTTGGGATCGGCCGGAGAGTCGAAGGCCGACGCGGCAAAGGGGTTCGTGTTCTCGAAACCAAAGGCCGAGGTGCGCACCTGGATCGTGTCGGGCGCCAGCGCGTTAGCGGCGTTGAGCGCTGCCTGATCGGCCAGCATCATGACGTTCTGCCCGCCCGAGATGCCCTGCGCGTTGACAGCCGCGATGTGGCCGACCCCCGGATTGGACAGGACATCGTTGAGCGTGTTGAAGGAGCCGCCGGAGTCCACGTCCTGATCGGGATCGTTGTTGCGCATGTAGCGTATTCCGCTCATGGCGCTGTCGGTCAGGTTCGTGAGCGTCACCGTGGTGGTGTAGTAGCTGTTCTCGCCATCCAGTGTGATCGTCTGGCTCAGCCCCAGGCGCTCGGCGATCCCGCCGGTCGAGATGACCGACGTGCCCTCCGCCCCGGCATCGATCGAATCAAACGCAAGGGGAATGCCGGTGAATCCGCCGGCATTGTGATTGCTGGACAGGAACGCGCCGGTGCCGTCCGTAAAGGCCAGAGAAAAGTTCTCCACGGGCGAACCCGGCAGGAAGGCATCGCCGGAACTGGGCGTATCGTCGGCAATGCCATTGAGGTTGAAGAAGAAGGAGAGACCGAAGTTGAACGTATGCGCATCAGCCTCGAATCCATCCGGTATGCCTGAGGACGTGCCCAGGGTTCCGTTGGCCGATACTCCGAGCTCCAGGAAGCTGCCCTGAAGGAAGGTATCGCCGTTGCTTTCCGCGACCGTGGTGACGTCTCCCGAAATCGGTGGCGGATCGTCCACGCCGGTGATTGTCACCGTGACCGTGGCCGTGGAGGCGCCACCCTTGCCGTCCGTAACCGTGTAGGCAAACGTGTCGATCGCGGTTTCGCCCTGGTCGAGCGCGTCGAAGGCGCCATTGGTCTGATAGAAGATCTCGCCACCGACAATGGTGGCGACACCCAGCGTCCCCGCCGTGTTGATGGAAGCAATGGTCAGGGGATCGGAATTTGCGTCGCTGTCGTTGGCCAGGACAGCAATGGCGATAGCCGCGGCGCTTTCGCTGAGCGTGACGCTGTCGGGCACCGCCCTGGGCGCAACATTGACCCCGGCCGCAGCGCCTGTGCCTGCGCCGGTGGTCGGCAGGCGCTCCTTGTCGGGAAGCGAAACGATGGTGGTCGGCGATGTCTCATCGTCCGGCTCGTCGGCCAGGTTCTCCGGCACCTCGTCCGGCGCCAGCTCCTGGTCCAGTTCATCGGCCAATGCAGCAAACAGGTCGACGATAGCGGCCGAGAATGCATCGATCTCCGCGTCGCTGGGTTCCTCCGGCGTCTCGCCGTCATCCTGGGGTGTATCACCATCAGGCGTGTCGCCATCAGGCGTATCGCCCTCGTCGCCGGAGGTCACACCCAGGCTGGAGTCGCGCATGGTCTGCATGGTCGACAGCGCAGCACGGTAGAGGCTCTCGACATCGGCGGAGGTGAGAACCTCGATCGCCGTGGGAGCCTGATTGGCACTGCTCACCGATGTCGTCTCGCCTATGGCGCTGAGAATGACACTGGCGACGGCGGTCGCCACCTCGACAACGCCGACATGGCCGTCCGGATCCTGCAGCAGGGTAATGATATTGCGCAGCCCTTCCGTTGCCGCCTGAATGGCGACGGAAGTCCCACGAATACCGATCGTGGAAACCGGTGTCTCGACCAGCATCTCGCCGGTCTTGGCGATATCGCCCGACACGAGAACAAAGAGCCCCTGAACCAGCGAGAAGGAGGCGGCATTGCTGCTGGACGACGCGCTATAGACCAGCTCGTCGATGACCATGCGAGCGCTGTCCGACAGCGAAAGGCTGGTGCCATCGACGAAGGCGATGGCCAGGCCACCGCCGGCACCGGTCTCGACGACATCACCCTGATGAATGGCGCTGCCCTGCGTGATCTGGACGCGGCTGCCGTCGATGCGGGTCAACCAGGCGTCACCGATGACGGACTGTACCGTGCCGATGGCCGAGGCATCCGACGTCCCAAGCTGAGCGACCTGGCCGGGAGCCAGTGGACCTGCCAGTCGTTCGACAACGCTGCCGCGCAGCACAGCCGCACCCAGGTCGAGATCGGGAACCTCGTCGCCGCCGAAGTAGTCGCGAACAAGAAGATGCTGGCCGCCCTGGCCGTGGGCCAGAAGATCGGATCCCAGGCGCACAAACACGGCCCGCAGCAGCCAGTCGCTGTCGGCCAGCGAGAGCGTATCGCTCCCGGACGTGGCCGTGAGGACGCTTGGCCCCTGCCCTGCAGCAGAGCCTGCAACATCATCAATAGAACCAAACGTGCTGCCCACCACCCACTCCCGATGGTTGGCGCCGCCAGCATCCCAAGCCTGCAGGCACCAGGCGCCCTAGAAAGAACCAGGAACGCGCTCAGCAACAGTCATCAGCCATGAAATGGATTCCACGAGGGACCGGCGTTGGCAAACACTTGTCAAAAGAAGCGGCGGATTTGCTCAAGAGTGCGCAGCAAATGCCACAGTTCTTGAAAAATCTCTTACACAACTGCCTGCGAACCAGAACTTCTCGCGCCCAGCGGCCTCAATCAGACTCCGCCGACCGGCCCCTGAATATCACCCACACCGGGCTGATCCATGCTGGCAACGGCGTAGTAACCGGCGCTGCTGCCGTTGTCGTCGTAGTAGAGCACACTGTCTGCCTGGGAGAAGATCAGGGCGGCGCCGCCACCGCTGAACTGGCTGTTGGTGCCGGCATCCGTGCCGTCCCATGGACCGGCGATGATGGAGAAGTTGACCCCCTCGACAATCGGTCCGCCCAGCGCGCTCCAGGCATCGTTGGTGAACAGCAGGCTGTCCTGTCCCTGCGTGAAGTCGGCGATGGTATCCATCGGCGCACCATCGGCAAACAGCGAACCGGGCTGGCCGTTGACCGTCACATGAAGCAGATCGTCGGTGCTTTCGTAGACGAAGGCATCGGCGCCCGCCCCGCCCGACATGAAGTCGTCGCCTGCCCCACCCGTGATCGTGTCGTTGCCGCCGCCACCAACAAGGAGGTCGCGGTTGGCGCCGCCGTTGATCACATCGTCGGCGTTGTTGGTGCCGACCAGGAGATCGGCAAAGTCGCTGCCTTCAAGCTGCAGCCCCGTGCCGGTACCGATGCGGAAGACATAACCGTCGATCGTAAGCGCTTCGACCGGCGTACCGGCGAAGTGGCCAATGATATCGACGGCCATGCCGCCACCATTGAACTCCAGGCGGAGATCGTCACCGATGCGGATGGTGCCATCGAAGAGCTCGACATTGTCACCGGTTTCAATGCGATCAACGCCGGAGACATCATTGATGACATTGTCGGACCCATCGGCCAGATCGAATTCATAGACGTCATCGCCACTGCCGCCGACCAGCTGATCGTTGCCCGTCCCGCCGTAGAGTTCATCGTTGCCGGCGCCACCGATCAGCGAATCATTGCCGCTGCCGCCGGAAAGCCCGTCGTTGCCATCTCCGCCGTTCAGAATGTCTGAACCTGCGCCGCCGACGAGGAAGTCATCACCTGCCTCGCCGCTCAGCACGTCGTCACCATCATGGCCAAAGAGCGCATCGCTGCCCTCACCGCCGTCGACCGTATCGTTCCCGGTCTGGCCCGCGATGAAGTCATTACCGGCCGATGGGGCGATGCCGATGGCGAAGGCGCCGCCATCACTCGAGAATTCGATCGTTTCGATCGCACCACCGGCATACTGGCCGGTAACGGTCACCTGGCTGCCGGCTCCGTCGGTAAGGATCAGGTCGTTGCCGTCGTTGAGCGCATCAGAGACGAAGGATGAGCCAGAGGCGCTGTGCCCATCCAGAATACGCAGGGTGTCGTTGCCACTGCTGTCAACGACAACATCCTGACCGCCGTCGGAACGGACGATGTAAACATCGTTGCCCGCACCACCGTTCAGAACATCGTCGCCGCCGCCGCCGTCCAGCAGGTTGTCGCCGGCCGAGCCGGTGAAGATGTCGTTGCCAATGCCGCCCAGAAGGCCGGCGATACCGAGCAGTATATCGGTGCCCGCGCCCTTGTTGACCGTGCCGTTGCCGTCGCCGCCGTCGAGCGTGGCAATGAGATCGGTATCGAACTGGCGGTAGCTGACGATGTCGAAGCCGTTGCCGCCATCCATAAAGATCGCGACGGCAGAATCGCCGCCACCCAGGATGTCGTCGCCGTCGCCGCCCGAAAGCACTGCGAAACCATAGTTTTCGTCGGCCAGAACGAGATCATCGCCGGCACCGCCGCTCGCGATCGTCGCCGACGCAGAGGTCCCCATGACGAAGTCATCAAGCGTGCTGCCACCCGCCGTGGACCAACGATAGAGATCTGCGCCGATGCCCATGTCGTGGAAGTCGCCGAAGAAGAAGCGCTCCATGCCGGCGCCGCTGCCGCTGAACTGATCGACCACGGTGACGTCATTGCCGAGGTCATCGAACAGGATCATGTCATTGCCGGATGCGATGACGGTCGCGACCTGGAACGAGCCGTCAAGGAACAGTTGATCGACCGGACCGAAGTCGGCGTCCTCCTGGATCGTGGTGCTGAAGGGGAAGGCTGTGGTCGCCGAAATCTCGAAGGTGTCGTTGCCGCCGCCGCCCGAGAAAATGTCGTTGCCGCCGCCACCATTGGTCAGGATGTCATCGCCGGAGCCACCGGAGATGATTTCGCTGAACACGGAGCCGACGATGTCGTCATTGCCGGAGTCACCCGACAGGACCTGGCCCGACCGGGCGCCGGCAAAGATCACGTCATTGCCGAAGCCGCCACTGACGGTTGCGCCGCCGATTTCATGGGAGGCGACAACAATGAGATCGTTGCCGAACGATCCGCCCTCCGAGAAGGTCACCGAGCCACCGGTGAAGAACTGGACCGCCTCAATGCCGGCGTCGGAGGTCATGCCGTCCTCAAAGTCGACGATCTGGATCTGGAAGCGATCCTCATCGGGCTGGACAAGCGAATCCTCGTTGGCGCTGACCATCAGCATGCCGTTGCCAAGGCGCACGAAGGCAAAGGCCGCGGGATCGTTGGCAATGTCGGCGAGATCAAGTTCGTCGCCGCCCGAGCCGAAGCCACCGTTGTCCCGGACGGCAAAGACACCATCGGTCTGCCCGACCTGAACGGTGTCGTTGCCCTCGCCGCCTTCGGTCGCGATCAGGCCGAAGCCGCCACGCAGGACATCATTGCCATCACCACCGATAAGACTGGAGATGCCGGCGCCGCTGTCAAGAATGTCGTTGCCCGATCCGCCGTCGATGACCAGGAACTCGATGTTCTCGAGCGTCAAGGAAGGGTCTTGCGCGGGACCATCAAGGAACCCCAGTGCCACGCCGGTCAGGCTGCCGTAGCTACCGAAGTCAAAGCCCTGGCTGAACGCCCCGTTGCCGTCGTTGTAGAGCACCCGGCCGTAGTCCCCTACCGAGACGACATCGAGATCGCCGTCACCGTCGATGTCGCCCAGCGCCACATCATTCGCATAGAGGAAGTGGCCCTGGTAGGATTCGGTCAGGTTCCCGGCGCCGTCGTTGAACCAGATCGTCGACGCGCCGTTGCGTGAGGCAACAAAGACATCGTTGTCCCCGTCACCGTCGAGATCTCCGATTGCCACGGCGCCCACGTTCGAATAGTTCAGCGCCTGGCCGCTGTCGGTGAAGGCACCGCTGCCGTCGTTGAAGAAGACGGCATCGCCATTGCCGGCACCACCTCCGACATAGAGGTCGGGAATGCCGTCGCCATTGAGATCGCCGAAGGCAAGGGCATAAGCGCTGGTCACGCCGAGCGACTGGCCGTTGCTCGTGAAGTTGCCGTTGCCGTCGTTCACGAGAACGTTCACGGCGCCGTAGTCGTAATCCACGGTGACCGCGTCGAGATCGAGATCGCCGTCGATGTCGAAAAGCACGACATCGTGGCTGTCGCCGCCGCCGATCGTGGCCCCGCTGCCGGTGAAGTTCCCCGCGCCGTCGTTGAGAAGCACGCGGTCAAAGTGCGGTCCGGGGGTGGCGCCGAGGCTGCCCACGGCAACGAAGACATCGATGAAGCCGTCTCCGTTGACATCGCCCACCGCCAGCGCATGGGAATAGTAGTAACCCAGGCTCCCGCCATAGGAGAAATTGCCGCCGCCGTCGTTGATCGCGACCTGGCCGAGGAAATTATTGGAGACCGATGAAAGGACTGCATCGAGGTCGCCATCGCCATCGATATCGGCAAGCGCGACATCGCTGAAATCGGTGGGGGCGCCATAGCTATAGCGGCCGACGTAGTTGTAGCGCTCGATGAAACCGCCTGCGCCATCGCCTTCGACGATCAGGCCGGTGCCGAGGTGCGTCGAAACGTAGGCCGAAAGGGACGATGGCAACTGGGTCGACACACTGCTCGCCGTATCGCCATCGCGCGTGACGATCATGACGTCATCACCGAAGCCGCCGAGCAGGCTGGCGGTGTCTTCGCCGGCACCGCCATCAAAACTGCCCGAGCCCGCGCCGAGCCCACCGGCTTCCGCATCGATGCGCAGAATGGCGGTGTCGTTACCCGCGCCGCCGAGCAACAGGTCGTTGCCGCCGCCCCCTTCGAGGATGTCATTGCCGGCGCCACCGTCGAGTGTGTCGTTGGCCGCTCCACCGGTCAGGACGTCGTTGCCATCGCCACCCTCGGCTACAATCCGGTTGGAGGCCGCCGAGCCGTCCAGGGTGTCGTTGCCGGCGCCGGCCGTGAAGGTGAAGGACGCACCCACGCCCGTACCGGCCGTGATGTCGCCGAGATCGAAGCTGTCGTTGCCGTCGCCACCCAGGACAATGAAGGACTCCACATCCAGTGCTGTGGACGATGTCCCATTGGCGCTCAGGTTTACCGGGCCGCCGCCGTAACCGGATTCTCCGAACACCACGACATCATCGCCGGCGCTGCCGGTGAACCGGAGGGTATCGAAACCGTCACCGCCCAGGATGACGTCGTCACCCTCGCCATCGGCAAGCAGGAACAGATCGTTGCCCGCGCCGCCATTCATGGCGTCATTGCCCGCACCACCAGCCAGGGTGTCGTTGCCGAAGCTGCCGTCGAGCGTATCGCCGCCGTCGCCGCCGTTGAGGATGTCATCGCCCAGGCTGCCCTACAGCGAGTCATTACCGGCACCTCCGTTCAGCTCATCGTCGTTGCCCGAACCGTCCAGCGTGTCGTCGCCATCGCCGCCCGAGAGGACATCGTTGCCGTTGCTGCCATTGAGCGTGTCGTTGGCGGAACCTCCGGTCAGCGTGTCGTCGCCGTTGGAACCGTTGACATCGATGCTGGTGGTCGCCGCCGAGGCATCCAGCGTGTCGTTGCCCGCCCCCAGGTTGAGCAACACGACACCGCCCGCCAGCGCGGTTCCGCTGAGGTCGCCGATGGTGACCGCATCGTTGCCAAAACCGGTCTGGGTGATCACCAGGCTCTCGATCGACGTCGCCGTCAACGTGTCACTACCCAGGGTGAGCACGGCATTGCCGAAGCCGTCGTCGGAAAGATCGTAGCTATCGTCACCAAGGGTGCCGGTCACCGAAAGGACATCAATGCCGCTGCCACCGTCGATGATGTCGTTGCCATCGCCGCCCGCCCAGGAAACCGTGTCATTGCCTGAACCACCCTGGAGATGGTCAACGCCGGCCCCGCCATCGAGCACGTCGTTGCCATCGCCGCCCAGCAGGCTGTCGTTGCCCGACGCGCCGCTGAGGAGATCGTCGCCCGCTCCGCCGTCGATGCTGGCCGACAGGGAAAGTGCACCGTTGATGTCGAAGGTATCGTTGCCGCCCTGCAGCGAACCGAGGATGAAGGAAAGGCCTGCGGACGCCTGGACGTCGACCGTGTCGTTGCCCGTGCTGCCGTCGATGCTCAGTTCTTCGATGCCGGTCACGGCGATGCTGTCGTTCCGGGCGCCCGACCCGACGAGGAACTCGCCGGTAGCGCCGTCGATCGTCACGGCGAGCGCTTCCCCGGGCAAACCACTTGCGGAAACAATCAGAGCATCATCATCGTCCCCGCCGTCGATCGTGTCGTCGCCCTCGTCGTCGACCCAGACGAACAGGTCGTTGCCGGCACCGCCCGTCAGGCTGTCATTACCCGCGCCGCCCTCGATCCGGTCGTTGCCGTCGCCACCGGACAGCACGTCTCCGATGCCGGCGCCCGTGAGGACATCGTCGCCCGCGCCGCCATCCGCCTGAACCACGGCATCATTGCCCGCGGTGCTGAAGTCGACGGTATCGTCGCCGGCGCCCCCGTCAAACACGATGCCGCTGACGCCGCTGCCGGCAAGCGCCGTACCGACGAGAAGGCTGTCGTTGCCGTCACCGCCGCCAAACGACAGCGTCTCCAGCGTATCGAAGTCGATCCGGTCCCCGTCGACCAGAACATGTGCGCTACCCGAACCATTGACGATGAAGGTGTCGCCATTGGCCGAACCGAAGAACGCCAGGGTATCGCTGCCGTCGCCGCCCGAAACCGAGTCACTGCCGTCGGTGTCGCTGAAAGTGCCGACATTGCGCGATTCCCAGACGATTCGGTCGTCGCCCGCACCACCGCTGAGGGTATCGGTATCGATACCACCGGTCAGAAGGTCATCGCCGCCATTGCCGTTCAGAACGTCGTTGCCTGCCCCGCCCGTGAGCGTGTCGTTCAGCGAACCGCCCGAGAACGTGTTGTCGGCATCGCCACCCTCGGCGACAAGCCGCTTGCCCGAGCCCGAGGCATCGAAATCGGTGCGGCCGCTGCTGGCCAGGAGCCTGATCGTGTCGTTGCTGACGGCTGTACCCATGAGGTCCCCGACCGTCACGACGTCATCGCCGGCGCCGGTGGTGATGACGATGTCCTCAAGCGTGGATACCGTCAGCGTCTCGCCATTGACCACGACGATCACGTTGCCCGACACATCCTGGGAGATGTCGATGATGTCGTTGCCGTCACTACCGGTGAGCGAAAGCACATCAATGCCCGCGCCACCGTCGATCGCGTCGTTGCCGTCTCCCGACTGCCAGAAAATGGTGTCGTTGCCACCGCCTGCGGCAATCTGATCGTTGCCCTGACTGCCTTCGAACAGGTCGTTGCCGTCGCCGCCATTGAGAATGTCGTTGCCGGAGCCCGCGACCAGGGTGTCGTCGCCGCCGCCGCCACTGAGCGTGTCGTTGCCGGCATCGCCACGCAGGAAGTTCGCAACGCCACTGCCGATCAGGGTGTCGTCATGGGCCGAACCACGCGCATGCTCGACATCGATCAAAGTATCGACGGTACCATAGCCATCGATCGCGAAACCGCCGGTCAGGTTGACCGTCACGCCGGATGGCGCGCGGTTGTAGACAACCAGAACCTCGCCGCCCGAACCGTCAATCGTGTCAGCACCGTCGCGGCCCCGCACCTGGATGACGCCGTTGAAGCTGGCCGAAAGGTCGAAGAGATCGTCGTAGCGTGAACCGGTCAGGCGCTCGAAATCGGTCAGCGTATCGGTGTCGCCGTAGCCGTCGGTGACGGTAAACGCGTTGTCGGAGGTCAGCACCACCGAGATGGCGAAGGGATCCTCACGGTAGAATGCGTCGTCGAAGCCCGAGCCGCCATCGATGATGTCGTTGCCTGCGCCGCCGATGAACTGCTCGAACTCGTCGTTGTTGCCGCCGGTGATCGTGTCGGCAAAGGCCGAACCCCGCACCCCGTCGATGTCCACCAGGGTGTCGTTGCCCACGCCCGCGCCGCTGGCGGTGCCCGCAACCAGGTCGACCGTGACACCGCCGGTGGCATCGCTGTAGTCGACGAGATCTTCCATCAGATCATCCGACGAACCGATGATCAGGTCGTTGCCCGCACCGCCCTGGAATTCCTGATACTCGCCGTCGGGCGCGTTCGCGCCGGTCAGCGTGTCGCCGAAGGCGCTGCCGACGACACGCTCGACGCTGCTGAGCAGGTCGGCGCCCTGGCCGCTGGCATTGCCGCTCGCCAGATTGACCGACACGGCACCGCCGGCATCGGAATAGTCGACGGTGTCGAAGCCCACGCCACCGTCGATGATGTCGTCGTCGTCACCGCCAACGAGAAGGTCATCGCCATTGCCGCCGATCAGCGTGTCGTTGCCGGCGCCGCCCTCCAGCGTGTCGTTGCCGGTCGCCTGGGGACGGCTTTCCTGATCACCTTCGAGATAGTCGTTACCCGCTCCGCCCTGCAGTGCGTCGTTGCCGTTACCGCCCAGCAGTTCGTCGTCGCCGTCGCCGCCTTCCAGCAGGTCCTGGCCATCGCGGCCATCAAGACGATCAGCGCCGGCATTGCCGACCAGCACATCATCGCCCTGGAAACCCGTCAGGCGGTTGTCGGAGTCGTTGCCTTCCAGACGGTCGTTGAATCGTGTTCCCCCTACCCGGTCGATTCCGAAGTAGGTGTCGGTGCCCAGTTCGTCACCGCCGTCAAAGACACCGTCGCCGGTGGCCGACAGGACAAAGGAAACCGCAACGGATGCGGTGAAGAAGCCGATGGTGTCGCCGCTGCCCGAGCCGATCAGCGTGTCGTCGCCGCCGCTGCCTTCCAGCCAGGAGAAACCTGAGCCGGTCGACGTGATGGTGTCGTTGCCCTGCGAACCGTAAACCGCAACGATGCTCTGGAAGGTGTCCGTCTCGCCGCCCGCAAAGACGGCCGTGCCGTTGCCGTTGCCGTCGAAGCTGATGACCGCGCCCACGGTGTGATCGAGGAACGAAATCTCGTCGTTGCCCGAACCACTGCCAATGACAGTGTCGTTACCGGCGCCGCCGGTCATCCGGGAGCCCTCGGCCGTGACGCTGATCAGCGTATCGTCGCCGCCCCCGCCGAACACATAGTCGAAGCCACCCGTTGTCGTGATCGTGTCGTTGGAGGCGAAACCGATCAGCAAGTCGGTCTGGCCAGCGGTCTCATTGACAGGGTCCTGCGCAATGGCGACCGGGAAGCGCCCGCCGCGTGTGCTGGTATCCTGCAGGAACTCCAGCGTCTGGCCGTTGAACTGATCGACCACGGTCACCGTGTCGCCCACCGTGGTGGTGATCACCAGATCGTTGCCGTCCGCGCTGCGTTCGGTATTGATGGCGACCTGGTCGAAGTCGATGCGGAGCGCGTCCTCGGCGCCCGAGGAGTCGACGATGGTGTCGTCTCCGTCGCGCAGGTCATGGCGATAGAGATCGTTGCCGCCGCCGCCGATCAGCAGGTCATCGCCGCGGAAACCGTCGAGCCGGTTGTCGCCGCCATCGCCCGTGATGGTGTCATCGAAGCGCGATCCGAAGACGCCCTCAATCGAGGATACAAAGGTGTCCGTGCCGCCCATGCCGTCGCTGGCGGTGCCGCCCTGCAGATCGACCACCACGGCGCCGGTCGAATAGAAGTAGCTGACCACGTCGGTATTGGCGCCGCCGGTGAAGGTGTCGTTGCCGGCAAAACCTTCCCAGCTCGTGAATTGCTGGAACGTGCCGCTGACGGCGCCGACAAAGTTGTCGTCCTGGGCGCTGCCGTAGAATTCGTCGATGCTGGAGAAGACATCGGTCTGGCTGCCGTGTACCGCTGTTCCTGCCGCCTCGTCGATCGTGACCCCGTTGGCGGCCTCACCCATGAACGAAATGGCGTCGCTGCCGCCGCTCAGGGAGCCGTAGATGCGGTCGTCGCCCAAATCATCGTCGTAGAACAGGTTGAAGCTGCCGCCGACCACATGATCGTTGCCGTCACCGGCCTGCACGATATCCGGGCCGGCGCCGCCAAAGATCGTATCGGCCGCGCCTGTGCCGAACAGCACATCGCCGATGCGCACGCCGGGGCCGTAGGCGCTGGTGCTGTTGGCATCGGTCAGCAGCTCGACCGTGAAGGTCTGCTGACCTTCCCACAGGCTTGACGAGGCCGCCTCGTAGCTTTCGAGCGTGCCGGTGCCGAAATGATCGCTGACGGTGATGGTTTCGCCGTAGATCGTCTGGATCTCCAGCGTCGTGCCGACAATGCTGAAGTGTGCGAGCTGATCGTCAAGATCGACGCCCAGCGCCAGCGTGAAGCCGAACTGATCCTCACCGTCGCTGTCGATGATCAGGTCGGAGCCCTGATCGGCATCCTGAACATAGGTGTCGTTGCCGCTGCCGCCTTCGAGTGTGTCGTTGCCCAGACCGCCCGTGAGGATGTCGTTGCCGGCACCCCCATTGAGCGAATCCAGCAGGCTGCTGCCGCTCAGCGTATCGTCACCGTCGCCGCCCAGGGCAACGATGCGTTTGCCCGAGTCCGCGGCATCGAGCACGTCATTGCCCGCACCGCCGCTGAACGAGATCGTGTCGTTGCTGACCGACGTGCCGCTGAGATCGCCGACGGTGACGACATCGTCGCCGTCCCCGGTATTGATGATCAGTTCCTCGACATTGCTGGCCGTGAACGTCTCGTCGTTGACCACAACGACGACATTGCCGAAGCCGTCGTCGAAGATGTCGATGATGTCGTTGCCGGCACTGCCGTTGACCACCAGGACATCGGTATCGGCGCCGCCGTCGATGGTGTCTTCACCATCGCCGACACTCCATGAAACGGTGTCGTCGCCGTCGCCGCCGTTCACAACGTCAGCGCCCTGGCCTCCTGTCAGGATATCGTTTGAATCGCTGCCCGAGAGCGTGTCGTTGCCCGCACCGCCCTCCAGAGTATCGTTGCCGGAGCTGCCATTCAGGAGGTCGTCGCCATCGCCGCCCCTGAGCACATCGTTGCCCAAGCTGGCGTCAAGCGTGTCGTTGCCTGCTCCGCCCTCGATCAGATCGTCACCGCTGCTTCCGTTGAGCGTGTCGTCACCCGATCCGCCTGTCAGGGTGTCGTTTCCTGATGACGCGAAGGCCGAGATCGCCGTCGTCGCATTGGCGCCGTTCAGCACATCGTTGCCGGCGCCCAGATCAACGGTCACCGTACCGCCTGCGAGAGCAGTAGCGCTGAGATCGCTGATCGTGATCACATCGTCGCCGAAACCCGTCTCCGTGATCGAGAAATCCTCGACCGCCGAAACGGTCAGCGACTCGCTGCCCAGGGTGAGGACGGCGTTGCCAAGGCCATCACCTGCTATGCCGATGGAATCATTTCCGCCGGTACCCAGGATAGAGAGGACATCCCGACCTTCACCGCCATCGATCAGATCGCTGCCGTCGCCACCGGCCCAGGAGATCGTATCGTCGCCGGCACCGCCCTGGAGGTCATCGTTGCCCAGACCGCCATCGAGAATATCGTTGCCGTCGCCACCGGCCAGGGTGTCGTTCCCGGCACCGCCGGTCAGCGTGTCGTTGCCCGCACCGCCATCGGCGTTGACGACGACGGCGCTGCTGCTGACCGAGCTGAAATCAACCGTATCGTCGCCAGCCGCACCCTCGACCACCACATCAAGCGGCGCAAAGGTGACGAAACCGTTGCTGACCACAGAGTCGTTGCCGGCACCGCCGACGAACGAAAGCGTTTCGATCCCGAAGAAGACGATGTTGTCGCTGCCGATCTCGACATGGGTGAAGCCGGTACCATCGACAACGTAGCTGTCGCCCAGATCCGAAGCATGCACCTCCAGGATGTCGTTGCCGGAGGAGCCGTCGACGGTATCGCTTCCGTCGCTGTCGCTGAAGGAGCCGACCGAACGGTTCGTCCAGACGATCAGATCGTCGCCACTACCGCCGTTCAGGGTGTCGTTACCGGCGCCGCCTTCCAGGAAGTCGTTGCCGGACTGGCCGGCGAAGTCGTCGTTGCCCGAACCGCCGAAGAGTTGATCGTTGCCGTTGCCGGCAACGACGCGGGCACCGATGCTTCCGTTCACCGTCACGACATCGTTGCCATCGGAGGAGAAGAAGGCGACCTCCGTGACGGCGGTTCCCGAAAGATCCTGCACGGTGAGGGTATCGTCGCCCGCGCCACCGAAGATGCTGACCACCTCGATGCTGCTGAGCGTCGATGTACCGCCGCCATCCGCACTGACAATCAGGTCGTTCCCCGATGCCGAGAGGCTGTGGCTGACGATTCCCGCATCGGTGGTGATCAGGATCTTGTCGTTACCGGCGCCGCCATCCAGCGTGTCATCGCCGTCGCCACCGGACCAGCGGAAGAAGTCGTTGCCGGCACCGCCAACCGCGATGTCGTTGCCTTGGCCGCCGTTGAGGGTATCGTCGCCATCGCCGCCGACAAGTGAATCATTACCCCGGCCGCCGGTCAGAACATCGTTGCCGATGCCACCATCGGCATGCAGGTCGCCGAGCATATTGCCGTCGCTGACCGAATCATTGCCCGCGCCGCCATCGAAGCTGACCAGGGGAAGCTCTTCCCGCGCGTGACCGGCGATCGAGAAGCTGTCATTGCCGTCCTGGCCCCGAAGGATAATCGCTTCGACGTTGTCGACCACCACCTGTTCGGACCCGGCGAACACGCGCAGGGCACCCGGGAAGGCTTCGTTGATGACACCGGTGTCATCGCCGTCCGACAGGAACATCTCGAGGATGTCGTTTCCGGCGCCGCTTTCAATGTCGTCATTGCCGTCGTCCGCAACCCAGACCACGTGATCATCGCCGTCACCGCCATCGATGGTGTCGATGCCGGCACCACCGTTGAGCAGGTCGTCGCCATCGCCACCCGAAAGGGTGTCGTCGTTGGCGCTGCCGGTCAGCGTATCGTTGCCCGCGCCACCGGAGGCCTCGACAACGACATCGTTGCCCAGGGTACTGAGGTCCGCGACGTCATTGCCGCCGGCGCCATCGAACACCAGCCGGGTGACGCCGATGCCGTCGAGCGGCGTGTCGCTGAGAACGGCGTCGTTGCCGGCGCCGCCGACAAAGGAGAGCGTCTCGACCGTGTCGAAATCGATGCGGTCGTTGCCGACATGGACGTGGGGGCTTCCGAACCCGTCGACGATGAAGACACTGCCCGACGAGGATGCATGCATCTCCAGCACGTCGTTGCCGTCATTGCCGCTGACCACGTCGTTGCCGTCGCTGTCGCTGAACGAACCGGAGGACTGGTCCTCCCAGACGATCAGGTCGTCGCCGGTGCCGCCACTGATGAAGTCGTTACCGCCATGGCCGATCAGCGTATCGTTGCCGCCATCCCCCTGGAGGATGTCGTTGAGCGCACCGCCCTGCAGATGATCGTCGCCAGCGGCCCCGCCACTGCCATTGCTGCCGATGGCAATGACATGCACGTCCGAGGCCGAAGCATCCAGAATGTCGTTGCCGCCGACCCCGAAGAAGGTGAAGCGCTGCACGCCCGTGGCGCTCAGGTCTCCCACCGTGACGATATCGTTGCCCTCGCCAGCGAAGACGACCAGATTCTCGACCGAGGTGACGGTCAGGCTCTCGCCGCCGATCTGTACCTGGGCGTTGCCGGAACCGCTGTCGACGATGTTGAAGACATGATCGTTGCCTGCGCTGCCGAACAGCGAGGCGCTGTCGTTCCCGGCGCCGCCGTCGATGCGGTCACTGCCCTCGCCCACGGTCCAGACGATGGTGTCTGCGCCCGACCCGCCCGAAACGTCGTCGCTGCCCGCGCCGCCGATGAGCATGTCGACACCGTCGCCGCCTTCCAGGACATCGTCGCCGTCGCGGCCTTGCAGAAGATCGTTGCCGGCGCCGCCGTCGAAGGTATCCGCCAGCGCGCCGCCGAGCAGGGCATCGTTGCCCGCCCCGCCATCGACGCTGCTTTCCAACGCCACGCCAGAGGTCACCTCGAAAACATCATCGCCGTCATCGAGCGACGCCGTAACGCGCTGCAGACCGGCGTTGCTGTCGATCTGGACAAGATCGTTACCGAGGGAGCCGACGAGATCGAGAATCTCAAGGGTGTCGAACGAGACGACATCGACCAGTTCGCCCGAGGCCACCGTAAGCAGCGGCGTACCGCCCGCCATCAGGACGGCTAGGCCGCTCCCGACGGACGAAACGACCAGCGTGTCGGTGCCCTCGCCGCCGGTCACCGTGTCGTCGCCCTCGTCATCGTCCCACAGGAAGACATCGTTTCCGATGCCGCCAGCGAGCGTGTCGTTGCGCGCGCCGCCAGCGAGCGTGTCGTTGCCGGCGCCACCCAGGGCTTTGAGTGCGACATCGTTGCCCGCGCCACCGAGATCGACAACGTCGTTGCCATCGCCGCCGTCAAAGACCACCAGGCCGAGACCTTGACCATCCAGCGCGCTGCCGGCCTGGAGACTGTCGTTGCCGGCACCGCCGGAGAGCGAAAGCGTTTCGATCCCGCTGAAATCGATCCGTTCGCCGTCGATCTGCAGGTTCCCGCCACCCGACCCGTTGAGCAGGAAGGCCTCGCCGTCGGCCGATCCGACCAGCTTCAGCGTGTCGTTACCCGAACCGCCGTCCACCGTGTCGCTGCCGTCGCTGTCGAACAGGGTACCGCCGGCACGGCGCTCCCAGACGATCAGGTCGTCACCGTTGCCACCCACAAGACTGTCGTTGCCGATGCCACCGGTCAGGGTGTCGCCCAGGTCGCCGCCGGTCAGCGTGTCGTTGCCCGAACCGCCATCGGCCACGATGCGCTTGCCCGCCAGTGAGGCATCGAGGATGTCGTTGCCCGCACCGCCGGTGTAGGAAATCGTGTCGTTGCTGATGGCGGTGCCGGTCAGATCACCGATGGTGACGACATCGTCGCCATCGAGCGACACCACCACGAGCTCCTCGACAGAGCTGACCGTCAGCGTTTCGCTGTTGACCACGGCGATGACATTGCCAAAGCCGTCGTCAAAAACGTCGATCGTATCGTTGCCTTCGGTGCCGGTGATGACCAGAACGTCATCGCCACCCGCGCCGTCGATCAGGTCGTTGCCGTCGCCCGACGTCCAGACGATCGTGTCGTTGCCGGAGGTTCCGATGACCGTGTCGTCGCCCGGCGCGGGCAGGTCGATGCCCTGGAAGTCTTCCACGCTGCTCGTGGTGAGGCTTTCACCATTGACCGACAGGACGGCGTTGCCGAAGCCATCCTCGGTGAATTCCACGGTGTCATTGCCCGTGACACCCGAGACGACCAGGGTATCGTTGCCCGAAGCGCCGTCGATGCTGTCGTTGCCGTCGCCAGGGGCCCAGAAGAAGACATCGTCACCCTCGCCGCCACTGAGGCTGTCGGCAAGCGTGCTGCCGGTAAGGGTATCGTTGCCCAGGCCGCCGTCGGCAACGATGCGCCGTCCGGCTGAGGCGCCATCCACGACATCATTGCCGGCGCCACCCAGGACCGAAATCGAGTCGTTGCCGATGGCCGTGGCGCCGAGGTCGCCAATGGTGATTGTGTCGTCGCCGTCGCCCGCATCGATGATCAGGTCTTCGACGCTGGTTACCGACAGGGTCTCGCTGTTGACCACAACCACAAGGCCGCCCGAACCATTGTCGAACAGGCTGATCGCGTCGTTGCCCTCGGTGCCCGTGATGATCAGAAGGTCGTCGCCGGTGCCACCGTCGATGGCATCGTTGCCGTCTCCGCCCGCCCAGGAGAACGTGTCGTTGCCGCTACCGCCATCGAGGGTGTCGTTGCCGGCGCCGCCGTCGAGCGTGTCATTGCCTGTGCCACCGTCCAGGCTATCGTTTCCGCCACTGCCTTCTAGCGTGTCGTTGCCGTCGCCACCGAATGCCGTGACGTCGAAACCGGCGCCATAGCCGTTGTCGCGCAGGACATCGTCGCCAGCGCCACCAAGAAAACCGACCGACACGATGCCGGCGCCGGCGAGATCGCCCTCCAGCACCACGACATCATTGCCGTCACCGCCGTCGAAGAACAGGCCCTCGATGTTGACCGCGTCGATGAACGCGCCATCGGAAGCCGCATCAACGAGAACACCGGCAGGCGTGACCTCGGCGAAGAGCCCGCCGCCCCCGCTGATCGTAGCGGCGTCGTCGCCGACGTCACCGACGATCACGAGCAGATCCTGACCATCGCCGCCATCGACGACATCGTCGCCATCCGAACCGAAGTAGAGCCCGGAGTGATGCCAGATGATCTGGTCATTGCCGGAATCGCCGGCGATGACGTCGTTGCCGCCGGAACCAAGGAGGACGTCGTTGCCATCGCCACCCGAGAGGACATCGTTGCGGTCGCCGCCAACCAGGGTGTCGTTGCCGCCATCGCCGTAGGCGACCACGCGCCGGTCGGCATCGTAGCCGTCGATGACATCGTCGCCGTCGCCACCAAAAACCGTGACGCTGGACTGTGCGATATCCGTGCCGTCGAGAGAACCGATGGTCACGGAATCACCACCGCCGCCCATACGCAGGGCGAGTTCCTCGACCCCATCGAGAATGATCGCACCGTCGGCGGAGGAGACGATCACGTCGTTACCGGCGTCGCCGAAGATTTCGATCAGGTCGGCGCCATCGGTTGCCGCTATGTGGGCATGGTCGTTGCCGTCGCCGCCCAGGAGGACATCGTTGCCATGACCCAGGGTACTGATGAGCAGATCGTTGCCCGCACCGCCGTCCAGAACATCATCACCCGCGCTGCCGATCAGTTCATCCGAACCGTTGCCGCCGTGAGCCGCAACGCGGAAGCTACCCGCCGCCCGGTCGCCGCCATCGAAGATGTCGTCACCGTCACCGCCGTAGAATCCGACGAAGGCAACGCCCGAACCCTCCAGGCCATCCTCGATCACAACTTCCGTGTTCGACGTGCCAGCCTGGAAGATCACGGACTCGACCGAGGAGGCCACCATGCCGACCTCGGCAAAGGAACCGCCATCGGCCGCAACGCCGATATGGAGGTTACCGTCGCCCGCGACCTCGAAAACCAGATCGGAATAGAGGTGGAAGGATATCTCCGAAGCGGCAAAGCCCGAACCGAACAGTTCCAGCGTGTCGTCGCCATCGCCACCCAGGAAGACATCGTCGCCGCTGTTGATCTCGCTGTAGCTGGAGACACTGCCGGTGCCGCCGCCAAAGCTGCCCCCCACGGCCTCCCCGGTCGCGTACCACAGCAGCAGGTCATCGCCGTCGCCACCATCGAGCCGGTCGTTGCCCGCACCACCGTCAAGCACATCGTTGCCGATACCACCAAACAGGCCGTCGTTGCCGGAACCACCGGTGATGCTGTCGCTGCCCGCGCCGCCCGTAACCAAGAGAGCGGTATCGGCAAACCCGCCATTGACCACGTCGTTGCCGGCGCCCGCGGCAATGGTGAAAGCCTGGATGCCAGAACCGTCCAGGGCGCCAATGGCGATTTCGTCGTTGCCATCGCCCGCGACAACCGTGAAGTCCTCGACGCCGCTCGCCGAGACGGTCTGGCCGCCGGAGGTGAGGATCACGTTGCCGTCGCGGCCAAAGACCTCAAGTATCGCGTCGTCGGTGCCAAAGCCGTTGAACAACAGGGTATCGTTGCCCGCACCGCCGTCGATCAGGTCGTTGCCCTGGCCCAGGGCGCTGGTGATCCGGTCGTTGCCATCCTGGCCCGAAATCGTGTTCTCACCGGCGCCGCCAGAAAGCTGATCATTGCCTGAGCCGCCCAGCAGAACGTCGTTGCCCGAACCGCCGTGAAGAATGTCGTTGCCGCTGCCGCCGTCGACCACGAGGCGCCGATCGGCATTCTCGCCCAGCACCGTGTCGTTGCCCGCGCCGCCAAAGATCGACACGCTGGCATTGGTGACGTCGGTGCCCGAAAGCGCGCCGACGCTGACGGTATCGTCGCCGCCGAAGCCTTCGAACTTCAGCGCCTCGACGCCATCGATGGTGACCGTGTCGCCGCTCGCGTCATCCTCAATGATGGCGTTGCCCTGGCCATCGCTGCCGATGATGACGCGATCATCATCCTCGGCACCTTCGACCACGGCAAGGTCGTTGCCCGCGCCGCCTTCGAGCCGGTCGTCGCCCTGGCCCAGGCCGGTAACCAGAGTGTCGCCGTCATCGCCGCCATCGAGCAGGTCGTTGCCGCCGCTGCCCGTGAGTATGTCGTCGCCCTGGCCGCCATAGAAGGCGACGCTGAAGCCACCGTAGCCGCGGCCAGCAGCATTCAGAATGTCATTGCCTCCGTTGCCCTCCACCATCAGCACCCGAACGCCGGCTTCCCTGAGGTCACCCTCGATCAGGAGACTGTCGTCCAGATCGCCGAACTGGCCATCGATCCGCTCGACATCCGTTGCGATCAGGACGTGGTCACCGTTGTTGGTGTCGATGATCAGTTCGGAGGAAAGACTGCTCCCGATGCCTCCGACGGCAAGGATGACACTGTCACCAGCGGTCGACAGACCGGCAGAGATCGCCAGCACGTCGTAGCCGCCGCCACCGTCGACGAAGACGTCGCCATCGCTTTCGACGACACTGTTGCCGCCGGACCAGATCACGGTGTCGTTGCCGTCACCGCCGAAGATCGCATCGTAGCCGGGTGAAGCAACGATCAGGTCGTTGCCGTCGCCGCCGGCAAGCAGATCATTGCCGTCGCCGCCAATGAGGGTGTCGTCGCCGGCGCCGCCATAGACCGTCAGCGCGACCGTTGAGGATCCCTGATACCGGCCATCAAAAACATCGTCGCCGTCACCGCCATCGAAGATCAGCTCGTGAACGCCCGCACCTGCCAGGTTGCCGCCCCCCGCGCCGATCGTGAAGGAATCGTCACCCTCGCCCGCCTCGACAGAAATCCGCTCGACGGCATATGCCGTGATGAGGCTGCCGCTGGGCTGGTGTTCGATGGAAAGGGAGCCGGGCGCCAGGGCAACACCCAGCCCGCCGAAGTTGACCCTGAAAGCATCGCCTTCTGTCGTGCCGGACAGCAACAGTTCGTCGTAGCCGCTGCCGCCCAGGACGAGGTCGTCGCCATCGGAGTCCGACAGGCTCTGGCCAGCCTGCCAGAACACGGTGTCATCGCCGTCGCCGCCGTCGAGGGTATCGCTGCCCTGGCCGCCGTCGAGCACATCATTGCCGCCCTGGCCCAGCAGGCGGTCGTTGCCCACGCCGCCATCGAGCGTGTCGTTGCCGGAGCCACCATCGAGAAGATCGTCGCCCGCGCTGCCCTGCAGCGAGTCATTGCCGCCATCGCCGAAGATGGTGTCGGCGCCCAGGTTGCCAAAGAGGCTGTCGGCGCCCGCGCCGCCCTCGAGCGTGTCGGCGCCGACGCCGCCGATCAGCCTGTCGTCACCATCGCCGCCGCTGAACTGAACGGAAACGCCCGCGATGGCGGCATTGGCCGTGTCATCGCCATCGCCGAGTTCGGCGGCAACCGGCGCCAGGCCATCGGCACCGGCAAGGTCCGTGCCTGTGAGATCGGAGAGAAGAACATTGTCGGCGGCCGACCCGGTGACGATCTGGATCTGCTCGAGATTCTGGCCGACCACAGCCACGCCACCGTTGACGCCGACGATGACATCGTGGCCGGCGTTCTGCGTGATCGAAACATTGCTGGGCGCGTTGGTCTGACCCTCGACGAAAAGCCGGTCGTTGCCGTCCCCGCCATCAACCTGGTCGCTGCCGTCGCCGGTCGTCCAGAGGATCCGGTCATCACCCGCGCCGCCAAGGATCGCATCACCGCCCAGGCCGCCGGTCAGGTGGTCCGCACCCGCACCGCCCAGAAGCGTGTCGGTACCGGCGCCGCCCAGCAGGGAGTCATCGCCCTCGTTGCCGTTGAGCAGATCGTCGCCGACATTGCCGATCAGCATGTCGTTGGCAGTCGAGCCGATCAGCGTGTCGTTGTCGGCAAGGCCGTCAATCGTGAGTGCGCCTGGCCGGGCAAACAGAAGATCGCTGAGGGTGGAAGCGATGTTGAGGCTGACGACGAAGCTGAGATAAGCGGTCTCGCCCGCGCCAAGCGCGGTGATCTCGTAGGCCAGGTTGATCGCGACATCGGCGGTGCTGCCCCCGGCATTGGGAGAATTGAAGACCGCGCCAGGGTTGGTTTCGAATGTGGAGCCCGACGACACCGACGCACGCACCGCAACATCGGCGTCATTCAGGGAAAGGTTGGCATTCTCGATCTCGGTCTGGTTGGCGTAGAGGACAAAATCAACGCCGCTGTTGGGACCGGTCGCCATGACGATCGCTTCGCCCGAAAGCGAGGGATTGTCGATCACCTGGTTGAAGGTTGCCGATGTCGGGCTGGCGCCTGTGGCATCCTGGTTGGGGTTGATGCTCTCAAGGAAACCAAGGTCCAGTGCCTGGCCCGAGATGTTCTGCAGCAGGATTTCAACGATCAGGAACGAGGTTCCCGAGCCCAGGGTGGCGATCTGGGTGTAGTCGATCGCACTGTTGCCGCCCGAGGTGGTCGCGACCACCGCGCCGTCGCTGATCTCGGCCAGGGTCGAGGCGTTAAGGCCGTTGGAACCGTTGGCGTTGCGCCCGGTTGCGCTGCCCGAGATCCCGGCCGCCTCGGCAAGCGAAGCCGTATCGAAAGTGACCGTGTAGCCCGAAGCCGCACTGCCGCCGGTGATGGGATCGGTGAAGTTGCCAGCGTTGTTGGGGTCGAAGAAGAAACCTGCTGTCTGACCCGCATTGAGAAAACCAACGGGGGCGACCGACTGGGAACCCAGGGCGCCGCTGTCGGCGACACCAAACTGGGCGCTGCCGTTGTTGCCGAAGCTGTCGGTGCTGTTGTTGTGGAAGTTGAGGTTGCCCTCGTTGCCCGACGTGGTTTTCTCCTGCGCGACCACCCCCGCATCCGGCGATGTGTCGACGCGCAGCTTGTCGGGTGTGGAGAGCAGAACCTTGAGCGGCGGCGTGACGTCGATTTGAACCGCGGCCGCGGCCTCGACGAGGGCATCCTCTTCCTCGCCGGTCAGCTCTTCGCCGTCGACTCCGACATTCTGAAGCGTGGCGATGAGTTCGTTGACGGCCTGCAGGAAGGACTCCTGATCCTCTGCGGAAGCATCATCGTCGTTGCCGGAGGGAGCATTGTCGTCCGGTCCCTGGTCCGGCGTCGCGCCGTCCTGATCATTGCTGACGCCCAGGCTGGTGCCGGTCCGCAACTGCATGGTCGAGAGCGCGGCGCGATAGGCGGCCTCAATCTGGTCCCCCGTCAGAATCTCGACCGCACTGGGAGCCAGGCCCGCGCTGGTGACCGAGGTCGAGGCGCCGAGGGTATCGAGGATGACGCGGGCGACCTGGGTGGCGACCTCGACAACCCCGACGTTGCCATCGGGATCGGCCAGCAGGGTGATGAGGTTGCGCAGCCCTTCCGTCGCCGCCTGGATGGCGACCGACGTGCCGCGGATGCCGATGGTCGAGACAGGCGTCTCGATGGTCATCTCGCCGGTCTTGGCGATATCGCCCGAGACCAGGACGAACAGGCCCTGGACCATGGAGATCGAAGCGCTGTTTTCGGCCGAACCCGGCGTATAGACCATGTCATCGATGACCATGCGGGCATCGTCCGACAAGGAGAGCGACGTACCATCAAGGAAGGCGATGTTGAGGGCGCTGCCGGCCGCGGTTTCCACGACATCGCCCATGTAGATATCGTCGCCGTTGGCCAGCGGCACCCGGCTGCCGTCGACATGGGTCGCCCATGCCTGGCCGCTGACGTCGCTGATCGTACCCACGGGCGATGCATCGGCAGCGCCGGCCTGCGCAAAACCCTCGGCCATGGGACCGGCAAGACGGGCCACCACATGGCCGCTCAGGGTGCCTTCGCCGAGATCAAGATCGGGTTCACTGGACTGGGCGAAATAGTCGCGGATGAGCAGATGCTCGCCATCGCGCCCCTCGATCAGAAGATCGTGGCCATGGCGGTCGAAGCTGGCCCGAAGGACCCAGTCACCGTCGCTCAGAACGATATCGGCGGCAGAGGTAGCCGTAACCACCTCGAAACCGGTATCTCCAAGATTATCGGAAGCCGCACTCCCAGAGATTTCCGGAAGATCGCGGCCGGATCCATCCACCATGGTCCGCCCCTGTCCCCAACATCACGTCATGCCGCCTGATGCACCAAGCAAACCATGGCGAGACGCCCCCCGACGCTCGTTCCGGCTTTGGGGTAACTTAGCAGGGAAAGCCAGCCAGACAAACGGCCAATCGGAGTTTCTGTTCTGATTCGACACACAACACCGGGCTTCGCTCCACCTGACACCGTCTCAGGGTCATCGGCCTGCCACGGGCATGTTCCCCGTCAAGGCAGGAGGGAGGGAAAAGCCCCGCGTACCGAGAGGCCGCGCAGGACAACATCGGCCCGCGCATCGTCCAACGCGGCACGGTCGGTGCAGACATAACCGATCACGTAGGCCTGGTAGCCTCCGGCAGTGGCCTCAAAACCCCTGACAAACCCGTTGCAGCCACTGACCTGACCAGGAACATCCTCAAGCTGGAAGGCAATGAGGTCGATGGCACCGATCGTGGTGACGATCTCCCGATGGACCTGCGGCGGGGCCAGCAGAAAGTCCGTCAGAAACGCAAAGCGGGTCAGCAGCAGGTCGGCATCAATCATGCCCCGTCGCCAGTAGTGGTCGTTGCCGACCGCCTCGCAATGGCTGACTTCACCGAAAAGTTCCCTGCCATCCCAGGAGATCGTCTCACAGATCGCACCATTTGCCTGGTAACGCACATGGCGCTGGGACACCGGAGCAGCACCATCGATTTCGAGAGCAAGACGATCCTCACTTGGAGGCAGCACCTCAGCCCGCGCACCCATCGATCCACAGCAGAAGGCCAGAAGAAGGGCACAGCCAGTCACGATGCCTCCGTGCCGGCCAACGCGGGGACCTGCCATCACACGTTCGCCTGTTCCTCACGTGCAATCCTGGCAACCACGCGCTCCATCGTCGTGCCCTGCACCAGGATGGAGAACAGCACCACGATGTAGCAGATCGTCAGCAGGATCTCGCGCTCCGGCCCCGGCGGCAGGGAAAGCGCGAGCGCCACCGAAATGCCGCCGCGCAGGCCACCCCAGGTCATGATGCGCACCGTGCCCCGGCTGAAGGGAGCGCCAAACAGCTTGAGCAGGCCGACCGGCAGGCCGATCGAAACGAACCGGGCGGCCAGCGCCAGGGGCACCGCGATCAGGCCCAGCAGCAGGATCGGCCACTCCAGCGTGATCGCCACGACTTCGAAGCCGATCAGCAGGAAGAGTGCGGAGTTGAGGATTTCGTCGATCAGTTCCCAGAAGGACGTGGTGTGTTCGCGGGTCTTCTCGCTCATGGCGAAACGGGTGCCGAGATTGCCGATCAGCAGACCGGCGCAAACGGTGGCAATCGGCCCGGAAACATGGATCGCATGGGCGATGGCGAAGGTGCCCATGGCCAGAGCCAGGGTGATCATGACCTCCAGGTTGTGCTCATCAACGGTCTTCAGCAGGCGAAAGGCGATGAAGCTAAGGATAAGGCCCAGGGCGACGCCACCAGCTGCTTCGACGATGAACAGGGTGGCGACGGAAAGCGGCGTCACCTCGTGGCCATCCACGCCGACCGCGACCGAGGCCAGGATCGTGAACACCACGATGCCGACACCGTCGTTGAACAGGCTTTCGCCGGCGATCTTGGCTTCCAGGGTCTTGGGCACGCGGGTGCGCTTGAGGATGCCGAGCACGGCGACGGGATCGGTCGGCGCGATCAGGGCACCAAAGACCAGGCACCAGATCAGCGGCAGGGCGATGCCCAGGGCGCCGACGATCAGCCACAGCACACCACCGATCAGGAAGGTGGAGATCAGGGTCCCCAGCGTCGCCGTCAGCGTAATGACCCACTTGCGGCTGGCCAGGGCATCGAGATCGACGTGAAGGGCACCGGCAAACAGCAGGAACGAGAGCATTCCCTCGAGCAGGGCATCGGAGAAGTCGATGTCGGTCAGCACGCCGCGCACTGCATCGCCAAGGCCAAGGCCCGGCAAAACCGCGTCCACGGCCATCATCGCCAGCGACACAGCAAGGCCAATGGCGACCAGCCCTATCGTGTGGGGCAGATGCACGAAACGATGGTTGAGATAACCAAAGGCCGCGGCGAGCGCGACGACCGCAGCGGCGAGATCAAAGAAGGCGCGCATGCTCTGCTCCCTGACAATCTCGGTCCCGAAAAAGGACCGGGCCGCATCCCTTTCGAGATGCGGCCCGGCAACTTAGCCTTGCGGCTGCGTCAGATCATCACTCGAAGGTGATTTCGACGCGGCGGTTGTTCGGCTCACGGACACCGTCCTCGGTGGGAACCGCGAGGTCTTCCTCGCCGAACCAGCGGACATCCATGATCGAGCTGTCAACACCCTGGCCCGCGAGGTAGGCGGCGACATTGTCGGCGCGACGCTCGGAGAGCTGGATGTTGTACTCGGCCGAACCCGAGGTGTCGGTGTAACCACCGATGCTGATCAAAGCAGGATCCTGATCAGCGGCAGCGTCGGCAACGTCGTTCAGGAAGCTCTGCGCCAGGGGCGAAAGCTCGGCAACGTCCCAACCGAAGTACACGATGAACTCGGTCGCGACCGGGTCAACGAAGACGACCTCTTCTTCCATCATCTCTTCAGCGGTCAGCTCTTCCATCGCCGTCAGGTAGTCAGCGCGGCACTTGCCGAGCTCACGAACCTGATGATCGGCCACGGGGCCGTTGTGCTCGGGGCCTTCTTCGGCCTCCTCAACCCAGCAGTCGAAGCTGGTCTGGGCCATGGCTGCAACCATCGGGAAATCGGTACGACCGCCGTTGTCGAGTTCGGCGATCAGGCGGGCGCGCTCGGAGTTGAGCTCGGCGAGCTGAGCCTGGTCGTCGATCGACCAGGTGTTGGGATCCTCGGGCAGGACGACTTCGCCCATGCCGGCGGCCTCAGCCTTGTCGCGGAAGAAACCCGCATCAATCCAGTCGTAGAAGCCGGCTTCCTTATAGGCCAGCTCAACATAGCCGGCATGGAGGCCATCCGTGAAAGCGTTACCGCTGGAGCCCATTTCCGCAACGCGGTCGATGGAGCTCACGGTGGTGCAGGCAGACAGCGCGAACGCCGCGGCCGCTCCAACCACCATGGTCTTGATCGAAAGATTCATCAGGTCTTCCCCTTCCGAAATTAATCGGTCCTAGCTTGTGGCTTGCGCCGCTCATCCATCAACGCCCGAGGGCAATCATCGTTCCCGTGGAAATATCACAGGAGATCGCCCGGACGCGAATCGGTTGTCTGCGCGCGGTGACTTACGTGCAACATCATGCAAAGGCGCTGGAAACACAAGAGAATATCCGGGTGCACCTGTGTCATTTTTGTCCATTGTCACTCCAAAGCCACGCCTACAACATGTAGATATGAGCGCCAGGCGCGGGGCAAACGAGGGGGAATCCATGATCGAGGTCCGTAACCTGCGCAAGACGTTCAAGGACGTTGTCGCAGTGGAAAATGTCAGCTTCGTCGCGCGGGATGGCGAGGTTACCGGCCTGATCGGCCCCAATGGCGCAGGAAAGACCACCACACTGCGGATTCTCTACACGATCATGAAACCCGATTCGGGGCTGGCGCTGATCGACGGCCATGACGCCGCCCGCGAGCCCCAGGAGGTGCAGCGACGGATTGGCGTCCTGCCCGACAACCGTGGCCTCTATCCCCGGCTGACAGCGCGCGAACACGTCCGCTACTACGGCCGCCTGCATGGATTGCCCGCCGCCGAGCTGGAATCCCGCATCGATTCGCTGGTTTCCACCCTGGGCATGGAAGATGTCGCCGACCGCCGCGCCAAAGGGTTCTCCAAGGGCCAGACGCTGAAGGTGGCCCTGGCCCGCGCCCTGGTCCATGAGCCCCACAACGTGATGCTCGACGAGCCGACCAACGGCCTGGACGTCGATTCCAGCCGTGCCGTGCGCGATATGGTCCGGCGCATCCGCGATCAGGGCCGCTGCGTGCTCTTTTCCAGTCACATCATGTCGGAGGTCCAGGCCCTGTGTGACCGGATCATCGTCATGGGCTACGGCAGGGTGGTCGCCGAGGGTACACCGGACCAGCTCTCCGAAATGACCGGTCAGGCCGATCTCGAGGAGATCTTCGTCTCGATCGCCCGCGAGGAGGCCGAACTGAAGAAAAAGGCCACGTTCGAGGCACTGAAGGAGCAGCTCGATGCTTGAGAAGATACGGATCGTGGCCACCAAGGAGCTGCGCGACAACCTGCGCGACCGCCGCTCGACCATCCTTTCGATGATCTATCCGCTGATCGGCCCGGTGGTGCTGGGCGCCCTGGTGCTGTTTGTCGGGGCCACGCTGTCGGCGCCCAAGGTGGCCGAACACGTCGTCGTGGCGCAGGGATCGGAGCAGGCGCCCGATTTCGTCGCCTTCGTGCGCGCCCAGGGCGCCGATGTCGTGGAGACCGACATCGAGGATGTCGCCCGCGCCGTGCGCCAGGGCACCC
>CALGGB010000133.1 GCA_937880925.1 uncultured Rhodospirillaceae bacterium | reverse complement strand
ATACCGGCACTCCCAGATGGTGGCCCCAGGCATCCCACAGGGCGATATCACAGAGCGAGGCGATCTGCGTGGTAGCTTCTCCATCAGGGTTGAGGTCATCGTGGAGCGCGACACGCTGGGCAGCGTCCATGCCCAGCAGGCCCACTGCCATGGCGGCGGCCGCATCGACCACCTCGCCCAGCGGCGCATCGGCGCAGTCGCCGCGGGCGCTTGCGACCCCTTCGCTGCCGTCGGCCAGGGTCAGGCGCAGCAGCTCCAGCCCGCCGCCTTCGACAGGCGTGCCGGCTGGGTCGGCAACGGCCGCGGGAACGGCATAGGCGCGGACACGCGCGATCCGGCTATCGGTCATCGCGCAGTCAATCCAGGTCGGCGGCGAGGAAGGCCTCATCGCCGATGCGTTCCCAGTCGGGCACAGGGCCAAGGCCCGGCCCCTCGGGCGGTCGCATCAGGCCATCCGCGCCCGGGCGCAGGGGCGTGGCGAGTTCATAGTCGTAGTCCGTCTCGGGCACGGGCTCCTCGAACCAGCCGCAGCCGCCAAGGCCAAGTGCAAGATGCAGGCTGGCCAGCTTGCGCCCCTCGAAGCCGTAGGATTGCAGCTCCACCGTCGTGCCATGGGCGCCCGCCAGAGCCATGGCACGGGCCGCGGCACCGATCCCGCCGGCGTGGGTCGGCCCGGTGCGCAGATGGCTCCAGGCGCCCGCGACCAGACCGGCCACGAACTCCTCCGGACGGACGAGCGTGTTGCCCGCGGGAAGGATGGGCACCGTCACCCCGGCGCGCAGCCGGGCATAACCCTCCAGGTCGGTATCGGGTAGCGGCGCCTCGAACCAGACGAAGTCAAGCTCGGCCAGGCGCTTGCCGACACGCAGCGCGGTCGCCAGGTCATAGCGCTGCTCCACATCGAGCATGAAGCGGATGCGTGTGCCATGGGCAGCATGAACCGCGGCCACCATCCCCATGTCCCATTCGGGATCACAACGCGTGTGCAGCTTCACCGCGCCATAGCCGCGATCGGCCAGATCACCGACGAAGGCGACGTAGTCCTCGACCGCCTCGAAGACGGGTGTGCTGGCATAGGCCGGAATCTCCGTGCGCGCGCCGCCCAGATAGCGCCACAGGGGGACATCGGCGGCACGCGCGGCAAGATCCCACAGCGCGATATCGATCAGGGATTCGGCCCGGCGCCGCGGGTCGTCGCTGGCGCGCAGCAGGCGTCCGGTCACGGCTTCACGCTCCAGGGCCGAGGCAGCGAGAATCTGGGGTGCGATAACGGCAAGGCGGTCGGCCAGCCAGCGGTCGGGCTCAGGCGGCGGGCTGCCCGGCGTGCCGTGACCCGTGTTGGATGTGTTGGAAGCCCAACCTTCCATGCCGTTGCGCGCGGTCAGACGCACCAGGTTGTCGGTGATGCGCACGAAGCCGTCCTGACCGGTCCAGCGATAGGGCGGTGTCGAGGCCGGGGCAACCGCGTAGATGCGCACCCTTGCGATATCGAGGTCCCGGTTCATTGCCGCCCGCTGTCCTGGGAGTTCATGGAGGCGACACTAGCGGCAGGGCCGCCGCGGTGCCACCCGGAGCGCGCTCAGCTTCCCTTGAATTCCGGCTTGCGCTTTTCCGCAAAGGCCCGCGCGCCTTCCATGAAATCGTCGGAGAACAGCATCTTCTCGTAGATCGGCAGACCGCTGGAGCCGCTGCCCTTGCCGGCGATCGCGCGCCGCGTCACCTCGAAGGACTCGGGCAACGACAGGTGCATCATGGCACCCAGCGCCTCCTTGAGCGCCTGCAGGGCCAGCGGTGCGCCTTCGGCGATCTGCGCGGCGAGCGCCCGGCCCGCCTCCTGCAGATTCTCCCTGGCCACGACCTGGTGAACAAGACCCCAGTGTTTGGCCTCGGCCGCCCCCATGCGCCGACCGGTGAGGAAGAGTTCCATGGCGACATTGTAGGGCAACCGTCGCGGCAGACGCTGGATGGCGCCGGCATCGGGCAGAAAACCCCGCTGCATTTCCGGCAGGAAGAACTCGGCGTGCTCGGCCGCGACCATGATGTCGCAGGCCAGGGCGATCTCGAAACCGCCACCCACGGCAATGCCGTTGATCGCACCGATCACCGGTTTCTTCAGATCCCAGAACTCGACGATGCCCGCGAAGCCGCCGGGCAGACGGTCCGCAGAACCCAGCGCCTCCTCGTTGCTCTCGATCGCGGCGATCTCCTTGAGATCCCAGCCAGCCGAAAAGATGCGCTCGCCCGCGCCGGTGATCAGTCCCACACGCAGTTCCGGATCGTCCTTGAGCTCGCACAGGGCTTCGTACATCTGCCGGCTGAACTCGCGGTTGATCGCGTTGGCCGGCGGCCGGTTCATCGTGATCTCGAGAACGCGCCCGAGACGCTGCGAAGTGATGAAGGACATGTCTGGCTTCCCTGCTGAACGATGCAGGGATGTTATGCAGAACTTCGGATGCTGCACCATGACAATGCCATCGACGACCGCGACTCGGCTTGCCACGGGACTGGAACTGGTTCCCGGCATCGATATCTGGCAGCAAAAATGCCGGCTTTCCGGCACCGTGGGTCCGGCCAGGGCCCGTCACGGGTTGCGCGATCCCTCCCCGTGACGCATAGAATCCTCCTATTCGCACCCGGCCAAAGGCGGAACAACGCCGTCGGGCGCTTTTCAGAAGGGAGTGCACATCAATGTCAGTCTGGAAGACACTGACGGGTTCGGTGGCAGCGGGGACGTTTGCCGCCATCGTCGCCATGCAGGCAGCCTCGGCCGAGGTTCCTGAATCCAACGAGCCGATCAAGCTCGCGATGAACGAATGGACCGGCCAGCACATCAGCACCGTCGTCGCCGGCGAGGTGCTCAAGCGCATGGGCTACAACGTCGAGTACATCACGGCGGGCTACTATCCTCAGCTCACCGCGCTGGCCGACGGCGACCTCGACGCCTCGCTCGAGATCTGGTCGTCCAACATCGGCGACGGCTTTGACGAGGCCATGTCGACAGGCAACATCTCCGTTGTCGGCGAGTCCGGCCTGAAGCCGCAGGAAGAGTGGGTCGTGCCGACCTACATGCTCGAGCAGTGCCCCGGCCTGCCGAGCTGGGAGGCGCTCAACGATTGCGCCGAGCTGTTCGCCACCGCCGACACGATGCCCGCCGGCCGCTTCCTCGACTATCCCGCCGAGTGGGGCGACACCAACGCCCAGCGTATCGCAGCGCTCGATCTGAACTTCGTCTCGATCCCCTCGGGCGGCGAAGGCGCGCTGATTGCCGAAATGAAGTCGGCCTACGACCGCAAGGCCCCGCTCATCATGATGTTCTGGGAGCCGCACTGGATGTGGGCGCAGTACGACATGACCCGGGTCAATCTCCCCGCCCATGTCGAGGGCTGCGAGACCGACCCCGCGGTTGGCCCCAATCCCGACGTTGTCTATGACTGCGACTGGGCTTCCTCGGAGATCTGGAAGGTCGTCAACAACGACCTGCAGAACACCCATCCGGCGGCCTGGAAGCTGATCGAGGCTTACCAGATCGACAACCTCGAGCAGGCCCAGATGATGTCGGAGATCGACGACAAGGGCCGCGACCTGATGGAAGTCGTCAACGAATGGCTTGATGCCAATCCCGACGAGGTCCAGAGCTGGGTCGACCAGGCGACGATGTAAACCGCACTGCGGTTCACGATACCTGGGGCCGGGCGGCGACGTCCGGCCCCTTTTCGTTGGCGGCTCAGGGCAGGCGGAACGCGTCCGCCAGCTCCGTGACCTCGCGCAGGAAGGGGATATCGGCCACGCTCTCGCCCAGTTCACGGGCAAAGCGATGTCCTTCATAGACCGCGGCGGCAATGGTCGCCGGGCCATGGCAATCGCCGATCCGGCGCAGGGTTGCCACCCCGGCCGCAGCCAGGCGATCGGGATCACCGGCCAGTTCCTGATAGAGCGCATCCACGGGCAGGCGCGACGTCACCATGACCACCGTCCCGACCGAAAGCTCGCGCAGCCGGCCGGTGTAAACGCAGGACAGCGTTGCTCCATCCTCATCAATCGCACCCAACTTGTGGCTGGCCACGATATCGACGCCAAGCTCCATGAGGCGCGCCTGGATGCGATGCTGCTCCAGGGTCCTGTCGGTCCAGGCAGAAGCCTTCGACTCCGGCGTCGCCAGCGTCACCTCGCAACCGGAATCGGCGAGCAGTTCGGCAATGACGCCACCGATGTAGTAATGGTCGTCGTCATAAACCAGAACCGGGCCGCTCGGCACCTTACCGTCCATGATGTCGTCGGGCGTCAGGACGTTGTCGCCAGCCGTGCCGGGGATCGGGAACTGATGGGCCCGGCCATAACCGTCGCGACGCCAGCGTGACCCTGTGGCGATGGCAATGTGCGCCGCGCCGAACTCCAGCACCTGATCTGCGGTCAGTCGGCTCGCGGGATAAATCTCCACATTGGCCATCTGGGAAAGCTGATAAGTGCGGTAATCGCGCACACGGGCCCAGGCCGAAAGGCCCGGCAGCGCGCTTTCGCGCGAGACACGCCCGCCCAGGGTCTCCTCGGCTTCGGCAAGTGTCACGGCATGGCCGCGCTGGCCCGCCGCGCGGGCGGCCTCCAGCCCGGCCGGTCCCGCACCCACGACCAGAACGGAACCTTCGGCGCGCAGGGAAGGAATACGCTCGGGGTGCCAGCCCTTGCGCCACTCTTCACCCTTGGTTGGGTTCTGGGTGCAACGCATGGGCGCGGTGGAG
>CALGGB010000132.1 GCA_937880925.1 uncultured Rhodospirillaceae bacterium | reverse complement strand
GCTTTCGAGGCGCGGCAGGGCAAGCGCAGCGCGGGAGGTGGCAGGCGCCTGAGGCTGCGCCGCGCCCAGTTCCATGACGGCGAGATCGGCGGCGAGCTGGGGCTGTTCGGGCGCCAGCGCGCGGGCCTGTGCCAGGGTGGCGCGGGCCTCGGCCTCGCGCCCCGTGTTCTTCATCAGCAAAGCAAGAAGGTGGAGGGCCGGGACGTGGTCCGGGCTGGCCACGAGGATCGCCCTGCAGAGCTTTTCGGCCTCGCCCGTGCGCCCGGCCCGCGCGTGTTCGCCCGCCAGAGCCTGCGCCTGGGGCAGGCTCATGGTACGCGTGGCATCGGCCATGACCGTCCTAGAGGAGCGTGTCGATCACGCGGTCGGGCGGCTTGTGGCCGTCGACGAAGGTCTTGATGTTGATCAGCACCTTCTCGCCCATGTCGACGCGGCCCTCGATCGTGGCCGAGCCCATGTGCGGCAGCAGCACGACATTCCCCAGGTTGAGCAGCTTGGGGTTCACGGCGGGCTCGTGCTCGAAGACGTCGAGGCCGGCGCCGGCGATCTCGTTGCCGCGCAGCATGCGGGTCAGCGCCTGCTCGTCGATCACCTCGCCGCGCGAGGTGTTGACGATCACCGCGGTCTTTTTCAGCAGCTTCAGGCGGCGCGCCGAAAGCAGATGGAAGGTGGCGGGCGTGTGCGGGCAGTTGACCGAGATGATGTCCATGCGGGCGAGCATCTGGTCGAGGCTCTCCCAATAGGTCGCATCGAGCTCCTGCTCGGCGTACTCGGGCAGCTGCCGGCGGTTGTGGTAGTGGATCGAGAGGCCGAAACCCTTGGCGCGGCGCGCCACGGCCGAGCCGATACGGCCCATGCCGATGATGCCCAGGCGCTTGCCCCACAGGCGGTGGCCCAGCATGTGCGTCGGGCTCCAGCCGCTCCACTCGCCGCTGCGGATCAGGCGGGCGCCTTCGCTGACCCGGCGAATCACGTCCAGGATCAGCGCCATGGTCATGTCGGCGGTGTCTTCGGTCAGCACGCCCGGCGTGTTGGTGACGGTGATGCCGCGCTCGCGGGCGGCGGCCAGATCGATGTGATCGACGCCGGTGCCGAAGTTCGCCATCAGGCGCAGGTTCTCGCCTGCCTGGGCGAGGATGCCCTTGTCGATACGATCAGTGAGCGTGGGAACCAGGATATCCGCCGTTTTTACGGCTTCCACCAGCTCCTCGCGTGTCATCGGGTGATCGTCGTCGTTGAGCCTGGTGTCGAACAACTCCATCATCCGCGTCTCAATGACGTCGGGGAGTTTCCGCGTGACGATGACGATAGGTTTCTTGCGGGCCATGCGCGTGCTTTTTGCCGTGATGGAACCCGGCCGGTCCCCGGGGCGGGCGATGTCTAGCAAATACGAAGGGGCGAAACAACGCAACGTCGCTGCTATGACAATCTTGATCGCCCTGATCATGGCCCTTTCGGGCGCCGGCGTCACGGCCTCGGCGCAAGAGAATCTGCCACTCCCGCGGTTCGTCTCCCTGAAAGCCGACGAGGTCAACATGCGCGCCGGTCCCGGCGAATCCTATCCGGTCGAGTGGGTCTACACGCGCAAGGGTCTGCCGGTGGAGATCATCAAGGAGTACGACCAGTGGCGCGAGGTGCGCGATATCGACGGCACCAAGGGCTGGGTCCACCGGGTGATGCTGTCGAGCCTGCGTACCGTGCAGGTGACCGGCGCCACCCAGCGCACGGGCTACGACAAGCCTTCGGTCGACGGCAGGCCGGTGTTTCGCGCCGAGCCGGGCGTGCAGGGCACCCTGCTCAGCTGCGAGCCCGGCTGGTGCCGCGTCGAGCTTTCCGGTGTGAAGGGCTGGATGGCGATGGACGACCTCTGGGGCGTTTATCCCGAAGACGGGGCAGGTAGCTGAACCTGTCTCAGGCCCGCCGCGGATCGCACGGCGGCAGCAGCGCCTTGCCGGCGATCATGTCTGCGGCCCTTTCGGCCAGCATGATGACCGGCGCGTTGAGGTTGCCCGAGACGATCGAGGGCATGATCGAGGCATCCACCACCCGCAGGCCCGCGACCCCGCGAACCCTGCACTGCGGATCCACCACGGCCTTTGCATCGCTGCCCATGCGGCAGGTGCCCGCCGGGTGGTAGCCGCTTTCGGCGCGTTGGCGCACCCAGGCATCGATCTCCCCGTCCGACTGCACCGATTCGCCCGGTGAGAGTTCGCGTCCGCGGAACGGTGCCAGCGGCGCCTGGGCGAAGATGGCACGCGCGACCCTGACGCTGGCGCGCAAGTCCGCGATATCCTGCTCATCGTCGAGATAGTTGAAGCAGAAAGCGGGCGGCACGGCGGGATCGGCGCTTGCCAGCCACAACCTGCCGCGCGAGCGCGGACGCAACGGGCCGATATGCACCCGGTAGCCGTGTTCGATCACCCGGCGCGCGGCGGCATCGTCGCCATAGGCAATCGGCGCGAAGTGAATCTGCAGGTCAGGATGGGGCACGTCCGGGCGGCTGCGCACAAAGGCGCCTGCCTCGTAGTGGTTGGTCGCCCCCATGCCGCGGCGGCTCACCAGCCACTGGAGTCCCGTCAACAGCTTGCGGTGAGGCGCGAGCTCACGCAACAGGCTGATCGGCTGCGTGCAGGCCTGCTGGACGTGGACCTCCAGGTGATCCTCCAGGTTCGCGCCGACCTCCGGCAGGTCGACTGCCACGGCGATCCCCAGGCGGCGCAGTTCTTCTGCCGGACCGATGCCCGAATGCAGCAGGATGCCCGGCGAGCCGATGGCGCCGGCGCAGAGGATCACCTCGCGATCAGCCCGCAGGACCCGGCGCCGGCCCTTGAGTTGCACCTCAAGGCCTGCTGCCCGTCCATCGTCGAGGGCCACGCGCACGACATGGGCCTGGGTCATCACGGTGAGGTTGGACCGGCTGCGCGCCGGGCGCAGGTAGGCGTTGGCGGTGGACCAGCGGCGGCCGTTCCTCACCGTCATCTCGAAGCGGCCCAAACCTTCCTGCCGCGCGCCGTTGACGTCGTCAGTCGTGGTGTAACCCGCCGCGACACCGGCGGCGATGAAGGCGTCATAAAGAGGATTGTGGAGATGACGGCTGCCTGTGCGGACGTGGAGCGGGCCCCCGGTGCCGTGCCAGGCATTCTCACCTGCCTCGTGGTCCTCGGCCCGTCGGAAGTAGGGCAGGACATCGCCATAGGACCAGCCCGGACAGCCTTCCTCGAAGGCCCAGCGGTCGTAGTCGAGCGCATGGCCGCGAATGTAGATCATGCCGTTGATCGAGCTGGAACCGCCCAGGCCACGCCCGCGCGGCGTGTAGATCGTCCGGCCGTTCAGACCCGGCTCGGGCTGGCTGGCGAGACGCCAGTTGAAGCGCGGCGAGAGGATCGCCATGCCCACCGCGGCGGGCATCTGGACCAGCAGGGTGTTGTCGCTGCCGCCGGCTTCGACCAGCAGGACCGACACCGTGGGGTCCTGCGAAAGCCGCGCGGCCAGGACGCAGCCTGCCGATCCCGCACCCGCCACGATGTAATCCCAGGCCTTCTCCATTCCCGTCTCCGTGCCGTCTTGTCCGACACCCGCAGCGTTCGCAGAAAATATGTTGGACGTCCAACATATTTTATGATGGAGTCCACTCATGGACAGCACACAGCCTGCGGACCGCCCCCGCACCCATCCTGAAATCAACGCCCAGCGCCGCATTGACCTGATCGAGGGTGCGATCCGCTCGGTCGCCGCCCATGGCCTGGCCGGCACCACCGTGCAGACGATCTCTGCGGCTGCGGGCGCCTCGCGCGGCCTGGTCGCCCACTACTACGGCAACAAGGGCGAGCTGCTGGTCGCGGCCTACCGCCACCTCTGCGACACCATCGCCCAGACCATGGGTGATGCCGCACGGGCCAGCGGCAAGGGTGCCCTTGACCGGCTTGATGCCATGCTGATCGCGGTGTTTGCCGAGCCGATCTTCGAGCCGGTCAAGCTCTCGGCCTTCCTCACCTTCTGGCACGAGGCGCGCACCGACCCGGCCATGGCCGCGATCAACCACGAGCTCTACCGCGACTACCGCGCGGTCGTCGCCCGCCTGTTCGAGCGCGCCGCCGCCGAGCGCGGCACCGCGATCGATGCGCGCATCGCCGCCCTTGGCCTGATCGCGCTGATCGACGGCTTCTGGGTCGAACTCACGATCGACCCGCAGGCCTTCACGGTCGACGAGGCGCTGGCGGCCTGCCGCGCCTATGTCGCCCGCTTCCTTGCTCCCACTCCTGTCTGATCGGAATCGCCATGGCCACCCGCGACAACCTGCAGAAGCTCGACGCCCCGACGCTCGTCCCCGCCGCCACCGTGCCCTACATCATCTGGGGCGATGAGGAATCGGGCTTCGTCAACGACCTCTTCCACGTCATGAGCAAGGAGATGGTCGTTGTTACCGTGACCATGCCACCGGGCGCGGCTTTCTCCTCCTCCGACCGATTCCGGCCCTACTTCAACACCCATGAATGCCTCTATGTGCTGGAAGGCCACTACACCTGCCAGGACCCCAACACCGGTGAGCTGCGCTCCATCGGCAAGGGCGAGATGCTGCTGATGCGCGAGCTGCAGTGGCACTACGGCCACAATTTCGGCGACAGCGAACTGCGCCTGCTGGAGGTCATCTGCCCGCCGGCCAACGCCGCCGAGCTGAAGGACCATCCCCGGCCCCAGAGCGCCGTGCCCTTCGATGCCAAGGCGCTGGCCGACTGGCCGCGCGGGCGCGGCAGCGAACAGCGCCGCCTGGAGAAGATCGGCCAGGGCGAGCGGCTCAACGCAATCCTGGGCAAGAAGAACCCGGTCCTGCTGGAGGTCCTGGCCTCGACCGAGAAGGTCGGCTTCGCGGTCGCGCGGCTGCGGCCGGGCGCGCGCAGCGATGTCGTGAGCTTCCCCTATGACGTGATGTACCACGTCGAGGAAGGCCATCTCTTCGTTTCCGATCTCGACGGCGGCGCCTATTTCCACGCCGGTGCGGGCGACTGTGTCTTCCTGCCCGGCGGCGCGCGCCACCGCCTGTTCAACCACGAGGCCGAAACCTGCGTCTTCGACCTTGGAACCGCGGGCAGCCTCGACCGCCATACGGTCGAAGCGTGATGCACCCGACCGCCAGGCTCTTCGACCTCACCGGCAAGTCGGTCATCGTCACGGGCTCGGGCCGCGGCATCGGCCGCGCACTGGCCCGCGGCATGGCGGAGGCCGGTGCCCGCGTCACGGTCTGTGGCCGCAGCGCCGACATCGTAAAGGAGGCAGGCGACGAACTGCGCGCCGAGGGCCACGAGATTCTCGATGTCGTCTTCGACGCCCAGAAGCGCGAGGACGTCGAGCGGCTGGTCGCCGAGACCGTGGCGGCCTTCGGCGCGCTGGACGTCATGGTGATCAACCACGGCATCGGCCGGGCCGCCCGCGCCGAGGAGATCACGCCGCAGCAATGGAACGAGATGATCGCCATCAATCTGACCAGCGCCTTCTCCTGCGCCCAGGTCGCGGGCCGGCAGATGATCGCCCAGGGCAGTGGCGGAGCGATCGTCTTCACCAGTTCGACCAGCAGCATGGTCGTCTTCGAGCAGTTGACGAGTTACGGCGCGGCCAAGGCCGGGCTCGACCACACCGCGCGCCACCTGGCCGTTGAATGGGGGCCGCACAACATCCGCGTCAATGTCGTGGCACCCGGCTACATGACCAGCCACATGCGCGGCAGCGGCGAGCGCTACGAGGACCCCGACCACCTCAGGGGCGTGCTCGCGGCAACCCCCATGGGCCGCAAGGGCAACCCGGAAGAAATGGTCGGCCCGGCCGTGTTCCTGGCGAGCGATGCGGCCAGCTACGTCACCGGCCACGTCATCCCCGTCGACGGCGGCTGGTGCCTGCAGTGAGACAGGACCCGCGCATCGCGGCGGCGGTTGCGGCGCTTGAGGAGCGGGGCTACGCCATCGTCGAGGGCCTGGCCGAACCTGCGGCGATGGGCTCCATCGCCGAGGAACTGGCGCCGCACTTCGAGGCCATCGCACCGCAGGACCGGGGCAACGCGACGGCGCGCATCCACAGCCGCGTGCTGGACAACGCACCGACCCTGCAGCAGCGCCTGATCGACCCCGTCGTCAGCGGCGTGATGGAACGCCTGCTGGGACCCAACTGCGTGCGCTGGCAGCTCTCCAGCGTCCAGGGCATCGCAGTCCATCCCGGTGCCGCCGACCAGGGCCTGCACCGCGACGACGACATCTTCCGCCTGCCCCACCCCCACCCGGTGTTCGAGGTCAACGTCATGTGGGCGGTCACCGGTTTCACGGCGGCCAACGGCGCGACCCGCATCGTGCCCGGCAGCCACCTGTGGCCCAGCGGACAAAAGCCCGAACCTGGCAGCGAGATCGCCGCCGAAATGCCGGCGGGCAGCGCCCTTTTCTGGCTCGGCTCGACCTGGCACGGTGCCGGCGCCAACCGCTCGGGCGAACCGCGCATCGGCTTCTACGCCGGCTATTCGCTGGGCTGGCTGCGCCAGGAGGAGATGATGTATCTGGCCCTGCCGCCCGAGACGGTCGCGCCCATGCCCGAAGTGCTGCAGCGCCTGATCGGCTACGAACTCAAAGGCAGCATGACCCTGGGCTGGCTCGACGGCCGCGACCCGCGCAAGGTGCTGGGGCTGGACGGCTGAAACGGCTTCAGGCGAACTGGCTCTCACGCCAGCGGATCGCCGCCGACAATCCCTGTTCCTTGCGCACCGCCTCGAACTGCAGGAACTGCTCGGTCTCCGAGCAGTCGAGGATCGCCGCCGTCTCAATGCCGTAGGCGACGGCCTCGCGCAAGCCGGCGATCTCGGCGCAGCGGTTGATCGCGGCCTTGGTCGTCATCAGGCCCTCGCGCGAAATCGCGGCGGCGCGGCGGGCGTACTTCATGGTTTCTGCTTCCAGCGCTGCGTCGTCGAAGACGCGGTTGATCATGCCGGCTTCGCAGGCCTCCTGCGCATCGATCATGTCGCCGGTGTAGAGCAGCTCGCGGGTGCGTTTCAGGCCGATCAGCCAGGGCATGATCATCGCCGGGGGCGCGGTGGAGAAGCGGATCTCCGGTTCGCCGAACCTGGCTGATTTCGCCGCAAAGGTGATGCAGCACATCATGGCCAGTTCGCAGGAACCGGCCAGGCAATAGCCCCGCACCATGGCGATCACCGGCTTGGCGCAGTCCCAGGGGCCGAATTCGAAATCGACGCTGGCCTTCAGCGCGCGGCGCATGCCCATGAGGTCGTGGCCGAAGTGGCCGTTCCAGTCGTATTTCAGGTCGTAGCCCGCGCCGAAGTTGTCGCCCGCTGAGGTCAGCACGATGACCGAAATCGCATCGTCGGCCTCGGCACGGCGCAACGCGGCCGAAAGCTCCGCCATCAGTGGCGGGTTCAGCGTGTTCATCTTGGACGGGCGGTTGATCGTGATGCGCGCGATGCGCTCGGCGGCCTCGTAGAGCACCTCGTCGGTCACGTTCGTTTCCTCATCGGGCCATATCCAGCAGAGCGGATTCTCGCATCCCCTCTCCCCTTGTGGGAGAGGGTTGCGCAGGCTTGGCGAACGCGAAGCGATCGCCTAGACGAAGCTGGGTCAGGGGGAACCGCACCGCCGCGGACTCCGGCAACATGCCGCGCTGGCGCGCGGAACCCCTCACCCCGGCCCTCTCCCGCAAGGGGAGAGGAGGAACAGACACGACTACTCGAACTGGCTTTCGCGCCAGCGGATGGCGGCGGCAAGGCCCTTCTCGGCCTTGACGCGCGAGAACTCCAGGTACTGCTCGGTCTCGCTGGCATCGAGGATGCCGCCGACTTCCACGCCATAGGCAACGGCGCTCTTGAGGCCGGCGATTTCCGCACTGCGGTTGATCGCCGCCTTGGTCGTCTGCAGACCTTCCAGCGAGATCGCCGCGGCGCGGCGGGCGTACTTCATGGTCTCCTCTTCGAGTTTGTCCTCGTCGAAGACCTTGTTGATCATGCCCATCTGGCGGGCTTCCTCGGCACCGATCATGTCTCCGGTGTAGAGCAGCTCGCGGGCATGCTTGAGGCCGACCAGCCAGGGCATGATCATCGCGGGCGGGGCGGTGGAGAAGCGGATCTCCGGCTCGCCGAAGGTCGCCGACTTGGCCGCATAGGTGATGCAGCACATCATGGCGAGCTCGCACGAACCGGCCAGGCAATAGCCGCGTACCATGGCGATCACCGGCTTGGAGCAGTCCCAGGGGCCGAACTCGAAATCGGCGCAGTCCTTGAGCATCTTGCGGGTGCCCATGGGGCCGCGCCCGTATTCCTCGCTCCAGGGGAACTTCAGATCATAACCGGCGCCGAAGTGGTCGCCGGCCGAGGTCAGGATGATGACCGAGACCTTGGGGTCCTCGTCGGCCTTGCGGAAGACCGCGGAAAGCTCGGCCATCAGCGGCGGATTGATCGAATTGAATTTGGTCGGGCGGTTGATCGTGATCCGCGCGATCTTGTCCTTCACCTCGTAGAGCACTTCCTCGCTCATGGCGTGTTCTCCTCTTTCTTCGTTGCAGCAGACGGTACGACCAGGGCATCGACGGCGATCGCGCCGCCGGGCCCGGCAATGACAGGATTGATGTCGAGTTCGGCGATGTCCTCGCCCAGGGTCGCGGCGAGCACCGAGAAACGGGCGAGCGCTTCGGCCAGGGCATCGACATCGGCCGCGGGACGGCCGCGCACGCCGTCGAGCAGCGGCCGGGCGCGCAGGCCGTCGATCAGCCTGCGGGCAAAGGCGGCATCGAAGGGCGGCACGGCAAGCCGGGCGTCCTTGAGCACCTCGACAAAGATGCCGCCGGCCCCGACCAGCACCAGCGGGCCGAAGGTGGCATCGCGCACCATGCCGAAGACCATTTCCGTGCCCGGCGGGGCCATGGGGCTGACCAGGCAGCGCGGCCCCAGGCGGGCCGCCATGTTCTCATAGGCATCGGCGACCGCGTCGCCGTCGGTCAGGCCGAGGCGAACGCCGCCGACGTCGGACTTGTGGGCGATGCCCTCCTGCGCGGTCTTGAGCACCACGGGGTAGCCCAGCTTTCCGGCGGCAGAGATCGCCTCGGCGACGTCGGTGACAATCGCGGCCTGGGGCACGTCAAGGCCGAAGTCGGCGGCGAGCGCCAGACCCTCGGCTTCCTCCAGGGTGACGCCGGTGGCAAGGCGCGTGCGCCAGCGCGCCACGACAGCATCGTCTGGGGCGGCGGGAGGCGCCATTTCCGGGGCGGCGCGGCGGTCGCGCCAGGCCATCATCCGCGCCACGGCGGTCATGGCCGGGCCCAGGCCGTCGATCAGCGGCGTGCCGATCTCGCGCAGGCGGCGCGCGGTCTCGTGGGCGATGCCGTTGGGTACGCAGGTGGCAAAGGCCATGGGCTTGCCCGCCGCCGCGGCGATCTCGTGGGCGCTGTGGGTGAAGACGGTGCGGTACTTCTCGCCGTCGCGCAGGTCGGCGATCCAGACACCGACGCCGCAGTCGGGATCCTCCATCAGCGCCTTCCAGCAATCGAGGAAGATCGGCGCATAGTCCTTGCCCGTTCCCCAGGCATCGAGCGGGTTGACCGGATCGAGGCCGTATTCCAGGCGCGCGGCAAGCTTTTCCGTGGTCGCCGGAGCGATCTGCGCGAAGGGCACGCCGGCGTCGCTCGCCATATCGGCCAGGTGCTCGCGCTCGCCGCCCGAATCGGTGATGGAAACAAGACCGCCCTGGACGAAGGAACGCGGCTGGATCGCCATCTGCAGAGTCGCGATCATGGCGTCGAGATCGTGGACGCGCTGCACGCCGTAGCGCTCGAAGACGGCATCGTAGGCGGCATCGTTGCCGGCCAGCGCACCGGAATGGCTGACCGCCATCTTCGCGCTTTCCTCGGTGCGCGCGACCTTCAGCACCACCACCGGAACGCCCCGGTCCAGCGCCTTCTGCGCCGCGACACAGAAACCCTTGGGATCGCGGATCGTCTCCAGGAACAGGGCGATGGCGCGGGTCGAGGGAAGCTCCAGCGCGTAATCCATGTACTCGGCGGCGGAGGTGCCGATCTCCTGGCCCGAGGAGACGGTGAGGTTGTAGTCGAGCCTGCCGTCGGTCTGGATCATGCCGAGATAGATGGAGCCGGACTGGGCGATCAGCGTGACGGGCCCGACCTCAGGCCCGCCGCGCCCGCCGGCCAGCGTGATCTGGACGTTTTCGGCGCGGTTGTAGAAGCCCGAACCGTTGCCGCCGCAGACCAGCAGACCGGCCGCCCTGGCCTTGGCGCGCAGGCGGGCGAGCAGGGGCGGATCGGTGTCGCCCTCGAGGTAGCCCGAGGCAAAGATCGTGACCGCGGGAATGCCCGCGGCGATCGCCTCGTCGAAAACCCCCTCCAGCCGCGCGTTGGCGACATTGAGCATGGCGTGTTCGACGCCATCCGGAATGGCTGAAAGCGAGGGGAAGCAGGGCCGCCCGTCGATCTCCTGATAGCCGGGATTGACCAGCGCGATACGCCCCTCGAAACCGCAATCGGCAAGCGCGCGGTAGGACGTCCAGCCGAAGCTCTCCTGTTTGGGAGAAGCGCCGACGATGGCGACGGAACGGGGCGCCAGGAGCGGTTGCAGGCGGTGCTGGACCATGTTGTGAGACAATCTTGCAGGTTGGCCGCGCGAACCATAGTACGCCGCCAAAGCCGCCGGGAAGGAAAACCGGAAGGCTTGGTGCCGATTGTGTGCGGCGATTGCACAAGACCCGCGCCCTTCCCGCGAGCACCGGCGCAAGAAGCGGAATGACGGGCCACCAGAGGCCCCTTAAGGTCCGCGCGCCATGACGACCCGACAGCTTTCCCTGGACGGCACCGCCTGGCTCATGCTGGTGGGGCTCTCGCTGGTCTGGGGCGGTTCGTTCTTCTTTGTCGCGGTGGCGCTGGAGGCGCTGCCGCCCTTCACCATCGTCATGGCGCGCATGACGATCGGCGCGCTGTGCCTGTGGGGCATCGTCTTTGCCCTGCGCCCGGCCATGCCCAAGGACCGGGCGACCTGGCGCGATCTCATCGTCATGGCGGTGTTCAACAACACCCTGCCCTTCTGCCTGATCGTTTCGGGCCAGATCTGGATCACCAGCGGGCTGGCCAGCGTGTTCAACGCCACCACGCCGGTGTTCGGCGTGATCGCGGCCCATTTCGTGACCCGCGACGAGCGCCTGACGGCAAACCGCCTGGCCGGCGTGCTGCTGGGCCTGACGGGTGTGGTGGTGCTGATCGGCCCTTCCGTGCTGGGCCAGATCGATCAGGCCGCACTGGGCAGCGTCATGGTCCTGGGCGCGGCGATGTCCTATGCCGCCGCGGGCCTGTGGGGCCGCCGCCTGCGCCATCTGCCGCCGCTTTCGGCCGCGGCCGGGCAGGCAAGCTGCTCTGCCCTGATGCTGATCCCGCTGGCGCTGGTCTTCGACCGGCCCTGGAGCCTCGCCATGCCCGCACCCCACATCTGGGCGGCGCTGATCGGGCTGGGCGTCCTCTCCACGGTCGTTGCCTATGTCCTGTTCTTTTCCGTGTTGCGCCGTGCGGGGGGCAGCAACGCCATGCTGGTGACGCTGATGGTGCCGCCCAGCGCCATCCTGCTGGGCGTCTTCGTGCTGGGTGAGCCGGTCACCCTGCCCCAGATCGGCGGCATGGCGCTGGTCGGCCTGGGGCTGGTCGCGATCGACGGGCGCCTGCTGGCCCGCCTGCGGGGCCGGTGAGACGCGCGGGCGCCTGACGCGTTAGGATCGGGCGAGCAACACCGGAGCAGCCATGCGCGCCAACCATCCCATCGCCGCCGGGCGCCGCTGACCATGGCCCGGCAACCATTCAACGCGGGCAGCTTCCTGCTGCGCTGGCTGATCGCGCTCATGGCCGTGCTGGCGACCTTCAACCCCACGCCCTGGTCCTATTACCGCTGGGTGGTGGACGGCGGGCAGGAGTCCATGGCGCTGAAGGCGCTGGCCGGCGTCTGCCTTCTGATCCTGTTTGTCATCTACCTGCGCGCCACCCTGCGCTCCCTGGGCGTGCTGGGCGTGGTGCTGGCCTGTGCGTTTCTGGGTGCGTGCATCTGGGCTCTGATCGATTTCGGCCTGCTGTCGCTGGAAACCCCCGATGCGCTCGCCTGGGTCGCGCTGGTCGCCATCGCCACGGTGATGGCCGTGGGCCTTTCCTGGTCGCACGTGCGGCGCCGGGTCTCGGGCCAGCTCGATGTCGACGATGTGGAGGAGTGAAGGCGGGCTGGCGCGAGGCGGCAAACACCGCCCCCGAATCAAAAGGGGCGGACCCGAGCTGCGATCGAGGTCCGCCCCAGGCGATTTGGGGGATCGCCGATCCGGTGTGCTGGCAGACAACGCACGACTCTGGCCGGAGCTGCGCGCTGCTCAGGGACCAACTCGCCAGAACTCAATGCCAACGCACCGAACTGGGATCGAATCTGGGCCAGGGCCGGCCGGTGCGCCGCTCGCCCTCCCAAATCGGTGAGCCAGCATCACAAGGCGTTGCGCATCTTGTCAGTCTGGCCGATGAGGAGCCCTTGAGGAGCCCGATCCGGGCCATGGTTTTGGAGGGATAGGCCAATGATTCCGCGCCTTCGGGCCCAGATATGGGTCGATGCCCAGTCGCGACGCTGCAGCGCTATGGCGATCCCGTTTTATGTCGTGCGCCGGGGCGATGCCGACGGCGGCATGGTCCTCATCAAGCTGATTCGAGAAGCCGGGCGGGCGCAAGTGCTGACCCCGGAGCGCCGCGAGGACGATTCGCTGGCCTGGCGCCGCGCCACCGGCCCTGATCCGGTGGAGGACGAGAAGGCCGAGTCCTTTCTCGCCCGCCAGGTGGACTTCGATCCCGATCTCTGGATCGTCGAGATCGAGGACCCCCGCGGCCTCTGGGAACCCGACGCCCCGGTGGTGTAGCAGGCCGGCGAGGGCACAACCTGCCGCCAGGCAGTCCTGTTGCACGCGGAGACGCGGAGACGCGGAGAAATGGCAAACCAGCGCCCTTCCGTTCCAGCCTCAGCCTCCATCGTTCTCCCGGACCGGCGCCGCAGGCGCGCCCGGATGACGATGGAGGAGGGTGAAAGCGCGGCGGGACGGGTGGGGCGCAAAGGAAACGCTCACTCCGCGCTCTCCGCGTGAGACCCCGGCGCTCGCGCTGTCCCAAAGTGCGACGGCGGCGGCTACAGCGGGGAGAGTTCGAAGCCGGTCAGCACCACGCCGTCGTCGCCGAAGGCGATGGTGGCGCCGGGGCTGGCGGCGGTGAGCACGTAGCCGTCGAGCTCGAAGCGCAGGTCACCCTGATCGAAGAGCCAGACGATGCCGCTGGCATCGGCCAGCGAGCTGGTCGCCGCGGCCTGGCGGTCGTAGGCCAGGAACAGGGGCACGAAGCTGGAGCCGGGCACCTCGACCACGTTGTTGTCGAGCGGCACCGGGACCGAGCTGCCGGGCGCGGCGGTGAAGATGCCGTAGGCGATGTCGACGATCTCGATGGTGCGCGACGCCACCGGGATGCCCGGGCGCCAGGGGAAGCCGTCGGAGATCAGGATGGCGCCGTCCTCCATTGCGCTGAACTCCAGGTCGCCGGTGCCCGAAAAAGCGGTGATGTCGCCCTGAAGGTCACTGACCGGGGAGTCGGCGGCGGGTTCGACCGAGATCAGGCCGCTGGCGTCGTTGCCCGCCCCGGCGCCGTCAGCCGCACCAGCCGGGCCGCCAAGGGCCATCTCGATGATCCAGCCGGAAACCTCACCGGTGGCCGGCTGGCCGTGTTCGGTTTCCCACTGGGAGATGGCGTTGCGCGTGCGCGAGCCCATCATGCCGTCGGCCGGCCCGGCGTCGTAACCCTGGTCGTTGAGCCAGATCTGCACGGCGGCGATCTCGTCGGCAGTCTGCGCCAGGGCGGGGGCGGCCCCCGGTGCGGCGGCAAGCAGAAGGGCGAGCGCGAGGGAAGGCAGCAGGCGGAAGAAGCGGGCGGTGGCGGTCATGGCGTCCTTGCGGTGGAGGCGCGTCTTGTGATGCCAGATCGCGCCCGCGCGGTCCAGCGGCGCGAAGGCCCCGCCAGGCACGGACGCGGGTTTAAGGCGCACCTCAGGCCAGCGCCGCGCCGTCCACCGGCAGGGCGACGCCGGCGATGAAGGCGGCATCGTCGCTGGCCAGGAACAGCACGGCGGCAGCGACCTCCCGGGGCACGCCGAAGCGCCCGGCGGGATGGCCCGCGATGTAGCGCGCCTGCACCGCCGCCGGGTCCGAACCCAGGGCGGCCTCCATGGCCAGGCAGTTGTCGAGCATGGGCGAGGCGATGGAGCCCGGGCAGACGCAGTTGATCCGTATGCCGTGCGGCGCGTGATTCCTGGCGAGCGAGCGGGTCATCAGCACCACCGCGCCCTTGCTCGCCGAATAGGGGCCGAGCGTGTCGTCGCCGGCCATGCCCGCGGTGGAGGCATAGTTGACCACCGCGCCGCCGCCGGCGCGCTCCAGCGCCGGAATGGCGTGCTTGCAGACCAGGAAGGTGCCGGTGACGTTGATCGCAAAGACCGCCTGAAAGTCCTCCAGGCTGCAATCGATGAGGCGCCCGGCCGGGCCGACGATGCCGGCGGCGTTCACCACCACGTCGAGCCCGCCCAGTGCCGTCTCGGCCGCCGCCACGGCATCGGCGACGGCAGGTTCGGCGGTGACGTCGGCCGCGGTGCTGCCCGCCACCGCATCGCCCAGCTCCCCGGCGAGATCGGCCAGGGCATCGGCGGCGCGGTCGATCAGGAACAGGCGGCCGCCCTCGCCCGCAAAGGCCCGCGCCGCGGCCCCGCCCAGCGATCCGCCCGCGCCGGTGATGAGGATCCGCTTGCCCGTGAAACGCTGCGCCATGACTTGTCTCCAGATGATCCGGGCGGCGAGCCTTGCCGGAACCGGGCCGCCGCGCAAGCCGTGCCCGGCGGCGCCCCGGCCGGCGGAGCGCAAGGCTCAGACTCGGTTTTCCTTGCTTTCGTCGCCGCAAGCGCCCATATGCGGAGTGTTCGAACGATTGCCTGGCTTGCTACCCGCCCCGATGGGGCACTCCCAAGACAACGCTGAATTCGGATATGGGCTGCGCGATGACCGCGCAATCCAGCGCGCCGAATTGGCGTACACTTGAGTGAGAAGGAGCCAGCACATGGCCACCGGAACCGTGAAGTTCTTCAACGTCAACAAGGGCTTCGGCTTCATCCAGCCGGACGAAGGCGGCAATGACGTCTTCGTGCATGCCACCGCCGTCGAAGCGGCCGGCATGCCGACCCTGCAGGAAGGCCAGAAGGTCAACTACTCGATCTCCATGGAGCGCGGCAAGCCCGCAGCTTCGGGTCTGTCGCCCGCGTAATTGCGGCAACAGCCGATCGATACGGGAAGGGCCCGGCGGGAAACTGCCGGGCCCTTTCTGCGTCAGTTGGGTGCCGCCGCCCGCCGGTCAGCCGGCGACCACGCGATTGCGTCCCGATTGCTTGGCCTTGTAGAGCGCCTTGTCGACGCACTGCAGGAGCGATTCGGCCGTCTCGGCGCCCCTGGCCTGCGCAACGCCGAAGCTGGCTGTCACCGGCTCCCGCAGCGGCGGGACCACGGTTTCCGCAAACGTCGCGCGCATGCGCTCGGCGATGATCCGGCCGCCCTCGAGCGGGGTATGGGGCAGCAGGACGACAAACTCCTCGCCGCCGAAACGGGCAACGAGGTCCATCGCCCTGGTCTGGGCCCGCATCGCCGCACCGAAGGCCTTGAGCACCTGGTCCCCGGCCTCATGGCCGAAGCGGTCGTTGACGTTCTTGAAGTGGTCGAGATCCGCCATGATGGCGGTCAGAGGCTCGCCCGTGCGCGCCGCGCGCTGGAGTTCAATGTCCAGGGTCGCATCGAGATGCCGGCGGTTGCCCAGGCCGGTGAGTGGATCGGTCAGCGCAGCCGCCTCGATGGTGGCGTTCTGCTGCTGGAGCGCCTGGTTGGCCTGGACAAGCTGATAACGGAGAAGCGCGTGGGCGTCGTTGAGCTTCCGGAAAGCCTCGTTGATGCGCTCAAGATCCTCGACATCGTATTCGATGAGCAGGCGCAGTCCATCACCGCATCGGTCCACCCGCCCATGCAAGGTGCGTGTCAGGCCGTTGTAATCCCCCATGGTGAGCATACCCGCGTAGGCTCCCTCGGCGCCTTCATCGACGGCACGGCACAGGGCTGCAAAGTCCGGCTGGACGAAGAGATGGGATACATCGGTGCCGGCGGGGTCGGCTTCGCCGGTCCCGGCAATGCGCCGGAAACCGGCGTTGGACCGTGCCAGCAAACCGTCACGGCCCAGGGTCGCCGCAACGACCGCGGTCATGTTCTCCAGTTCGGGGGGCCAATCGCGTACCATCGTTCCTTCAGGCCGTCGCGCCGAGTTTTCCGGCAAGGACGAGCGCTGCTGCCGGGTCCCAGCAATGGGCATCGGCCCCCAGCATGTCGGCCAGGTGGCTGTAGCGGTTGATAGCCAGCCCGCCGACGATGACGCCGGGACGTGCCGCTCCGAAACAATCGGTGAGCCCCTGGATGACTGCGGTGACGGCCGCCAGCTGGTGGGGGAAGGATACCGAAAGGCCGATCAGCTGCGGCTTGCTGTCGGCGGCATGCGCAATCAGCGCGCGGGTCGGCACATCCGCACCAAGATAATGCACCCGCCAGCCGGCAAGCTGGAAGGCATCGGCAACCATGCGCAGACCTACGGCGTGGTTGTTGCCCTCGACGCAGGCCAGCAGAACGGATCGCTCGACCGGCGCCCGGGGGTGCGACGTGAGGAGGCCCGCAGTCATCAGGGATGTGGCGATGGAGGTCGCCAGATGTTCCTGGGCAACGCTGACCTGATTGGCCTGCCACTTCTCCCCGATGCTGTAGAGCGCCGGCTGGATGACGTGGAGTTCGATGTCGATCAGACCGTCGCCGCGCTCCAGGCAGCCCTGCAGGATGGCCAGCGCCGCGGCATGGTCGCCTGCGAGCAGCGCGTCCTCGCAGGCGTCGGCTTCCGGCCAGCGTGGGGGTGACTTGGGGGCCTGCGGTTCATGGCGCGCCAGGAGATAGGCCTGCCGTGCGCCGGCCAGGGCTGCCGCAACCACGGCGCCTTCCTCCTGCGCCATGGCCCGGGCATAGAATGCGCCCAGCCAGTCCAGCGACAGGCCAAGGTGCTCGGTGGGAATGCCCCGCGCGCCCAGCACGCCATCGAGCCAGCACAAGTAGTCGACCATCGGCATGAGCAGGCCGTATTCCAGCACCGGCCCCAGGAACTCCAGATGGAAGGTCAGGTCCTGGCTGCAGGCCCGGCGCCCGGCCGGACCGAAGCGGGAATAAAGTGCCGGATACTCCTCATAGAAGCGGTCCGTGACCGCCGCCACGGCATCTCCACGCAGCGCCTGGAAGCGTGCCAGGCCGTCGCGGTCGAGCACGGCGGTCCGTTCAGACATTGCGTCCACCGGACCGGGGGCCGGGGGGTGCCCCTGCGTGGCGGTCATCGCTGCTGGCCCAAGCTTGCGGTCAATCGGCAAAAACCTCGAAATAGCGCAGCGTGGCGCTGCCGGGGACCAGCTTCAATCCCTTGGGAATGCCCTTGTGGATCTCGTGGTATTCGTGGCCGCGATGCCAGTCATGGAAGCTCGCGGCATCGCTCCAGCGGGTCAGGAGCCAGATCTCGGCCGAATCCGTCGTCGGGCTCATAACCTCCATACCGACGAATCCCGGCGCACTGTCGACCATGTGCGGCCGCTGGCGAAAGGCTTCCCTGACTTCTTCAACCATGCCGTTCGCTATGGTGAAAGAACTCAATGCGACGAACATGAACCGATTCCGCCCAGGACAAAGAACAAGTCCGGACTCTAGGGGACAATATACTGTTAAAGGAAACAAGTTTTGGATCGACGCCACCATGGTACGAGTAGATCCAATCAAAATAAACCATGCGTAGTAGAAGCGGGATTGTCTTGTGAGGAGCATTTTACGAGCGGTCCCGGTCTTTCCGCCACGCTGCCGCGGGCTTCGCCGACCGGGACGGCGGCAGACCCGCCGCTCCCTGTAACGACAGAGCGCGTCAAGAGGCTGACCAGTTCCCCGCCCTGCGACCGCGCCAGCGCTGAGCTGCGAAGTTAACCGTCATTCAGCTTGTTTCGAGCACCATGTGGCGGAGAACAAACACCCAAGGTCTGCTCGCCAGTTTCTGCTAGCTGCGGTGTCAAATGGCTCGCGCCACGGCAAGCCAACGCACGCACCGCACTCTACACCGAAATCTGAATAGACCATTTGGACTGGGCGGCTTACGGAACCGCTGTTTCCTACCAGACGCCGCAGGAGGCTACGCGGGTCGTCTGGTTCGATTCGTGTCCCTTTCGGCACCAAGTGACAATGGAGAAGAAACGATGCGTTTGACGACCCTGTTGCGGCGCCTTCGGGTGCTGGTGTTTGTGACGGTCGCGGCGGCCCTGACACCCCTGGCTCCTGCCCTGGCTGTGGGTCCCGGCGGCGGCGAACTGACCGCCTACGACGTCTGGATCGGCGATTGCCAGGTCTACGACATCACCGTGAGCTACAACCTCGATTCCCTCATGGGCGAGCCGACGGTCAGCGGCACCTACGCCTGGTCGGGCCCCGACGACTGCAGCCTGCCCTACAGCACCACGATCTGGCTGGAGGTCTCGGCCGGCGAGGGCTGGGGATTTGTCCGGCTCGCGCCCGTGGTGCCCGAGAACGGCGCGGGTTTCGGCTACAACACCACGGGTTCGCCCAGATGGAACGAACTGCTGTGCGGCTTCGACGGTGCCCAGCGCCAAGACTGCTTCGGCGCCGACGATGCCAAGTGGTTCTGGCAGAACGGCTACGTCAGCGGCTTCGAGGTCAGCTGGTAAGCGCCTGCCACGACCTCGCCCGAGGAACCGGGGCCCGGTGCGCAAGCGCCGGGCCCCTTGCGTTCGGGCCGTGGCCGGCATTCCGAAAGCCGCCCCTGACGCCGATGGAGGAGCAGACATCGTCGGGATGGGGCGAGAGGCAGAGGTTCGTGGCGGTCCCGGTGACGCACCGGCCGACCGGCGGCCAAGGGACAGCAAGAGGCGCATCTAATGGCTCGCCGCCGTCGCCGCCTTGTCGTCCAGCAGGTTGAACGTATCGAACCGTTCCAGCGAGAACGCCTTGATCAGCTCCGGCGTCTTGCGCGTGGCGATCAGTTCGGCGTTGGTCTTGCCGCAGATCGGGGTGGCCTTGAAGCCCCAGGTGCCCCAGCCGGCGTCGAGGTAATAGTTCGCCACCGGGCTCAAACCCATCACGGGTGAGTAGTCGGGCGTCATGTCGGTCATGCCGGCCCACTGGCGCAGCATCTTCACGTTGGCCAGGAACGGGAACAGCTCCAGCGTGCCGACCATCCAGGCTTCCTTCATCTCCAGGGTCGAACGGGTGCTGTAGAGCGGATAGGGGTCGCTGCCGCCGCCGATCACCACCTCGCCGCGGCTGGTCTGGCTGAGATACACATGATGCTGGGTGCTGGAGATCAGCGGAG
>CALGGB010000131.1 GCA_937880925.1 uncultured Rhodospirillaceae bacterium | reverse complement strand
CGTGACGCATTTTTACTCCGGCCAGCCGATGCATTTTTACTCCGGCGTTGACAGACGAACTGACAGCTCGACCAACGCTCTTCCGAGCCCCCGAGCCGCCAGCATTTCCGGTACCCCGAAATCGTGTTGCTGGCACGAGTGACGAACCTTCCGACCTCATGTCGAATCCTGTCCGATATGTCATCGATGGTCGCGAACAGTTCATCCCATTCAGGGAGGCATTGGAGCTTTTTGAGGCAGAGAAGGAAGAGTTGACCCATTTGTGGGAGGAGGAGGCAGCCGCCTTCAGACGGTATGGTTCGATGGTCAACGAGTTCCGCAAGGCACTCCACGCCAAGCATGTGACAGCGTGCATCCTCGAAAGTTCCGGCGACATTGTCGAGGTCCCGATTGCGCTCTGGGCGCGGGACGATGTCGGACGGGTTTTCCGGGTGGGGGTGGCGAAGTTTGTCTCCAGTGCTTCCTATGAGGTCTACACCCATGAGGGGCTGGTCATCATTCCGGAGATGACACTTGTTCCCTACCTTGAGCGCTCGCTTTCGTCAGACCCCAGCACTGTCCGGGATGGGACCGGGGAACCTGTTCCAGTGCAGGTGCCGGTCGTTGCGGCAGAAGAGGAAGCCAAGCGGGGTCGCGTTGGTCGGCCGACCGTACATGACTGGGAGCGGTGCTGGCTCCAGATTTGCATCATCGCCTATGTAGACGGCCTACCGGACGTGCAGGCCGATCTCGTTCGCCGCCTGGCCGATTGGTTTTCGGCCGAGTTCGACAGGGTTCCCGCCGAGAGCGAGATCAAGAAGCGCGTATCGGAGGTTTACCGCGCTTATCGCATGGCTGATAACTCCTAGTCAGACCAGTTTTCGGCTGTTTTCAGCCATATCCGGCTGAGGACGCAGCTCCGCATCTCTACCTTTTGACCCTCAGGAACGCGCTCATTCGCGCGTCGTAACGACCGAGGGTCAGGCGATGAACACCGATACCTATCTTACCCAGCAAGAAGCCGCGGAGCTGCTGCGCATATCGCCCCGCACGCTGGAGCGCTACCGCGTAGAGGGCTCGGGCCCGCGCTTCGTGAAGGCCGGCAGGCGCGTGCTCTATCGCCGTGGCGACCTGGAGGCCTGGACCCAGGCCAACACCTTCGCCAGCACCTCCGAGGTCGACCGGGCGCGCGGCTAGGGAGATCGTGGTGGCGACCCGGCGCAAGGCCAACCCGCGGCTCGTGAAGTCCTACCGGACCTACACGAGCGACGAGCTCGCGGATTGCCTCGGCATCCATGTCAACACGGTGCGCAACTGGATGGCTGTCGGCCTCGAGCCGATCGATGACCAGCGTCCCTACCTTTTCCGTGGTGACGTCGTGCGGGCGTTCATCGAGCGCCAGCGGGCGAACGCAAAGCGGCCCTGCGCTCCAGGCGAGCTCTTCTGCCTTCGTTGCCGTGAGCCGAAGCGGCCGGCTGGCGGCTTGGTCGACTACGAGCCGATGACCGAGACGAGCGGCGATCTCCTGGGCATTTGCCCCGACTGCGATGCTGTGATGCACAGGCGCATCACACGACACCAGCTGGAGGCTCTGAACCGGATTCTCGATGTCACCACACGACCCAGGCGCTGCGCATAGAGAGGTCCTTTGCCCCCTGCCTGCATTGTGACTTCGGAGGTTGAGAGAACAGCATGACCAAGAACAACCCTGAGAACGAACGCATCAAGCGCCGCTACTTCGCCTATCTCAAGGAAGCCAAGGGCTACAGTGAGTCGACGATCGACGGTGTGGCGAAGGCCCTGCAGCGCTTCGAGAGTCACACGCGTTTCCGCGACTTCAAGGCGTTCCATATCGAGCACGCGACCACGTTCAAGAAGGCACTGGGCGACGAGCGGGGTGTTCGAAGCGGCAGGCCGTTGAGCAAGGCGACACTGGCTTCGACGCTGGGCGCGCTGAAAGCCTTCTTCATCTGGCTCGCCGGACAGCCGGGTTTCAAATCCCGGATCGCCTATGCCGACGCCGAGTACTTCAACCCGTCGGAGAAGGACCGCATGGTAGCGAGGGCCTCGCGCGAGAAGCGGGTGCCGACGCTGGCGCAGATCCACCGTGTCCTCGAAACGATGCCTGCCGGCACTCCGATCGAGCGCCGCGACAGGGCTCTGATCGCCTTTGCGATCCTCACCGGCGCCCGCGATGGCGCGCTTGCCTCCCTGCAGCTCAAGCATGTCGACCTGGTGGAGGACTGCGTCCATCAGGATGCGCGCGACGTGAAGACCAAGTTCTCCAAGACGTTCACGACCTGGTTTTTTCCGGTCGGCGGTCAGGCGCGCGAGATCGTGGCCGACTGGGTGGCCTGGCTCGAGCGGGAGATGCTGTGGGGCCCCGACGACCCGCTGTTCCCTGCAACCCTGGTTGGGAACGGGGAGGACAATCTGTTCCAGGCCCAGGGCCTGGCGCGCCGTAACTGGAGCAATGCCGGTCCGATCCGCACTGTCTTCAAGCATGCGTTCGAGCAGGCTGGGTTGCCCTACTACAACCCGCACACGTTTCGCGACACGCTGGTCCGGCTCGGCGAGGACCTCTGCCCCAACGCCGCCGCCTTCAAGGCCTGGAGCCAGAATCTCGGCCACGAAAAGGTGCTCACGACGCTGACGAGCTATGGCTCCCTTTCCAGCCGGGAGCAGGCGGAAATCATCCGGTCGCTGGGCAAGAAAGCGGAGCCCGACATCGGTAATGTCGCCGATATGGCGGCGACGCTGGCCGAACTGCTGAAGCAGGCAAAGCGCTAGTCTGCGACCTGCCTGGGATTTGCCGGGTCGGGAGCAGCGACAATTCTCTGCACGGTTCCCACGCCGATGCCGAGGTCGGCCGCGATCCTGCGGATGCCCTTGCCTTCGGCGCGGGCGGCCCAGACGCTGTTTTCCACCGCCTTGCCCACCCGGGGCCGCCCGAGGGTCTTGCCCTGCCTGCGCGCCCTCTGCAGGCCGGCGCGGATGCGCTCCTGGATCATGCTGCGCTCGAACTCGGCGAACACGCCCATCATCTGGAACATGGCCTTGCCGGCCGGCGTCGTGGTGTCGATGCCCTGCTGGTGCAGGTAGAGATCGATGCTCAGGGCATGAAGTTCGCCGAGGAAGCCGACAAGGTCCTGCAACGAACGGCCCAGGCGGTCGACCGACCAGGCCATGACGACGTCGAATTGCCGCCGCGAGGCATCGTGCATCAAACGGTTGTATGCCGGGCGCTTCTCGCGGCGGGCAGCACCCGAGATGCCGTGGTCCTCGTAAACCTCCATCAACGTCCAGCCGGTGCGTGCGAGCACTGCCTCGAGCTCGTGGCGCTGGTTGTCGGTGGTCTGGCCGTCGGTCGAGACCCGCAGGTAGATCGCGGCGCGCTTGGTCATGGCAGGCTCCGTTTGTGCAATCGGGATTGACCAGGATCAGATCGTGCCGAGCGTATCAAAAAACAACTGATTCTCGTACATGTATGAGCGTCAATCGCGCCTCGCGGAATTGCTGAGCTCAAGCCGCGGAACCTATCAAGGGATTTCCGTACACCTATTTGTTCAGCTTGTCCGACCCGTGAGCATGACAACACGCGCACGATTGCTGACAAGGCGTCTTGGCTGACGATCGCACCAGGCCTGTCGAGCGCCGCGAGCCCATCAAGACAGAAGTCAATCGAGCCTCATGCGTCTCGCATAACCTGACACTGTCGCCGTCACAGCAGAGTGTAGGAACGTCGCAAGCCTCCCATTCCCGCGTTCACCCATCGTGCCGTGCCCGCGAAAAGGATCGTGCCGAAGGCTTCGGATCATGAGCAGTGCGCATTAAACCTCATGTGCATTAGTCGTTTGTGCGTTCGATGGCGCCCTTCCTACCCTCGATCTGTCCTGTCTGCAGGTCATACGAGGGAGGCTGTACATGAGTTGGAATCACTTGAAGCGTTTCGGGGCCGGGGCCGTTCTTGCCGTGGCGATCTCGCCGGTCTGGGGGGCGGTCGCCGATGTTCCCGAAAGCCAGGAGCCGATCAAGATTGCTGTCCAGGAGGCGGCGGGCCAGTACTTCAATGCCCATATTCTGGGGCGCGTGCTGGAAGAGGCGGGCTACACCGTCGAGTACATCTCGGCGGGCTACTACCCCCAGGTCCAGGGCGTCGCCGACGGTGACATCCACATGGCGCTCGGCCTCTGGTCGTCGAACATCGGCGAGGGCTGGATGGAGCTCTTCGATTCGGGCGAGGTCCTGGACGCAGGCGAGATCGGCTACATGGGTGTCGAGACCTGGTACGCCAACGATGCGGCGCTCGCGGCATGTCCCGGCATCGAGAACGACATCATGGTGCTGAACGACTGCGCCCAGGCGCTCGCAACCGCCGAGACCTTCCCGAAGGGGCGGCTTCTCGACTATCCGATCGAGTGGGGCACCACCAATGAGCTCCGCATCGTCGCGCTCGACCTGCCGCTCGTCTCTCAGCCTGCGGGCAGCGAGGGTGCGCTCGTCGCCGAGATCAAGTCGGCCGAGGAGCGGGGCGAACCACTCCTCATCCAGTTCTGGTCGCCGCACGGGATCATGGCGGACCACAACCTCACCGAGGTCGGTCTCCCCGAGTACTTCGACGGCTGCTACGAGGATCCCGCAGGCGGCGTGAACCCCGACGCAACCTACGACTGCGACTGGTCGGCGGCGCGCATCTGGAACACCGCCTGGCCCGGCACGCCCGACCAGTGGCCCGTCGGCTACCGCATCCTGCAGAATATCGACATGCAGCCGCAGGACCAGATCGAGATGGAGGACGCCATCAGCAAGGGAGCCGACATGGACGCCTACATCGAGCAGTGGCTGGCGGACAACCAGGATCGCTGGCAGGGCTGGATCGCAGTGGCCCAGAATCCCTGACAATCTCGACAGCCCGGCCCTGGGTGCAGGGTCGGGCTGTCCATGGGCCCTCTGGGGTCGATGTCTAGCGTCGGGGGAGTTGGCTCATGGACGGTGCCGGCGTCGTTCCGTCGCGCGGCGGCCGAAAGGATCTGGTTGTCTGGGCCGTTACGTTCGCCCTGATTCCGGCAAGTATCGTTCTCGCCGCCGACCACGCCTGGCTCCTGCGCATCGAGGAGGGGGCTGGCCTTCCGATCCCCTGGCTCTTCGATACGGTGATGGACTGGTTCACCGGCATCTTCAAGCCGGTATTCCGTGCGGTGTCCTGGCTTGTCGAGCAGCCGCTCTATGGCCTTCGCGCCGCCTACGGCTGGTTGCCCTGGCCCGTGGTGCTGATTGCGGTCTCCACTCTGGGCTGGGTTGCTGGCGGCCGCGGTCTCGGGGCGTTCTGCGGTCTCGGGCTCGCCTACATTGTGGTCACGGGTTACTGGGACGAGGCGGCGCTGACCCTGGCACTTGTCACGGTTGCCCTCCCGCTTGCGCTCGGGGGCGGCCTGCTACTCGGAGTCGGCGGGCACCGCAACGCGAATCTGCGCAGGCTGATCGAGCCTCTGCTCGATTTCATGCAGACCATTCCGACCTTCGCCTACCTCGTCCCATGCCTCGTTCTCTTCGGCTTCGGGCCGACGGTCGGCGTCATCGCCTCCGCCACCTTCGCCCTGCCGCCGATGGCACGCGCGGTCATGCTGGGCCTTGGCCGCATCCCCGGCGAGGTCGTGGAGTCGGCCGTCATGGCCGGCGTCAATGGCCGCCAGATGCTGTGGCTGGTCAAGCTGCCGGCCGCGATGCCCACCATCATCCTGGGCATCAACCAGACCATTCTCGCGACGCTCTCCATGGTCGTGATCGCTGCCGTTCTGGGCAGTGGCGAGGACCTCGGCTGGGAGGTTCTCGCGACCATGCGGCAGGCCAAGTTCGGCGAGAGCCTTCTGACCGGCCTCGCCATCGTCTTCGTCGCGATGATGATGGACCGCATCACCCAGGGGCTTGCGCGTCGCAGCGGCAGGCCTCCGGGCGCTCCGCGTACGGGATGGTTCGGTCATCGCTACCCGGTTCTCACGACGGTGGTTCTGGCCTGCCTCGCCACCCTGGCGCTTTCCCTGCTGATGCCGCCGCTCCGCAGCTGGCCCCAGGCCTGGGTCGTGCTGCCCCACGAGCCGCTCGACGCCGCCATCACCTGGATCAACACCCACTATCCCGAGGTAACCGACAGCATCCGCAACTGGACGCTGTTCTACTTCATGCTGCCGCTAAAAATCGGTCTCGACCAGGTCGTCTCGCCTTTCTCCTGGGGCTTTGCACTCACTCCGCCGTTGATCGGGGGCTACGCAATCCTCGTGACGGCGCTGGCGGCGCTGGCGGCACGGCTTGCCGGATGGCGGGGTGCGCTCGCCGTCGTCTTCGCGGGCATCGTCTACTACTTCGGTCTCACGGAGCTGCCCTGGCCCGCTGTCCTGGTGCCTGCGGCGGTGCTGGCATGGCGGGTCGGAGGCTGGCGCATCGGGCTCTTCGCGCTGCTGGCGCTCGCCTTCATGCTGGCGAGCGGCTTCTGGCTGCGCTCGATGCTCTCGGTCTACCTGTGCGGTTCGGCGGTGGCGATCTGCATCGTCGTGGGCGTGTCGCTCGGCACCTGGGCGGCGCTCAGCGCGCGGGTTTCGACGCTGTTGCGCACGGTCAACGACACGCTTCAGTCGATCCCGCTCTTCGTCTTCCTTATCCCTGTGGTGGTGCTGTTCAAGGTGGGCGAGTTTGCCGGCCTTCTGGCGGTGGTGATGTATGCGATCGTGCCCTGCATCCGCTACACAGAGCACGGCATCCGCCAGGTCGATCCCTCCGCGGTCGAGGCCGCGCAGGTGATGGGCTGTACCCGGCTTCAGCTTCTCGTGCGGGTACAGTTGCCGCTGGCGCTGCCGGAGATCATGCTCGGCATCAACCAGACGGTGCTGTTTGGTCTCGCCATGCTCGTGGTGACGGCGCTGGTGGGGACCAAGGGGCTCGGCCAGATCATCTACCAGAGCCTCGCTAACGGTGGCTTCGGGGAGGGTATCACCGCGGCGCTCTGCATGGCCTTCATTGCCATGACCGCTGATCGGGTGATCCAGGCCTGGAGCCTGCGCAAGAAACGAGAGTACGGCCTCGAGACGGACTGACGGCACGGAGGAGAAGGAAAACGACAGGATGAGCGGACACGATGACAACGGGCGCTTGGTGCTCAAGGCGGAGGACGCCGGGTTCCAGCCCTACGACCTCTACGGTGACCCGGTGCCGGGCATCGTCTGGAAGCCGATCAACTTCGATCGCGATGCCGCGCGCGGCTCGTTCCTCGTGCGTCTCGACCCCGGCTCGAAGTCGCTGCCCCACATCCACACCGGCGGCGAGGATTCCTACATCCTCGAAGGCGAGCTGATCGACGGTGACGGGCGCGCCTACGGCCCCGGCGAGATCATCAGCTATGCGGCGGGCAGCCGGCACGCCTCGCGCTCGCCAAAGGGCTGTACCATCCTCGTTTTCCTCCACGGCCCCAACCGCGCCCTCGCGGTCGGCGAGACAGTCTGAGCGGCGGGTTCGGCGATCATGGCACTATCCTACCGCAATCTGCCGCCGCTTTCGGCCCTGCGCGCCTTCGAGGCTGCGGCCCGCCACGAGAACTTCACGCGCGCCGCCGACGAGATGCTGCTCACCCAGTCGGCGATCAGCCGCCATGTGCGCACGCTTGAGGACCATCTCGGCACCAGTCTCTTCGAGCGGCGCAACCGCGTGGTCAAGCTCACCACAGACGGGCGCAAGCTCATGGAGGCGGTCTCCATGGCGCTCTCCCACATGAGCACGGTGACCCAGGAAATTCGGCGCCAGCGCGAGTCGGGCAAGCTCACCGTGGGCATGCTGACCAGCCAGGCCAGCCTCTACATGGTGCCGCGCATGAGCGCTTTCCGCCGTGCACACCCGGACCTTGACGTCCACATCGTCTCGCTGGAGCGCAACCCCGACCCGCTGCTCGACGACTTCGACGTCTCGATCGTGGTCGGCCACCAGAACGATCCACGCTTCCGCTCGGACCTGCTGTTCCTCGAGGAGGCCTTCCCGGTCTGCAGCCCCGACTACATCGACCAGCACGGCCCGATGCAGGGGCCTGCGGATCTTCTCGACCAGACGCTACTGCATCTCGATGACGCCACGTGGATCGGTTACCCGTGGCCCACGCCGATCAACTGGCGCACCTGGCTCTCTCGCTACGACATCGAGCTGCCATTGCCTCCCCACGGCCTCACGTTCACGAGTTACCAGATGGTCGTGCAGGCCGCGTTGCGCGGGCTCGGTATCGGTATCGGATGGCAGCATGTCGTCTCCGACCTCATCGCCGAGGGCAGCCTCGTGCGCCCGATCCCCGAGATCTGCCGCTGGGACCGCGGCCACTATCTCGTCGTGCCTTCCAACCGGGTCGGCCGTGCCGACGTCGAGGCCTTCTGCGACTGGCTCAAGGCCGAGGTGAGCGCGTCCGTCTGTGCGCCGGAAACACCGCAGGTCATGCGCAGGGCGCATCGAAAGCGCTGACAATTTGGAATTTCCGCGCCTGGTGCGCCGGGTGGAGGATGAGATCAGCCAGCGACCACGGACGACCGGCCATGATTTCATCCTTCCGACACCGGATTGCCGACCGATGACCCTGCGCGACGTCATCGTGATCGGGGGCGGTCAGGCGGGCATGTCGGTGAGCTACCGCCTCTCCCAACGCGGCTTCGACCATCTCGTGCTCGAGCGCCACGATCACATCGGCCACTCCTGGGGCCACGAGCGCTGGGACAGCTTCACCCTGGTGACGCCCAACTGGTTTCTCGCGCTGCCGGACCATGGCTATGCGGGTGACCAGCCTGACGACTTCCTGCCGCGTGACGACATCGTGCGCTACCTTGAGGGCTTTCACGACTTCGTGCGCCCGCCCATGCGCTTCGGCACCGCGGTGACCGGCCTGCGCCCGGCTGGCGACCACTTCGCGCTCGACACCTCCTCGGGTCCGATGCGGGCGCGCAACGTGGTCGTCGCCACTGGTTTCTTCCATGTCCCGCGTGTGCTTGGCTGCGCCGCGGACCTGCCGCCGGGTATCGCCCAGTTCCATCCCTACGACTACCGCAGTCCGTCTCAGGCCCCCGACGGTGCGGTGCTGATCGTGGGTTCCTCAATGTCGGGCATCCAGATCTGCGAGGACTTCCTCGCGGCGGGTCGCGAAGTCTTCCTCGCTGTCGGCGACGGCCACCGCATGCCGCGGCGCTACCGCGGGCGCGACGCCTTCGCCTGGATGTTCGATCTCGGCATGGTCGACAAGCCGCTCGATCCGGTGACCCATGCCGAGCGCTACGCACCGAGCCTGATGCTGAGCGGTGCGCACGGCGGCCGCGGTCTCAACCTGCACGACTTCGCCGCCCGCGGCGTCCATCTCTGCGGCAAGCTGCTCGGCTTCGAGAACGGCCGCGCCCGTTTCGGCGACGACCTCAATGCCAAGATCGCCCAGTCCGACGAGGCCGGCCGCGCCTTCAAGGCTGCCGTTGACACCCTGGTGCACGACCGCGGGCTCGATGCGCCCGTGCCCGGTCCCGACAATACCGATGAGGGGGGAGTCACCGCGGGTGGACCCTATCCACAGCCCGAGGCGATCGACCTTGCCGAACGCGGCATCAATTCGGTCATCTGGGCCACCGGCTTTGCCTGCGACTACGGCTGGATCGAATTGCCGGTCCTCGACCCGCGCGGGTTCCCGCACCAGCACCGCGGCGTCAGCGGCATTCCGGGGCTCTACTTCTGCGGCCAGCACTGGCTGCACACCTTCGCCTCGGGCGGCTTTCACGGTCTGGGCGGCGATCCGTCGCATCTGGCCTCGCACATCGCGCAGCGGCTTCGGGCCGCTGCCTGACGGGAAGGGAAAACGGCATGGCAGACAAGAGCTTCGAGGTGCGGCCGCTTGCCACGGCGCTGGGGGCCGAGGTCTTCGGCCTCGATCTTGCCGTACCGCTGAGCGAGACGGACTTCGGCCGCCTGCGCGCCGCCTTCGTGGAGCACAACGTGCTTGCGATCCGCGACCAGGATATCCCGCCCGAAAACTATCTCGCCTTCGTGCGCCGCTTCGGCCAGATCGAGGATTACCCTTTCGCCGCCAGCGTGGCGGGCGTGCCGGAGCTCACGGAGATCCTCAAGCTGCCGGGCGACGTGAAGGGTTTCGGCAGCGGCTGGCACATGGACATGTCCTACCGCGTACGCCCGCCCATGACGACGATCCTCCATGCCCAGGAGGTACCGCCCGTGGGCGGGGACACCTGCTTCACCAGCCTGCGCTATGCCTGGCTCACGCTCAGCGCACGCATGCGGGGCCTGCTCGACGGCCTCGTCGCGGTGCACGAATCCTGGCCGCCCGAGCCGGTGCGCTTCAGCGGCATGACGATCACCAATCTCGACAAGCCGCGGGAGGTGGCTCGCCATCCCCTGGTCGGCGTGCATCCGGAGGCCGGCGAACCGTTCCTCTTCGTTAGCCCGTACTACGCCCGTGAGATCGAGGGCATGTCGCCCGAGGAGAGCCTCGCCCTGCTCGAGTTCCTCAATCGCCATGCCACGCGCGACGAACTGACCTGCCGCGTGCGCTGGGCGCCCGGCACGATCGTGCTGTGGGACAACCGCTGGACCCTGCATCAGGCGCTCGACGACGACTTCGGCGCCATCCTTCACGGTGGGGGCTACCGCCGACGCATGCACCGCGCAGTGATCCGCGATCCGCGTTCCCACTGACCCCCTCACATGAGCTTCACTCATGACGTGGCCCGCACATTGCTCGTTTGTCGCGCTTCGCCGCGTGCACCTACTCTCGTGCTCATGATCGTGGATGACTTCGACTACATCGTCGTGGGATCGGGCTCCGCCGGCGCGGTGCTCGCCGCCCGCCTTTCCGAGGACGTCCGCCACAGTGTGCTGGTGCTGGAGTATGGCGGCCGCGACGACGGCGTCGTGATCCAGATGCCGGCGGCTTGTGCCATCCCGATGACGCGTTCGCGCTACGACTGGGGCTTCATGACCGATCCCGAGCCGGGGCTGGGCGGCCGGCGCATTCACCAGGCGCGCGGCAAGGTGATCGGCGGTACCTCCTCGATCAACGGCATGTGCTACGTGCGCGGCCACGCCGGTGACTTCGACGACTGGGAGGCACGGGGCTGCACCGGCTGGGGCTATCGCCACGTGCTTCCCTACTTCCGGCGGGCCGAATCCTCCGCCTTCGGCGGTGACGACTACCGGGGCGATGGGGGACCGCTCCACACCTGCAACGGTAACGGCATGGCGAACCCGCTCCACCGGGCGCTGATCGAGGCCGGGGTCGAGGCGGGCTATCCCGCCTCCGACGATGTCAACGGCTGGCGCCAGGAGGGGTTCGGCCGCATGGACATGACGGTCCACCGGGGACGCCGCTGGTCGACCGCCAACGCCTATCTCAAGCCCGCGCTTGGCCGTCCCAACCTGCGGCTCGAGATGCACGCGCTGACCCGCCGGGTCCTGCTCGATGGCCGCCGAGCCGCGGGCGTCGAGTACGAGCAGGGTGGCGCGGTGAAGCAGGCGCGTGCCCGGCGCGAGGTGATCCTCGCCGCGGGTCCGGTCAACTCGCCCAAGCTGCTGATGCTCTCGGGCATCGGCGACGGCGCGCAGCTTGCTGCATGCGGCATCGACACCCTTCACCACCTGCCTGGCGTCGGCACCAACCTGCAGGACCACCTGGAGCTCTGGTACCAGGTCGCCTGTACCCGGCCGGTGACGCTCAATCGCCATCTCAACCCGCTCTCCAAGGCGCTGATCGGTTTGCGCTGGCTGCTCTTCCGCGACGGGCTCGGCGCGTCCAACCAGTTCGAATCGAACGGGTACATCCGCAGCCGCGCGGGGCTCGCCTTTCCCGACATCCAGTTCCATTTCATTCCGGTCGCCATGGGCTTTGATGGCTCCAGCCGCTTCGAGGGCCACGGCTATCAGGCGCACATCAGCCCGACCAAGCCCGCGAGCCGTGGCCACGTCCGCCTGCGCTCGGCCGATCCGCGCGAGGCGCCATCGCTCCTTTTCAACTACCTGGCCGAGGAGGAGGACCGTGTCACCTTCCGTCGCGCGGTGCGCCTGACGCGCGAGATCTTCGCCCAGCCCGCCTTTGATCCCTGGCGCGGGCGCGAGGTGCTGCCCGGCCCCGAGGTCGTCGCCGACGACGAAATCGACGCCTGGGTCTCAGGTCATGCCGAGACCGCCTACCACCCGAGCTGCACCTGTCCGATGGGCACCGGTCCCGATGCGGTAGTCGACCCGGAACTCCGTGTTCACGGTGTCGACGCCCTGCGCGTGGTCGATTCCTCGATCATGCCGGTCATCACCAACGGCAACCTCAATGCGCCGACGATCATGATCGGCGAAATGGCGTCCGACATGATCCTCGGGCGCACACCTCTCGCGCCCTCGAACGCGGCGGTGGGTTGGGTCGAGGACTGGCAGGTGCGGCAGAGGGCCGGCGCTGCGGCACGTCCCGACCCGGCCGCGGCCTGAAGCGGCATCCCGAAAGGTGGAGTCATGAACGACCAGATGTTCGACCTCAGCGGCAGGACCGCCATCGTCACCGGCGGTAACCGCGGCCTGGGCCTGGGCTTCGGCCTGGCGCTCGCGCGGGCGGGCGCCGACGTTGCCATCGCCTGCCGCGACATGAAGAAGGCGTCTTCTGCCGTCGCCGAGATCGAGGCCACCGGCCGGCGCGCCGTGGCGGTCTCCTGCGATGTCGCCTCAGAGGCCTCCGTCGAGCGTGCCGTCGCAGAGGCGGCCGATGCACTGGGCGGTCTCCACATCCTGGTCAACAACGCCGGCACCTCGTGCCGCTACCTGCCCCAGGACGTGCCGGAGGCCGAATGGGACCGGGTCATGGACATCAACATCAAGGGCGCCTTTCTGATGTCCAAGCACGTTCACCCGCACATGAAGGCGGCAGGCTTCGGCAAGGTGATCAACATCTCCTCGATGTACGCCATCTTCGGCGGCGCAGTGGACAGCGCCTACGCCTCCAGCAAGGGCGGGCTGGTGCAGTTCACCCGGGTCTGTGCCATCGCCTGGGGGCCGGACAACATCCAGGTCAACGCCATCCTGCCGGGTTGGTTCGTCACCGAGCTTACCGAGTCCTACCTCTCCCAGTTCCCGGAACGGGAGGCCAAGATCAACGCGCGGACCCCGGCAGGCCGTTGGGGCCGTCCCGACGATCTCGCGGGTGCGGCCGTGTTCCTCGCGAGCCGCGCCTCGGATTTCGTCACCGGGGCCTCGATCGCCGTCGACGGCGGCTTCTCGATCAGCGACTAGGAGGCGGATGTGGACGTCATCAGTTTCGCGACGGGCAACACCAACCCCGAGACCTTCCCGATCGACGCTTTTGCCGAGGCGGCGAAGGCCGCTGTCGCCGGGCTCAACGTGGCGCTCAACACCTACCCCGGGAGCCGAGGCCACGAGAGACTACGCCGCCTCATGGCGCAGCGCGAGTACGATCGTGAAGGCGTCGAGATCGACCCCGAGCACATCCTTGTCACCAACGGCTCGATGCAGGCGGTGACGCTTTCGATCGAGGCGACGCTCGAAGGCCGCGACCGTCTCGTGGTGCTGGAGGAGTACTGCTACGTCGGCTCGATCCGCTACTTCGAGAGCATGGGGATCGAGATGGCCGGCGTGGCGCTCGACGAAGAGGGGATGCGCATGGACGCGCTCGCCGAAACCCTCGACCGTCTCGCGGGCGAGGGGTGCCGGCCCGCCTGCATCTATACGCTCGCGACCTACCAGAACCCTACCGGCGCTGTGATGTCGAAGTCGCGCCGGCTGGAGCTCGTCGCGCTTGCCCGGCGCCACGACATCCCGGTGGTCGAGGACAACTGCTACGGCGACGTTCACTACGACGGCGACAAGCCGCCCGCACTCTACGCGCTCGATCCCCACCCGCGCCAGATCTACGCCTGCTCGCTCTCCAAGATCTTCGCGCCGGGCGTTCGCCTTGGCTACGTCGTCGCCCGCCCGCCCATGCTCGAAAAGGTCATCGCCAGGCGCAATGACGCGGGCCCCAACACGCTCGCCTCGGCGATCACCCATGAGTACCTGAAGGACCGGCTGTGGAATCACATCGAGACGGCCAACGCCGCGCTCAGGATCAAGCGCGACACTCTGGTCACCGGTCTGCGCCGCGAGCTCGGCAACGAGTGTGTCGTTTCCAACCCGGCGGGGGGCCTTTTCGTCTGGGTGCGACTGCCCGACGACGTCGATCCCGCGCGGCTCAAGGAGATCGCCGTCGCGAACGGCGTCGACTTCGCCCACGGCTCGGACTTCCATGTCCGCCGCGATGCGGGGCCCTTCATACGGCTTGCTTTCGGCTACCCGACGGTGGAGGAGATCAAGGAGGGCACCGCGCGTCTGGGCAGCAGCCTGCGCACCGTCCGCGGTTCGGCAAGCTGATGGCCGAAACCGCGCTCGACATCTCTGCGCCCATCCGCGGCGCGGGCACGCGCCG
>CALGGB010000130.1 GCA_937880925.1 uncultured Rhodospirillaceae bacterium | reverse complement strand
CAGCGCCGGCATCGACGCTCCCTGTCGCGTGATCTCGATCATGCTATCCCTTTCTTGGCGTTTGCCGCGCCATGGCACAGAGTTGCAGGCGTGGCGTCAAGCACAGGGGGCAGATGATGACGGGCAGACTGGAAGGCAAGACCGCGATCGTGACCGGCGGTGGCCGCGGCATCGGCGAGGGCGTGGCCAAGATGTTTGCCGCCCAGGGTGCAAAGGTGCTGATCGCCACCCGCACGGTCTCGCGCGGCGAAACGGTCGCCCGCGCGATCCGCAAGGCCGGCGGAGAGGCCGAGGCCATCGCCACCGACGTCGCCAGCGCCGATTCCGTGGCCGACATGGTGAAGGAGGCCAGAAAGCGCCTGGGCCAGGTCGACATCCTGGTGCACAACGCCGGCATCTTTCCCTCCTCCCCCATCGTGAAGATGAAGGAGAAGGAGTGGGACGATGTGCTCGACACCAACCTCAAGAGCCTGTTCCTGTGCGCCAAGGCGGTGCTGCCGCAGATGATCAAGCGCAAGTGGGGCCGCATCGTCGCCATGTCCTCGATCACCGGGCCGCGCGTCGGCATGCCGGGCTGGAGCCACTACGCCGCGTCGAAGGCCGGCATGAACGGCTTCATCAAGGCGGCCGCCCTGGAGGTCGCCAAGCAGGGCATCACGGTGAACGGCATTGAACCCGGCAACATCCGCAACCGCCCGCCCACGGCAGCGCTCGCCAAGTGGCACCAGAAGACCATGGGCCCGGCCATCCCCATGGGCCACCTGGGCGAGCCCGAGGACATCGCCTGGGCCGCGGTTTATCTCGCCAGCGAGGAAGGCCGTTTCGTCACCGGCCAGACCATCATCGTCGACGGTGGCCAGATCCTGCCGGAATCGCCCGCCGGGATTCTGTGAAGCCATCGGATACGCCTATGCCAAGGGACAAGAAATGCGAATGGCGGAGACGGTATCGCCAACTGATCATGTGCTGACGCTATCTGGAGCCTAGGACTCATGACCGCAGCCAACATCAAGGCCATTGTCGCCGACCTGACGAAGAACGCGCACCTGCCCTTCGAGCAGGCGCGTTCGATGCCGACCGGCGTCTACACCTCGGCGGAGTTCCTGAAGCTGGAGCAGGAGCGCATCTTCGGGCGCGAGTGGGTCTGCGCCGGACGCGCCGAGGCGATGGCGAAGAAAGGCGACTATGTCGCCTTCGACCTTGCCGGCCAGCCGGTCGTGGTGCTGCGCGACATGGAGGGCCAACTGAAGGCCTATTCCAACGTCTGCCTGCATCGCATGAGCACGCTGCTGGAGGGGCGCGGCAACACGAAGATGATCGTGTGCCCCTACCACGCCTGGAGCTACGGCCTGGACGGGCGCCTGCGCAATGCGCCGCACATGGAGAAGAGCGCCGGTTTCTGCAAGGCCGACTACCGCCTGCCGGAGATCCGCTGCGAGACCTGGGAGGGCTGGGTCTATGTCAGCCTCGATCCCGATATCGAGCCGGTTGCCACGCGCCTTGCCGAGGTTTCCGAGAAGGTCACCGGGCGCTACCGCATGGAGGACTACGTCGAGACCTTTCGCGAGGAGCATGTCTGGAACACCAACTGGAAGGTGCTCGCCGAGAACTTCATGGAGAGCTACCACCTGCCCGCCCTGCACAAGGGCACCGTGGGGCCGTTTTCGAAGATCGAGGAGATGGACTGCCCGGCAGGCGGCGAGGCCTTCAACTACCACTGGATCACGAAGGAATCCTCGCTCGCCATCGGCAACGCCCACCCCGACAACCAACATCTGGAGGGCGACTGGCGGCGCACGACCGCGCTGGTGACGATCTATCCCAGCCACATGATCACCCTGACGCCGGGTTACTTCTGGTACCTGGTGCTGCGTCCGCGCGGCGTCGACAAGGTCGACATCCTCTACGGCGGCGGCCTCTCGCGCGATTTCATCGAGGATCCGCGGGGCCAGGAATACATCGAGAGCGCCAAGATGATGCTGGACGCGGTCAACGAGGAGGACCGCACCGGCGTCGAGGCGGTGTTTCGCGGCATGAACGCGCCGCTCGCCGCCCCCGGCCACCTCTCCTGGCTGGAGCGCCCCAACCACGAGTTCGGCCGTTACCTCGCAGGCCGGGTCGGGGCCTGAACTTCCCGCTTGGGCGCCGTGATGGGCCAAGGCATGCTGCGGCCCGCGTTATCCGGGAGCCGACCATGAGCCACACCGACGAGATCGAGGCGCTGACCGCGCGCTGGGCCGATGCCTATGCCGCCGTGCGCATCGAGGAAGCCACCGACTGCTTCGCCCCCGACGGCCTCTACATGGTGCCCGGCAAGCCACCCGCCATCGGCCGCGACGCCCTGCTGGAACTGCACCGCTTCTGGCTCCGCAACGGCGGTCCGGAGTTCTCCACCGGACACGTCGGCTCGGGCGCCGACGCCGCCCACGGCTGGCACGCCATCACCTGGCACGGCGTCTACCCCACCGCCAAACCGGGCCGCACCATCGTCTTCACCGGCAAGCTGATGCACGCCTTCACGCGCAGCGCCGCTGGCGCCTGGCAGATCCAGGCCGGCATCCTCAACCTCGATCCGCCGGTCTGAACTCACCCCCGATAGCGCAATGCCCTGACGAAGGCCTGCAACGGTGCAGGCACATGGCGGTGACCGGGATAATAGAGTGCCGGCCCGGGCTGGAGCGGGCACCAGTCCTGCAGCACGACCTCCAGCCGCCCTGCCGTGATGTGTTCGCGCACGGTGCTCTCGGGCAGGAAGATCATGCCGACGTCGTCCAGCGCGGCGGCGATCAGGATCGCGCGGTCGTTGCTGACCAGGGGGCCGCCGATATCGACTACCACGCTTTCCCCCGATTTCTCGAAATCCCAGCGGAAGATGGCGCCCCCGGCAAAGCGAAAACGCAGGCAGGCATGGTCGAGCAGATCGAGCGGCACCTGAGGCCTGCCGTGGGTGGCGAAGTAACGGGGCGTGGCGGCTGCGGCGAAACGGAACGCCGGCGCCAGCGGCACCGCGATCATGTCGCGGGGAATGCCGTCGGCGTCCCGCAGGCCGGCGTCGAAACCCTCGGCGACGATGTCGACCATGCGATCGTCGGTCGCGATCTCCAGCGTGATTTCGGGATAACGCTTCAGGAAGCCGGCAAGGGCGGGAGCCAGGAAGACCAGCGCGGCGCTCTTGGCCGAATTGATGCGCAGGCGCCCGGCCGGACGGTCGCGTCGCCCCTGCGCTGCGTCGATGGCCGCGTCCAGGCTCTCGACAGCGGGGCGGACCTGCCCGAGAAACTGCTGTCCGGCATCGGTCAGGGTCACGCTGCGCGTCGTGCGGTTGAAGAGGCGCATGCCCAGGCGCTCCTCAAGCTGCTTGATGGCGTGACTCAGCGCCGAGGCCGACAGCCCCTTGCTGCGGGCCGCCTGTCGGAAACTGCGGTGCTCGGCAACGGCCAGGAAGGCCGCGATATGGTGGAAGTCGGCACGATCCATTGTTCTGATTCCAACAACAAGGCGTGCGCTGTTTAGGCGATTGTTCGCTTGAGGGCATCACCCTAGGTTCCCGGCTCCATCAGGAAACGGAATCACCATGAGCGCCAAGAAACCTCGTATCGCCATCGTCGGTGCCGGCGTCGTCGGCAGCACGCTGGCCTGGCATCTGGCGCGGCGCGGCGCGGCCGTGACCCTGATCGACGCGGGCCGGCCGGGCGGCGGCTGCACCGGACGCGCCTTCGGCTGGCTCAACGTCGCCCACGGCCAGCCCGAACCGCTGAGGGCGCTGCGCCATCTGGCGACCCATGAATGGCGCCGCCTGCAGCGCGAACTGGGCGAGCGCCTGGAGATCGACTGGTGCGGCGCGCTGACCTGGACAGCCGATCCGGCCGATGCCGAACGCCTGGTCCGCGACCATGCCGCAGCGGGCTACGACGTGCGCCTGATGGAGCGCGACGAAATCGCGCTGCGCGAACCCAACCTGATCGCGGTGCCCGAGGTCGCCGCCTTCTCGCCGCTTGAGGGCGGCATCGACGCGGGAGCCATGACCGCGGTCATCGCAGAGGCCGCCTGCGAGGCAGGCGCGACGGCCCGGTTCGACTGCGCCGCCGAAGGCCTGAAAACCGCCGGAGGCAGGGTGACGGGCGTGCGCACCGCCCAAGGCATGGTCGACGCCGATACCGTGGTGCTGGCCGCCGGCACCGCCACGCCCGCACTTGCCGCGGGCCTGGGACCGGTCCTGCCGATCGAGGCCTCCCCCGCCCTGCTGCTGCGCTTCCATGCGCCGCGCCGCCTGGTACACACGATCCTGAACGGTCCGGCGGTGGAGATGCGCGACGGCGGACCCGGCGAGTTGCGGGCGGCCGAGGACTTCGGCCCCGGCGCCGATGCCGACGCCATCGCCCGTGAAACCCTGGCCGCGATCGGCCGCACCCTGCGCGGAGCCGAGGATGTCACGGTGGCGAGCGCGCAGGTCGGCGAGCGGCCGATGCCCGCCGACGGCCTGCCGATCATCGGCTTCATGCCGCAGGTCGAGGGTCTCTACATCGCGGCGATGCACGCCGCGGTGATCCTGGCGCCCACGGTGGCCCGCCTGATGACCGCCGAGATTCTCGACGACATCCCTGTCGCCATGCTGGAAGACCTGCGCCCGGGCCGCGCGGCGGACTGAAACGCCACGGGCCCGGCTGTCGCCAGCCGGGCCCGCTCTCGTTCGTTCCGACGGCGCTCAGGCGGCTTCGTCGGCCTCGACCTGCTCGCCGTTGATAATGAGTCCCAGGGGGCTTGCCGAGACGCGCACGTTGTCACCCTCGACGATCTGGCCGCGCAGGATCATCTCGGCCAGCGGGTTCTGCAGCTCGCGCTGGATCACCCGCTTGAGGGGGCGGGCGCCGTAGACCGGGTCGTAGCCCTCGTTGCCCAGCCACTCGCGCGCCTTGTCGTCGAGTTCGATGGTCATCTTGCGGTCCTCCAGCAGGCTCTTGAGACGGCCCATCTGGATATCGACGATCGCGGTCATCTGCTCGCGCTGCAGGCGGTGGAACAGGATGATCTCGTCCAGCCGGTTGAGGAACTCCGGCCGGAAGTGCCCGCGCACCGAAGCCATCACCTCCTCGCGCACGCTGTCGACATCGGCGCCGTCGGGCATGCCTGCCAGATATTCGGCACCCACGTTGGAGGTCATGATGATCAGCGTGTTCTTGAAGTCCACCGTGCGGCCCTGGCCATCGGTCAGGCGGCCGTCGTCGAGCACCTGCAGGAGCACGTTGAACACGTCGGGGTGCGCCTTCTCGATCTCGTCGAACAGGATCACC
>CALGGB010000129.1 GCA_937880925.1 uncultured Rhodospirillaceae bacterium | reverse complement strand
TCGACCCTGCTCTCGAGCGTGTGTGCCAGCGCAGCCTCACAGACTTCTCGCGGGAAGGCCGTTTGCTCTGCCGACCAGTCCCGAAAGGACGACCTAAATCCATGGACGGTGTAGCCCGGAGCATTCCGGCGCATCGCCATGAGCATCGCCTGGTTCGACAGATTGGGACTCCGCTGACCGGGGAAGAGGAACTCACCCGAACTCAACTCTCGGCAACGCGTGACGATCTCCAGGCAGCGAGCGGTGAGGGGAACACGGTGATCCTTATGGGCCTTCATCTTGGCTGCAGGGATCGTCCACGTGGTCCCTTCGATCTCATCAAAGTTTGCCTTGATGACCTCGATGGTGCGCGCTGCTGTCAGGATTGTGAACTCGAGCGCTAGGCGGACGCTCTCGGTTACAGGTGCGTCCTGCAGCAATTTCACGAATGCAGGCACTTCGTCGTACGGCATCGCTGCGTGATGTCGCTCGAGCGCCTTGTTGCCCTGTGGACCGAGTGATTGCCTGACCAGGGTGGCGGGGTTTTCGCCCGTACGGTGACCATGGGCGGCGGCCCAGTCGAGCACAGTCGCGATCCTCTGGCGTACGCGCCGCGCCGTCTCCTGCTTCGTGTACCAGATCGGCAGAAGCGCATTGTGCACGTCAGTCGTAGTGACCTGATCAATGCGCCGGCTGCCGAACACGGGGAAGGCATTGGTCCGAAGCGTCGAGATCCATTGAGCCTTGTGCTTGTCGTTTTTCCAGCTTGCCATTCTCTCGCTGTAGGTCCGTTCCGCTGCTTCCTGAAATGTCGGCAAGCCCCGCTGGCGTCCCCGATCGGCAAGGGGGTCTCCTCCCTCGCGTGCGATGCGGCGAAGACGTCGAGCCTCCTCCCTGGCATCGGCGAGGGGTACCAAAGATGCGCCCCCCAGCCCGATGTCGGCTCGCCTGCCTCGAACGGTGGTGCGCAGGAGCCAGCGCCGAGCGCCTGATGGCTCGACCACGAGATAAAGCCCGTTACCATCGGCGTGGCGGCCTGGCGGCGCGTGACGTACCTTTGCGGCTGTCAGTGCGTTGTGCGGATGCTGGCCTTTTGATTTCATATCGAACCCACGTTTCACCCCACAAAGATAACAGGATTCAGCGAGTCTGGATAGGACGACCTCAGACTGGGAGGTGGTCAAAATGGCTGAAGAGCGATGGTTTGTGGACCCGATGGGCCTTGGCGAGACAATGAACTGGCGGACGGGGTGGGATTCGAACCCACGAGACGCTTGCACGCCCTCTGGTTTTCAAGACCAGCGCCTTCAACCGCTCGGCCACCCGTCCGTCGCGGGGAACATAGCAAATCGCGCGTGCCGGAACAGCATCACTTGGGCAAACCGGGGCCCCTCAGCCGATCAGGTCGCGCCAGGGCTGCCAGGCGGCGACGGCCTCGGTGATCATGGCGTAGCCGTCATCTGCGGGATGGATGCCGTCGTAGGCCGCCAGCGCCCTGGCATAACGCTCACTGGTGGAGAACGGCGTGAAAAGGTCGAGGTAGGGGAGGCCGATCTCGCCTGCCAGTTCCCCATAGGCGCGGCTGTAGGCGCCGATATCGCGGTTGCGGATATCCCATACGATGCCGCTGCCGCCGACGAAGGGGTTGATGCTCTCATCCAGCGGCGTCGGCCCGATCCAGAGCACCGGCCCGATGGCCGAGGCCGCGCCGAGCATGGTGCGCGAGAGCTTGAGCGCCTCTGAGAGCGCAACCTGCAGGCCCTTGCCGTCGGGGTTGCAGGCATCGTTGAAGCCGTAGGCGAAAACGAAGGCGGCAGTCCCCATGCCGTTGCCACGCAGGCGGCGTGCCGCCGTTTCGGCCTGCCAGCGCGCGGCGATGTCGCGCGAGGTGTCGCCGTTGATGCCGAGGTTATAGGCGGTCAGCGCTGTGCCTTCCTTCTCCAGTCCGGCGCAGAGCCGGCCCGGCCAGCCGCAGCGGGCGCTGTCGTTGTCGGCCAGGGTGATGCTGTCGCCGAAGAAGTAGATCTGGTCGGGTTTCATGGGCGTTTCCTTCGCTGCTGTCTCTGCGTACCCGTCCCGGCTAGATTGCACCAGAGCCGATCAGGGGAGACATGGCGTGGCATCGACCCAGTACACAGACCGAGTCATCGCGGGCATGCAGATGCTCTACGGCGAGGGTTTTCTCTCCCCCGGCGGCCCCGACGAGATGCAGGTTTTCCTCAAGGACGTCGATCTCTCGGGCTGCCGGGTGCTCGACCTTGGTTGCGGCATCGGTGGCGCCGCCGTCATGCTGGCGGAGCAGTTCGGTGCGGCGCACGTCACGGGCGTCGACATTGCCGACGATCTGATTCCGCGGGCGCAACAGCGGGCGCGCGAACAGGGGCTGGCCGACCGCATCGACTTCCTTGCGGTGGCGCCCGGACCCCTGCCGTTCGAGGATGGCGCCTTCGATGTCGTGTTCATCAAGGATGTCGTCAGCCACGTCGCTGACAAGGCAGCACAGTTCCGCGAGCTTGCGCGCGTTCTGGCCCCGGGCGGCCGGCTCTTCTGCGCCGAGTTCCTGATCGGCGATCTCAAGGGCGAACGGCGCCATATCTACGATGCCTGGATCGACGCCATGCGGCTCTACGGTCTGACCTTCGAATTCGAGCCGTTCGAGGCCTATGCCAGCGCCTTTGCCTCGGCCGGCCTTATCGATCTTGTGCTGCGCGACCACACCGCGCTCTCGGCCGCGGCCGCTCGGCGCGAACTGGCCTTCACGAAGGGCCCCGATGCGGGACCGGTCCGCGAGGCACTTGGAGAGGAAAAGTTCGCGGCGCGCATCCATGCCAGCACCATGCGCATGACGGCGCTGGAATCCCGTGCCTTCCTCCATGTCCACATGACCGCGCGCAAGCCGGGCGATGCCTGAACGAAGACACCCGTCCTAGCGAAAGGCCAGGCCGCCGCTGGCGACAATCGTCTCACCGGCAAAGTAGCTGGCCGCATCGCTCGCCAGGAAGGCGACAGCCTCGGCCATTTCCTCGGGCTCGCCGCCACGGCCCATCGGTATGACCGTTTCGGCCAGGCGGGCGATGTGGTTGCCGATGCGCATGGGTTCGGTATCGATGGCGCCCGGCGCGACGGCGTTCACCAGGATGCCCTCGGTGACATAGGCCAGACCGAAGGTCTTGGTCAGGCTGATGACGGCGGCTTTGGATGCGGCGTAATGGGCCATGCCGGGGAAGGGGACCAGTCCGTCGACCGATGCGATGTTGACGATGCGGCCCCAGCCGCGCCCGCGCATGTGGCGCACGGCCGCAATCGAGGTGTGATAGAGGCCGC
>CALGGB010000128.1 GCA_937880925.1 uncultured Rhodospirillaceae bacterium | reverse complement strand
TTCACGATCTGTTGTGCGAAGGCCGCCTGAGCCGGCGCCAGGCGCACCGCATTGCGGCCTCCTTCGGCGTTGGAGCGTTGACGGCCACGACCATGGGCAGCCCGGCCCTGGCCGCGCCCGAGGACCAGCCGGTCTTCTTCACCTGGGCGGGCTACGAGGTGCCCGAGTTCATGACGAGCTACATCGCAGAACATGGCGAGCCGCCGCGCTATTCGCTGTTCGGCGATGAGGACGAGGCCTTCAACAAGATGCGCGCCGGCTTCGAGCCGGACGTGACCTATCCTTGCGGCATCTCGCTCAAGCTCTGGTACGACGCCGGTCTGCTGGCGCCCATCGATACCGGCATGATCCCCAACTTCGAGTACGTGCTGGACGCCTTCAAGAACGCGCCGCACTCGGTGGTGAACGGCGAGCGTGTCTATGTCCCCGAGGACTGGGGCCAGACCTCCATGATCATCCGGACCGATCTTGCGCCCGAGTACAGGGACCCGGAAAACCAGACCTGGAATGCGCTGTGGAACGAGAAGTACGCCGGGCGCATGACCATCACGAACTACTCCTACGAAGCGTTCACGATCGCGGCGCTCATCCTGGGCTTCGATCCTGCGAACATGAGCATGGAGCAGATCGACAAATGCGGCGAGCTGCTGTCGAAGCAGATTCCTCTCGACCGCATGTTCACGACCTCCTCGACGGAGCTGAGCCAGGCGCTGGCCTCCGGCGAACTCGTCATCGCCACGGGTGAAAACTCGCTGGTCGCCCAGCTCGTCGAACAGACAGATGGCATGGACATCGAATGGACCTGGACGAAACCCAAGGAAGGCGCGCTCACCTGGCACTGCGGCCTCTGCATCCATCCCGCGGCGATGAAGCATGGCATGTACGAAAAGGCCCATGACGTCATCAACTCGATGATCTCCGAGGAGTCGGGCGTGTACGAGATCGGCGAGTGGTACTACGGCCACTCGAACCGGCTCGCCTACGATCACTTCGACGAGGCATTCCTCCAGTCCATCGGCATTTCCAAGGACGTGGAAGCTGCCCTTGAGGGAACCGCCTACGTCCAGGCCATGAACAACCCCGAGGTGATGGCCTCCAAGTGGGAGGAGATCAAGGCGGGCTTCTGATCCCGCTGCGTCGCCGAATCTGCGGTGCCCCCGCGATGTCCCGGAGACATCGCGGGGGGCTGCACCCCATACAGACTACCCGCCATCCCACAATGATGCTGAAAGGACCCTTTGCCGCATGCCACTGACCTATCTGGACAGCACCGCAAACCCCCTTACCATTGCCGACGTGCTGCGGCGCGATGGTGCCGTCGCGGTGACCGGTCTCGTGTCGCCGGAACTGGCCGACAGGATCGGTTCGGAGTTGTGGCCGCAGCTCGACGCCGACGGCCTCAAGTCGCGCGGCATCTTCAACAACGAACGCACGAACCGCTACGGCGGCGCCTTGCGTACCGCGCCCAGTTCCGCCGAACTCATCGAACACGATCTGGTGCTCGACGTGCTCGACGACGTGTTGCTGCCCTATGCCTCGACCTACCGGATCAGCAGCCTGTCTGTAATCGAGATCATGCCGGGCGAGAAGCATCAGGCATTGCACCGCGACGATACGGTCTATCCCATCGACGTCGCCGGCATGGAATTGACGGTCGGTGTCATGTGGGCCCTGAGCGACTTCACGCAGGAGAACGGCGGCACCCGCGTGATCCCCGGCAGCCACCGCTATCTCCGCTCCTGGCACCTGCCCAACATATCGGACTGGGAAAACACCGTAATGCCCAAGGGCTCGGCGGTGTTCTACCTGGGTTCGACCTGGCATGGCGGCGGCGCCAACGAGAGCAACGCGCCGCGCCTGGGCATGGTCAACACCTATTGCCTGGGCTGGCTGCGCCCGGAGGCCAACATGTACCTCAACACGCCTCCCGAGGTTGCGGCCCGCTATGGCCCCAAGATCCGCGCGCTGCTGGGTTACATGCCCCACGGCGCCACCGACGATCTTTGCGGCGCCTACCGCGGCGATTGCCCCGCCTGGGTCGATACGCCGCCCAGGGCAAGCTGGCGGGCCGAGCGCGGTGGGGCTCCAACCCCTGAAAGTGCAAAGGTACAGGGCGGAGGCTGAAATCCATGTGGCCCCCGCGTGCCGGACCACGCAGACTTGGACGGCGCCTTACGGCCTAGCGCCGATAGGGCGAGAAGCGGGAGAATCTCCCAACGTTGATCGACGCAACCACCACCTGGCAAACAGAGGGCAGTGACATGGACAAAGAACTCGATATGGAAGCTTTCAAGGCCAAGCTCGCGGCAGGCACGCTGACCCGCCGCGAAATGCAAGTCGCGCTGGCATCCGCGGGCCTGGCCGTGGTCGCGATGCCGATGCTTCCCGGATCGGCACAGGCAGCCGATGAAGCGGTGTACTTCACCTGGTCCGGCTACGACATTCCCGAGCTGTTCCCGGCCTACATCGAGGAATATGGCGTGCCGCCGGAAACGCCCCTCTTTGCCGACAACGAAGAGACCTTCGTCAAGATGAAGGCCGGCTTTCAGGTGGACCTCGCCCACCCCTGCAGCTTCCACACCGAGCGGTGGCGCGATGCCGGCATCATTCAGCCCATCGATACCTCCCGCCTGTCGAACTGGAACGATGTCTTCCCCGACCTCAAGACCCTCCAGGGTACGCAGCTCGATGGCCAGCAGTGGTTCGTGCCGTTCGACTGGGGTCAGACCTCGATCACCTACCGCACGGACCTTGTGGAGATCGAGGAGGAGTCCTGGTCCCTGCTGTGGGACGAGCGCTATGCCGGCAGGATGGCCATGCTGGGTGCCGCCGAGGACGCCTGGTGGTGCGCAGCGATCTACGCAGGCGTCGACACCAACAACCTGACGGACGAGGACTTCGTCAAGGTACGTGCCCTGCTCGAGCAGCAGCGACCGCTGCTGCGTTTCTACAGCAACGACACCACCACGGTCGAACAGGCGCTGGCCACGGGCGAACTGGTTGCCGCCATGACCTGGAACAGCTCACCGCTCGAGCTGACCAACCAGGGCATCCCGGTACGCTTCATGAATCCGAAGGAAGGCGCACTGACCTGGGTCTGTGGCCTGGTGATGGCCACCGGCGCGGAGAACCCCGACAAGGCCTACGACCTGATCGACGCCATGATCGGTCCGCGTCCGGGCATCTTCCTGATCGAGGAATACGGCTATGGCCACTCGAACATGAAGGCCTTCGAGGCCGTGGACGAGGATGTCCTCCTCGCGCGCGGGCTTTCGAAGGATCCGCTGACGATCCTCGAGGCCGGCGTCTTCATCCCCGGCGCCAGCCCTGAGATCAACACCAGGATCGAGCGCGACTGGAGTGAGGTTACCGCCGGCTTCTGAGCCCGGCGCGAGCCCCAGGCGGCACGCTGGGACGATCCCGGGAAAGGGATGTCCCAGCGTGCCCGGGCCGCCCGGCAATGCAATGACGCGCACGGCGCTGTTCCACCGCGACCGCCCAGCGATTCCGGCAAGGCTTCGCGGCGGACCCGTGCGGCAGACGACACGACTCCGCATCCAGGGAGAGAGAATTGGACGAAAACGATCTCTACAGCGACGCCTACAACGACTTCCTGGCCGCCGTCTGGGGCGAAGGCTACCTCTCGCCCGGCGGCCCCGAGGAGGTGTCGCGCATCCTGGAGGGCCTCGACCTCACGGGCGCCCGCATGCTCGACATCGGCTGCGGTACCGGCGGCATCGCCGTATCGCTGGTCAGGGATCATGGCGCGGCGCACGTCACCGGCATCGATATCGAGGCGCCGGCCTGCGCTGCCGCCGGCCGGCTCGCTGCGGCGGCGGGTCTTGCGGACCGCGTCACGATCCGCAAGGTCGAGCCCGGTCCGCTCGACTTCGCCGACAGCAGCTTCGACGTCGTGTTCTCGAAGGATTCGATTATCCACATCGCCGACAAGGAAGCCCTCGCGGCGGACGTCTTCCGTGTGCTCGAGCCTGGCGGCTGGTTCGCGGCATCGGACTGGCTCATCAGCCACGACGACGAACCCAGCGCTGCCATGAAACGCTACATCGAAGCCGAGGGCCTCGACTTCACGATGGCCTCCCCGGCGCGCTACGAGGCAGCACTGAAGGCGGCCAACTTCGAGAGCGTCCGCCTGGTCAACCGCAACCCCTGGTACGCCGCGGTCGCCCGCGAGGAGCTGGACCGGATGAGCGGCGAGGCGCGCGCCGACCTCGTCGACCGGTTCGGCAGGGCGCTCGTCGACAGCAACATCGAGATCTGGCAGGCGATGGTGAAGGTTCTCGAATCGGGCGAGCACTGCCCCCATCACCTGCGCGGACAGCGGCCTCGCTAGATAGCCGACACCCGGGCCGGAGGACATTACGGCGGCCCCGCTCACGCACGACACCCAACGAGAATCAGGAGACCATCAGATGGCCCGCGATCCCCGCTACGACATCCTGTTCGAACCGCTCAAGATCGGTCCTGTCACCGCACCCAACCGGTTCTATCAGGTGCCCCACTGCAACGGCATGGGCCGGGTGTATCCCAACGCCATGATCGGCATGCGCGGGACCAAGGCGGAAGGCGGCTGGGGCGTTGTCTGCACCGAACAATGCGACTTCCTGGCAAGTGGCGATGCCTCGCCCTATGCCGAGACCAACATGTGGGACTCCGGTGACGAGGTCTATCTCGGCCGCATGTGCGAGGAGGTCCACCGCTACGGCAGCCTTGCCGGCATCGAGCTCGTCCACAACGGCCATGACACGCCCAATCTTTACAGCCGCGAAATTCCCATCGGCCCGATGGACCGGCCGATGAACTGGAGCATGGCGCCGATCCAGGCGCGCGCGATGGACAAGGAAGACATCCGCACCTATCGCCGCGCCCACAAACAGGCCGCGATCCGCGCGCGCGACATCGGTTTCGACATGGTCATCGTCTATGCCGGCCACGACGGCACGGTGCCCAGCCACTTCCTCGCGCGCCGGCACAACCAGCGTACCGATGAGTACGGCGGCAGCCTGGAGAACCGGCTGCGCCTGTTCCGCGAGCTGCTTGAGGAGACCAAGGAGGCGATCGGCGACACCACCGCCGTCACAGTACGGTTTGCCGTCGACGAGATGATGGGCCCCGACGGCCTGGAGTGGCAGAACGAAGGCAAGGAGGCGGTCGAGATGCTGGCCGAACTGCCTGACCTCTGGGACGTCAACGTCGCCGACTGGGCGAATGATTCCAAGACCTCGCGCTTTGCGCCCGAGGGTTACCAGGAAGAATACGTCGCCTTCGTCAAGAAGATGACGACCAAGCCCGTCTCCACCGTGGGCCGCTACACCTCGCCCGACGCGATGGTCTCGGCGATCAAGCGCGGCATCGTCGATCTGATCGGTGCCGCCCGCCCCTCGATCGCGGACCCGTTCCTGCCCAGAAAGGTCGAGGAAGGCCGCCTGGAGGACATCCGCGAGTGCATCGGCTGCAACGTCTGCGTCGGCTGGACCCAGATGGGAGCGCCCGCGCGCTGCACCCAGAACCCGACCTTCAGCGAGGAGTGGCGCAAGGGCTGGCATCCGGAAAACATGCCGGCTGGCGAAAAGGACGAGCATGTCCTGATCGTCGGCTCCGGCCCCGCCGGCCTGGAGGCGGCCCGTGCCGCGGCGCTGCGCGGCTTCCGCGTCACGCTGGCCGAGGCCGGCGAGGAACTGGGCGGCCGTGTCACGCGTGAGAGCAAGCTGCCGGGCCTGTCTGCCTGGGCACGTGTGCGCGACTACCGGATCGGACAGATACAGGCCCGGCCCAACGTGGAGATCTACCTCTCCAGCCGCCTGACGGCCGATCAGGTGCTTGAGCTTGGGGCAGATCACGTCGCGATCGCAACCGGAGCCACATGGCGCCGTGACGGCTACGGCCGCCACCTGGATACGGCCGTGCCGGGCACGGATGGTGCCCACGTCCTGACGCCCGACGATATCCTGGCGGGGAAGCGGCCGACCGGGTCCAAGGTGCTGATCTTTGATGACGACCATTACTACATGGCCAGCGTGATCGCCGAACTGCTGAGCGGAGAGGGCTATGAGGTGACGCTGGCTACGCCGTCGACAAAGATCGCCGCCTGGATGGAGCACACCCTCGAACAGGGCGCGAACCAGTCACGCCTCGCCGAGGTGGGCGTCACCCTGATGCCCAACACGACCCTGCTTTCCGTCGAGAGCGGCCAGGCACTGCTGCGCGACAACCTGCACCGCCGCGAAGTCGAGCATGCCGCCGACGGCGTGATCATGGTGACCTCGCGCAGGCCCGAGGACGGCCTGTACCAGGAACTGGTGCAAGCGATTGAGGACAAGCCCGACTGCGGCATCCGGACGCTGCGCCGGATCGGCGACTGCGATGCACCCGGGATCATCGCAACAGCGGTCTATGAGGGGCACCGTTTCGCCCGTGATCTCGGCGCCGAGATTGACCCCTGCGACGTGCCTTTCCAGCGCGAACGCCATGTCATCGAAGCCGGGCAGAGGGAGGCGTCGAGCGCCGGTTCATGACCGCGGCCTGCGGACAGCAAGGCCCTGAACTCAGGGCCTTGCTGTGATGCATTGCGATCGTCCTGCGAACCTCCGCCACAGCACGCTCTAGGCGTTCAATACGAGAAGACCCATGGCCCGCGATCCCCGCTACGACATCCTGTTCGAGCCTGTGAAGATTGGCCCCGTCACCGCCAGGAACCGATTCTACCAGGTGCCCCACTGCACCGGCAGCGGCTGGCAACGCCCGCGTACCCTGGCCGGCCTGCGGGAGATCAAGGCCGAGGGCGGCTGGGCCGTGGTGAACACCGAGTATTGTTCGGTCCACCCCGCCTGCGACGACACCCCCTATCCTTCCGCCTCGCTCTGGGACAAGGGGGATATCAGGTCACACGCCCTGATGACCGAGAAGGTGCATGCCCATGGCGCGCTTGCCGGAGTAGAGCTTTGCCTTGGCGGCGCACGCATGGCCAACCTTGCCACGCGCGAGGTCGCCATGGGTGTTACCAGCATGCCCAATCTGGCAGGCAACCCCTTCCAGACACGGGCCATGGATCTGGCCGACATCCGCGAGGCGCGCCGCTGGCACCGCAACGCCGCACTGCGGGCCCGGGAAGCCGGCTTCGACATTGCCTATGTCTATGCCACCCATGGCTACCTGCTCGCCCACTTCCTCTCGGCCAGGCACAACCAGCGCACCGACGCTTACGGCGGCAGCCTTCAGAACCGCGTTCGCCTGGTACGCGAGGTCATCGAGGACACCAAGGAGGCGGTCGGCGACACGATGGCGGTTGCCGTGCGCTTTTCCGCGGAAACCAATGGCGGGGGCGGCGGCGACGGCAATCCCGTTGCCGGCGAGACCCTGGAAATGTTCGATATCCTGGCCGAACTGCCCGATCTCTGGGACATCAACGTCGCCGACTATTCCCTGGAAATGGGGGTCTCGCGTTTCGTTCCGGAAGGCGCGCTCGAGCCCTACATCGCCTGTATCAAGGCGCTGACCAGCAAGCCCGTGGTCAGCGTCGGGCGCTTCACCTCGCCCGATACCATGGCCAGCCAGATACGGCGCGGCGTCATGGACTTCATCGGCGCGGCGCGCCCGTCCATCGCCGATCCCTTCCTGCCCAGAAAGATCGAGGAAGGCCGCCTGGAGGACATCCGCGAGTGTATCGGCTGCAACATCTGCTACATGGGCGACGGCAAGGGTGTGCCGATCCGCTGCACGCAGAATCCGACCATGAGCGAGGAATGGCGGCGCGGATGGCATCCAGAGCATGTCCCCGCCAGGGGCTCCGACAGCCGGGTCCTGATCGTGGGCGCCGGACCTGCCGGTCTGGAAGCCGCCCACGTGCTGGGCAAGCGCGGCTACGACGTGATGCTGGCCGAAGCGACGCGCGATCTGGGCGGCAGGGTCACACGGGAAGCCGCGCTTCCCGGACTCAACGAATGGATCCGTGTGCGCGACTACCGCATGCAGCAACTCGCAAAAATGACCAACGTGGAAGTCTTCCGAGAAAGCGCGTTGGGTGTCGAAGACGTGCTTGCGGTAGGGGCCGATCATGTCGCCATCGCGACCGGCTCCCGCTGGCGCCGCGATGGTGGTGGCGTAAGCAATCTGACGGGTATCCCGGGTCTGGGGGACTGCGGGCAGGTCCTTACCCCCGACGACATCATGGCAGGCCAGCGCCCGAAGGGGCCGGCCGTCATCTTCGACGACGACCATTACTACATGGCCACGGTACTGGCCGAGTTGCTGCGCGCCGAGGGCATCCCGGTGACGATCGTGACGGCAGACGACTCCATTGCCGGGTGGAGCGGCTATACGGTCGAACGCTCCAGGGCGCTGGGTCGCCTGTTGGAGTTGGGCGTCGCCATGGTCACAGGGCACAACGTGCTGGCCTTCGACGCAGGCACGGTGGCCCTGACCTGCGTGTACTCTGGACGCCGGACCGAGTTGGACGCCACCGCCTTCATCCCCGTGACAGCGCGGACGCCGAACGACAGCCTCTATCGTGAGCTGGAGAACAAGATCGCAGAAAGTTACGAAGGCGCGCCGACCTCACTGAAGCGGATCGGCGACTGCGAAGCTCCCGCGATCATC
>CALGGB010000127.1 GCA_937880925.1 uncultured Rhodospirillaceae bacterium | reverse complement strand
TGCCACGCTCGGATGACACCATCACCAGAACCGCAGGAGTTGTCGATGTCCCGAACCATCAAGGTCGCCGCCGCCCAGCTCGGCCCAATCGCGCGGGATGAGTCGCGCGAGGCCGTGGTCAGGCGCCTGATCGCGATGATGCGCGAGGCGGCGGGCTGGGGCGTCGATGTGGTGGTCTTCCCGGAACTGGCGCTGACCACCTTCTGGCCGCGCTGGGCATTCGAGGACGAGGACGAGATCGACAGCTGGTTCGAAAAGGAAATGCCCAACGCGGCGACCATGCCGCTGTTCGAGGAAGCCAAAAAGCTGGGGATCGGCTTCCACCTGGGTTACGCCGAACTGGCCTGGGACGGTGCGACCAAGCACCGCTACAACACCGCGATCATCGTCGACAAACAGGGCGAGATCGTCGGCAAGTTCCGCAAGATCCACATTCCCGGCCACCACGAGGTGCTCGACCGGCCCGGCCAGCACCTGGAGAAGAAGTACTTCGAGGTCGGCGACCTGGGTTTCCCGGTCTATCGCGCCTTCGGCACGATCTGCGGCATGGCGATCTGCAACGACCGGCGCTGGCCTGAAACCTGGCGTTGCATGGGCCTGCAGGGCGTCGAGATGGTGTTCTGCGGTTACAATACGCCGGTCGGCCTGGGGGACCCTTACGATCTGGACGCCCTGCAACTCCTGCACAACCAGCTTTCGTTCCAGGCCGGCTGCTACCAGAACGCCACCTGGGCGGTGGGCGTTGCCAAGGCGGGGCTGGAGGAAGGCTACAACATGATCGGCCAGAGCATGATCGTCGCTCCCTCGGGCGAGGTCGTTGCCATGTGCAGTTCGATCAGCGACGAGGTCATCGTGCACAAGTGCAACCTCGACCTCAGCGCCGACTACAAGCGCGACATCTTCAACTTCGCCTACCACCGGCGCCCGGAGCATTACCGCCGGATCGTCGAGCAGACCGGCACGATCCTGCCCCCGGAGTGAGCCCCGCGCACCTTCCTCATCCATCACTTTCGGAGAATCGGATTCAGGGGGTCAAATCATCGTGTTATGCCGAATTGGGTTCGTTTCGCAGAAATCGCTGTTTCGACGCGATGTTCTTGCGGAATCAGTTCAGAAATATTGCTTAACACCTTGATTTTATGTTGATTATGCGGCTGGCGGATTTTCAACCGGGCTTGTCGGTCCACTGGAAACTGCCGTCGTCCTTCAGGGGCGAATGTGGGTTCCAGCAGACCTCCCAGAGATGATGATCGAGGTCGGCGAAATAACCTGAGAAACCGCCCCATGCGGTCTCCTTGGCGTGTTTGACGATGCGGCCGCCGGCGCGTTCGGCCTCCTCCAGAAGGGGCTCGACCTCCTCCCGGGTGCGGACGTTGTGGGCCAGCGCCACACCGCGGAAGGCGGGTACCTCGGGCAGCACTTCGGCATCCTCGGCGAGTTCGTCCACCGGAAACAGGGCAAAACCGATACCATTGAGATTGAAGGTGACGATCTGACTGACGATGTCCTCGGACGCAACCTTCCAGCCCATCGCCTCATAGAACAAACGCGCGCGATGAAGGTTCGCCACGCCAAGCGTGACGACGCTGATCCGCGGTTCCATGATCCCTGTTCCTTACGACGCGTTGAACGGATGCCCTCTGCCCTTATAGGGTCGGAACAAAAGAGGCTCAAGCAAGATCGCTCTCTGCGGCTCCGATTTCCTCCCGATACAACCCAGGGTTAGGCCGGACCGGGCACGACCACGAGGGCACGGTCCGGCGGGGCGAGATTCTCAGGACAAGGGGCCGCTGTCATACTCGTCGTGCAGCTTCACCCAGCTCATGGTGCCGCCCGCCTCGTTGCGCCCCCTGGGCGTCAGGTCGAGCCAGGCGAAGGCGCCGATGGCGAACTCGTCGCCCCTGGAGAAGGTCGAGTAGGTATGGAAGACCTCGCCCTCCCCATTGCGCGCAAAGATGCTGGTGCCGTGCATGTCCTGGCTGGAGCGGACCGGCGTGCCATAGTTGTAGATGGCACGTCCCGCCGCGATGTCCTCCTGGCGAAAGGACGCACCGAAGTCGAAGTTGAAGTCGTTGCCGGCCGAGGAAACCCAGGGGAAGGTCCAGCCCATGCGCCCGCGGACTTCCTCGATGCGCGCCAGAGGAACCCGCGAGATCGCGGCAAAGGCCAGGTCGGCCTGCTCGAAGTGCCGGCGGGCGCCGTCGATGTGGTCGGCGATGAAGGAACAGCCCGGGCAGATGTGATCGGATCCCGGCGTCAGCATGAAGTGGTAGACCGCAAGCTGGCTGCGGCCGCGGAAGAGATCGCCCAGGGAACAGGGGCCGTCGGGGCCCTGAAAGACATAGGGCTCCTCAACCCTGACCCAGGGCAGGCGGCGGCGTTCGGCACGCAGGTCGTCAAGGGCGTGGGTCAGTTCCTTTTCGCGGGCAAACAGCGCCTTGCGGGCATCGAGCCATGCCTGGCGCGAAACAACGAGTTGGCCGTCGGCGGTGCGATCGTTCATCGGGACATCTCCTTCGTGGCGGTTAGCGGCGCGGACCTGCGGGAAGAGCGCCTGCCGATCAGCAGCGCGGTCAGACCCGTGAGGCCGCCCGTGCCGGCTGCAATCAGCGCGGCGGTCGTGAGGCAAAGAGGGCACATGAGAGGGCTCCGGCTCGGTTGCGGCGGCCGGCTGTCGTGCCGGCCGCCTCGGGGCTAGAGTGGGCAACCCGAGCGGAGCGCGAGAGTGACAAGTGTGTCGGGATTGCCATGGATGCCGTGATCGCCAAGGCCGCCCGTGCGCTGGCCGAAGGCGACACGCTGGGCGCGCTCAACCACGTTGCCCTGCGTGAGGAGGCCCCTGCCCTGGCGCTTCGCGGCATCGCCATGGCCCGGCTGGGCGACTATCCAAAGGCCAATGCCCTGCTGCGCGCCGCCGCCCGAAAATTCGGCGCCGGCAATCCCGTGGCGCGGGCACGCTGCGTGGTGGCGCAAGCCGAGATTGCCCTGGTCTGCCGCGATCTCGGCTTTCCCGACGCCCTGGCGGCGGCGCGAGCGATGCTGGAAGACCGTGGCGATCGGCTGAACGCCGTCCATGCCGGGCATCTCGAAAGCCGGCGCCTGTTGCTGATCGGCCGCCTGGACGAGGCCGAACAGGTGCTGGACGAGCTTGATCCGGCGCCGTTTCCGCCCGCCTGGCAGGCCGCGCACGCCCTGGTGCGCGCCGGTATCGCGCTGCGCCGCCTGAGCACGCACGAGGCGCGCCGGGCCATCGCACGGGCGCGAAAGGCTGCCGGCGAAGCAGGTATCCCCGCCCTTGTCGGCGAGGTCGAGAGCGCCGCCCGGGCGCTGGAACAACCGGCCGCGCGTTTGCTGACCCGCGGCACCCAGCGGGTCCTGCGGCTGCGCGATGTCGAGGCGCTGCTCGCCTCGGACATCCTCATCGTCGATGCCTGCCGCCATGTCGTGCGCCGGCGCGATACCGTGGTGGCGCTGACCACGCGCCCCGTGCTGTTCGCGCTGGCCCGCACCCTGGCGGAGGCCTGGCCCGCGGACGCATCACGCGAACACCTGCTGGCGCAAGCCTTCGGCGCGCGCTTCAGCGACGAATCGCATCGTGCCCGGCTGCGCGTGGAGATCGCACGCCTGCGGGCGGCCCTGAAGCCCCTGGCGACGATCCGCGCGACACGGGAGGGTTTTGTCCTGTTGCCGACGGCCACGGCGAAGCTTGCCGTGCTCGCGCCGCCGTCGCAGGAGCGCCATGGCGCCCTGCTCGCCCTGCTTGCCGATGGCGTGGCATGGTCGACGTCGGCGCTCGCCCTGGCGCTGGGCACCAGCCAGCGCAGCGTGCAACGCGCCCTGGACGCGCTGGCCGGAGACGGCAAGGTCGCCGCCCTGGGACGCG
>CALGGB010000126.1 GCA_937880925.1 uncultured Rhodospirillaceae bacterium | reverse complement strand
CGGCGATGCCGAACTCGAGCGGGTGGTGCATGCCGCTGCGCGGGCCGCCGAACTTGGCGTGGAGTGCCACGCCGGTCATGGGCTCTCCTTCGGCACGGTTGGCCCCATCGCGGCGATTGAGTCCATCGCCGAGCTCAACATCGGCCATTTCCTGATCGGTGAAGCCATCTTCGGCGGCCTGGAAAGCGCCATCACGCGTATGCGCGCGCTGATGGACAATTCCCGCGCTGCCGCCACCGGCGTCCGGTCGGCATGAGCTTCGGCCTGCCATCATGATCCTGGGTCTGGGCCTCGACACCATCGACATCCGCCGCATCGAGAAGACCCTTGAGCGTTTCGGTACGCGCTTTACCGAGCGGGTCTTTACCGAGACCGAGCGGCGCAAGGCCGATGGCCGGGCGACCCGCGCGGCGACCTACGCCAAGCGTTTCGCCGCCAAGGAGGCCTGTTCCAAGGCCCTGGGCACGGGGTTCCGTCTGGGCGTCTTCTGGCGCGATCTGCAGGTGGTCAACATGCCTTCGGGCAAGCCGACCCTGAAACTGACCGGCGGGGCTGCCGAGCGTCTGGCAGCCATGATCCCGCCCGGCATGGAGGCCCAGATCGACCTCACCATGACCGACGATCCGCCGCTCGCTCAGGCCATTGTCATCATCTCGGCCAATCCGGTCGCCACGTCAGGGAAACCATGAACGACAAGAAGACCGGAAACGAAGGTCAGAACCCGCTCCTGAGGCTGGTGCTGGCGCCCGTTCGCGCCGTCGCATGGCTCATCGGATGGGATGCCGATGGCGCTGGCAGCTGGGTCGGTACGATCAAGACCATCATCTATGCCGTGCTGATCGCGATGGGTGTGCGGACGTTCTTCTACGAGCCGTTCAACATCCCTTCGGGTTCGATGAAGCCGACCCTGCTGGTCGGCGACTACCTGTTCGTTTCGAAGTTCTCCTACGGTTACAGCCGTTATTCCCTGGGCTTCGGCCTGGACGTGCCGATCTTCGACGGGCGCCTGTTCGGCAGCGAGCCCGACCGCGGCGATGTCGTGGTCTTCCGCAAGCCGACCGATACCTCGCTCGACTTCATCAAACGGCTTGTCGGCCTGCCCGGTGACACGATCCAGGTGATCGACGGTGTGCTGAACATCAACGGCGAGCCGGTGACCCTTGAACCCGCACCGCCCTTCGATGACGAGACCTGCGGCGGCGGGCGCGAGTTGATGGTCGAGACCGAAATCCTGCCCAACGGCGTGCGCCATCCCGTGTTGGGTTCCGACACCCGTCATTCCTTCGACAACACGCCGGTTTATACCGTGCCCGAAGGCCATTACTTCATGATGGGCGACAACCGCGATCATTCGAACGACAGCCGCGCGATCACCGATGTCGGCTTCGTGCCGGCAGAAAACCTGATCGGGCGCGCAGAGTTCCTGTTTTTCTCGACCGACGGCTGCGGTTCGCTCTACGAGCCCTGGACCTGGCCGACCAGCATCCGCTGGAGCCGTCTGTTCCAGCCGATCGAATGAACGTCGACTTCCCAACCACGCTTGCGCACCTGGAAGCAGCCCTGGGCCATGAATTTGCCGACCCCGAACTGCTGCGTGAGGCGCTGACCCACCGCAGCACCACCTCGGGGCGCGATGAACTGGGATACGAACGCCTCGAATTCCTGGGCGACCGTGTGCTGGGCCTTTGTGTCGCCCACATGCTCTACCGCCAGTTCCCGCGCGAGGCCGAAGGCAAGCTTGCCGTGCGCCATACCGACCTTGTGCGCCGCGAAACCCTGGCCGAGGTCGCCCGCCAGATCGATCTGGGCGCCCATATCGCCATGTCGCGCGACGCCGCGGGCAACGGGGCCCGCGACAATCCCACCGTACTCTCCGACGTGATGGAGGCGCTGCTGGGCGCGCTGTTCATCGACGGTGGGATCACAGCCGCCGGGGATTGTGTTGAAAGCCTGTGGTCCCAGCGCATGCGCGAGACCCACCGGCCGCCGCGCGATGCCAAGACACGGCTGCAGGAATGGGCGCTGGGCAGGGGGCTGCCGCTGCCGGCCTACGCCATGCTGGAGCGCACCGGCCCCGATCACGCCCCCACCATCACAGTCTCTTGCGTCGTAAAGGGCGTGGGAGAGGCCTTGGCCGAAGGCGGCTCCAAGCGGGCCGCCGAACAAAGCGCTGCCGAGGAACTGCTCGCGCGCGCGCAACAGGGAGACAAGCCATGAGCGGCGAACAGGAAGGCGGGCAGACCCGCTGCGGTTTCGTCGCCATCGTCGGCGCGCCCAATGCGGGCAAGTCGACCTTCGTCAACGCGGCCGTGGGGACCAAGGTCTCCATCGTCACCCACAAGGTGCAGACGACGAGGAGCCGCATCGTGGGCATCCGCCTGGACGGCCCGGCCCAGCTGGTCTTCGTCGACACGCCGGGCATCTTCGAGCCCAAGCGCCGCCTGGACCGCGCCATGGTCGATGCGGCCTGGGCCGGCGCCGACGAGGCCGACATGGTGTTGCTGCTGGTCGATGCCACCCATGGTGTCAGCAAGGACCTGCGCCTCATTCTCTCGCGCCTGGAGGAGACCAAGCGGCGCGTCATGGTCGCCATCAACAAGATCGATGCGGTTTCCAAGGCCGATCTGCTGCCGCTCACCGCGACGCTGAGCCAGAGCACGGCGATCGAGGAGATCTTCTACATCTCCGCGCTCAAGGGCGACGGCATGGAGGAACTGCTGAAGCTGCTCGCCGGCCGCCTGCGCCCTGGTCCCTGGCTCTATCCGGCCGACCAGGTCTCAGACCTGCCGATGCGCCAGCTTGCCGCCGAGATCGTGCGCGAGAAGATCTTCCTGCGCCTGCATCAGGAACTGCCCTATCAGGTCGCGGTCGAGACCGAGATGTGGACCCAGGTCGAGGGCGAAAACGCCGTGCGTATCGATCAGGTGATCTATGTCGCGCGCGACGGCCACAAGCCCATCGTGCTGGGCAAGGGCGGACGCACGATCAAGGACATCGGCATGGCCGCGCGGCTGGAGCTGGAGGAGATCCTGGAGTGCAAGGTGCACCTCTTCCTCCATGTGAAGGTGCGTCCGGGCTGGCTCGACGATCCCGCCCGCTACCGCGAAATGGGTCTGGAGTTCCCACGCTGAAGCGGCGCTTCAGGCCGTGCCGGGGCTGATCGCGCGCACCGCCAGTTCGCCTTCGCGTCCTTTCACCTGCATCATGCGCACCGGCCCGAAGTCGGCGTCCCCCGAGGCCGCCGCGGTCGCGCTGTCGGCAAGGATCTCGCCTTCACCGGCCAGGCCGCAAAGGCGCGCCGCGGCATTCACACTGTCGCCGATCACCGTGTAGTCGAAGCGCTCGCCGCTGCCGATCAGGCCCGCGACAACGGGGCCGCTGTATAGCGCGATGCCGACACCGGGCGCGATGGCGCGCTCGGCGATGGCCTGCTGGATCGCACGCGCGGCAGCCACGGCGCGCGCCGGACCGTCTTGCACGTGAAAGTGGGCGAGAACGGCATCACCGATCATCTTGTCGACGTCGCCGCCGGCCTCCTCGATGATCGTGATCTGCAGGCCCATGATGCGGTTGAGATAGGCGATGGTCTCGCCCGGTGTCGCGCGCTCGGCCAGCGCGGTGAAGCCGCGCACGTCGGAATAGAGCAGGGTCACCTCCAGCATCGCGGCCTCGCCGCCGCCTTCGCCCTGCATGGCTGCCACCGCCTGGTGGGAGACAAGGCGCTCCAGCCTCCGGCGCAGGGCAACGATGGTGCCTGTGCGCCGGTCGATGTCGCGCTGGGCCCGCCCGACCAGCCAGCCCAGGGCGGCCAGCATCACGGCAAAGAGTACCAGCGGGATGACCAGGGCCGGACGCGCGACCTTCCACAGCATGGCATCGACGCGGGCGATGGGCTGGTAGATCTCGAACACCGCAACGACTGCGCCGTCCACCCTGTAGGGCAGGTAAAGCTCGTAGAAGGCGCCGCCGTCTTCGTCGTTCTCGACCAGCACGGAAGGTTCGCCGGCCAGCGCAATGGCAAGTTCGGGTTTGTCTTCCATGCGGCCGATGAGACTGCTGTCGGTGGCAAACACCGTGTGATGGTCGGTATCGTAGATCTTGAGCCGCTCGATCTGGGCCTCGCTCTGCTCGTCGGCAAAGGCCTCGGCGAGGATCGCCATGTCGTTTTCGCTCAGGCTGACGTCGCCGATCAGATTTTCCCAAGCGGGACCGGCCTTTTCGCTGACGCCCTTGGCGACGCCCGCGGCCCGGTTGGTCGCGATCTGGAGCAGCACCTCGATGGTCGCGTGGCGCACGGTCTGGGTCGTCGCCAGAACGACGGCGGCGATCAGCAGCAGCAGGCCGGGCAGGACAAGGCCATAGAAATAGCGCCGCAGCGGGAAGGGGGCATCGCCTTGCGCATCCCGTTCCGGGGGGCTGTGGGGTTCGCTGTCGGCCATGCCGGCATCATCGGGGCAGACCCATCCCCGTCAAGACCTTGCGTCGGGCTGCATCCCGAAACCCTGCAGCTCAGGCGCCAAGGCAGAGCCGCGCTGCCGCATCGACGATCGCCTCGGCATCCAGGCCGTGGACCCGGTAGATGTCGGGAATGTCGGCGCTGCGCCCGAAATCCTCCACGCCCAGGGCCTGGATGCGATGGCGCGCGACGCCGCCCAGCCAAGACAGCGCAGCGGGATGGCCGTCGAGCACGGTGACAAGACCGGCTTCGCCGGGCAGGCGCGCGAGCAGGTGGTGGGCGTGGCTGTCGCGGCGTCCGGCGCGGCAGGCGGCCTGCCAGTCCTGCATCAGCAGGTCGGGCGAGGTGACGACCAGCAGGCCCGCGCCGGGAAGATCCTCGGCCAGAATCTCCAGTGCCGTCCGCGCCTCGGGCAGCACCGCGCCGCTCGCCACGATGGCGATCTCGGCATCGCCCGAGGGTTCCACCATCCAGTAGCCGCCCTTCAGAACGTCGGTTTCCAGGTCGCCGGTCATCTCGCGCTCGGGCTGGGCGAGCGAGCGGGTCGACAGGCGCAGGTAAACCGAACCGCCGTCATCGGCCTGCATGTGTTCAAAGCCCCAGCGCATGATCGCGCCCAGTTCGTCGGCATAGGCGGGTTCGAAGCTGGTGAGGCCGGGCTGGCCCAAACCGATCAGCGGCGTGAAGATGGATTGGTGCGCGCCGCCCTCGGGCGCAAGGGTCACGCCCGCGGGGGTGGCGACCAGCATGAAGCGGCTGTCCTGGTAACAGGCGTAGTTCAGCGCATCGAGCCCACGCGCGATGAAGGGATCGTAGAGCGTGCCGATGGGCAGCAGGCGCGCGCCGAACAGGCTGTGGGTCAGACCCATGGCCGCCAGCATCAGGAACAGGTTGTTCTCGGCGATGCCGAGCTCGATGTGCTGGCCGCCGTGGCCCAGGTCCCAGGACTGGGCGGAGATCACCTTCTCGCTGCGGAAGACATCGACGTGCTCGCGCCGGTCGAAGAGGCCGCGCCGGTTGATCCACGGTCCCAGGTTGGTCGAGACCGCGACGTCGGGCGAGGTCGTCACGATATGGCGCGCGAGATCGCTGTCGCCGCGCGCGATCTCGTTGAGGATGTTTCCGAAGGCCATTTGCGTCGAGGTGCTGGCCGATGCCTTCACTGCCAGCCGTGCGGGCACCGGCACCGCCGGCGCCTGGTGGCGGCGCGGGTATTCCTGGGCAAAGGGCACGTCGTTGAGGAACGCCTTCAGCGTCTCGGCCTCGTCCTCCAGCCCGGCGAAGGGCTCCCACTCCTGGCCTTCTTCGATACCCATGGCCTGGCGGAAGCCGTCCATCTGCTCGACGTTCATCAGGCCGCTGTGGTTGTCCTTGTGGCCGGCAAACGGCAGGCCGTAGCCCTTGATCGTGTAGCAGATGAAGCAGCGCGGCCGGTCGTCACCCGCCGCCGCGGCGGCGTCGAAGGCCTCGGTCAGGCTGGCGAGGTCGTGGCCGGCGAGGTTGGTCATCAGCGCGTGAAGGGCGGCATCGTCGTGGCCGTCGATCAGCCTGCGCGTCGGCGTGCCCTTGGCGAAGTCGCGCTCCAGATGCTCGCGCCAGCTTGCCCCGCCCTTGAAGCAGAGCGCCGAATAGAGGTCGTTGGGGCATTCGTCGATCCAGCTCCGCAGAGCCTCGCCGCAGGGTTTGTCGAAGGCGGCCTCCAGCAGCTTGCCGTACTTGATCGTCACCACCTCCCAGCCCACGGCGTCGAAGAACCCCTGGATGCGCTGGAACAGCCGGTCGGAGACGACGCTGTCGAGGCTCTGGCGGTTGTAGTCGACGACCCACCAGACGTTGCCGATGGCGTGTTTCCAGCTTTCCAGCAAGGCTTCCCAGACGTTGCCCTCGTCGAGTTCCGCATCGCCCACCAGCGCCACCATGCGCCCGGGTTTCACCTCGGGCGGCAGCATGTCCTTCAGCGCCAGATAGTCCTGCACCAGCGCGGCGAAGGCCGTGGTGGCCACGCCCAGACCCACCGAGCCGGTGGAGAAGTCGACATCGTCCTTGTCCTTGGTCCGCGAGGGGTAGGACTGCGCCCCATGGAGTGCGCGGAAGTTCTCGAGCTGGTCGAGGCTCTGGTGGCCCAGCAGGTACTGGATGGCATGGAACACGGGGCTGGCGTGGGGTTTCACCGCCACCCGGTCCTGGGGGCGCAGGCTGTGGAAGTAGAGCGCTGTCATGATCTGCGTCATGGAGGCGCAGGAGGCCTGATGGCCGCCAACCTTCAGGCCGTCGCGGCTGGGCCGGACATGGTTGGCGTGATGGATCGTCCAGCTCGCCAGCCACAGCACCTTCTTCTGCAGCGCGTCGAGGCAGGCCAGCATGTCGGCGCCCGGATCAGCCTGGGGGGCAGGGGCCTGCGGCAGAGCGATGCCGGCGCGGATCGGGGTCACGGTCATGGCGTCCTCGTGGGCGGGCGAACGATCATGAAGGATAACGCGAAGCGCCCCGCACGGTCCCTGCAAAGAATGTTGAAACCCCCAGCCTGCGCGCAATATCCTGCCGTCTGTAACGGAAATCGCGCAGGAACCTGCCATGGACCGCTTCGACCTCACCATTCTCGATCGCCTGCAGGAGGATGGCCGCGCGACCAATGTGGAGCTTGCCGAGGCCGTCGGCCTTTCCCCGTCACCCTGCCTGCGCCGCGTGCGCGACCTGGAGCGCCAGGGCGTCATCCGCCAGTACGTCGCCCTGCTGGACCCGCACGAACTGGGCCTGGGCGTCAGCGTCTTCGCCCAGGTCCGCCTGGAGCGCCAGGCCGAGGACTTGCTCGACGCCTTCGAAGCCGCCGTGCGTGACCGCCCGGAGGTGGTGGAGTGCTATCTGATGACCGGCGACCACGATTACCTGCTGCGCATCGTCGTTCCGGACCTCGAAGCCTACCGCAGCTTCATCCTCGACCACCTGACCAAGGCCCCGGGTGTGGCCAACATCCGCTCGGGCTTCGCGCTGAAGCAGGTGAAGTACTCCACCGCGCTGCCGCTGGGGCACCTGTCGGAGTGACTCCGCTTGCATCTTCCGGTCGTGGTATCATCTCGCGTGTGCCGAACGACGCTCGGAGCATTGCCATGCCCAAGACAAGACAACTGACCGTCACGCTTCCCGAAGACCTTATCGAGATGGTCCACCGCAAGGTCGCATCCGGCGAATACGCGACGGAAGCCGAGGTGATCGCCGATGGTCTGGAGGCACTGGACGACGATCGGCGTCGCTTCGAATCCTGGCTGCGCGAGGAGGTCGCCCCAGCCCTGGATGCGCTCAAGGCCGATCCGTCGCGCGCTGTTTCGGCCGGGGACGTCGAAGCCATGTTGGACGAGGAGTTCGAAAGGTCCGTCGGCAAGGCTGGCTGATGACCTTTCGCCTGGAGCTGGCGCCGGAGGCGCGCGATCAGCTTCGATCGATTTATCGTTACATCGCTGAACAGACAGGCCCCAACGCAGCGTTGGGGTTCACCCGCGCGATCCTGGATCAATGCCGCAGCCTCACCACCTTCCCCCACAGAGGGACACCGCGTGACGATTTGCGAGCGGGCCTGCGGATCGTGGGCTTTCGCCGTACGGTGGCGATTGCATTCGAGGTCGAAGGCGATGTCGTCCGCATAGGCGGCATTCTCTATGGCGGTCGCGATTACGAAAAGCTCTTCAACTCTCCTGGAAGCGGTCCGCGGGGGTGATAGCCGCAACGCCCCCTTTGCCCTAACCTCCCGCCATCCAGCGCACGGGAGTTTCCATGGATTGTTTCACGACTTCGGCCGAGGGTGCCGTTCCGGTCCGCATCGTCACTCGCGACGGGCTGGAAGCCTGGATGCAGCAGGCCACCACGGCCGAGGCCAACTGGGTGCGCGCCCACAAGTTCGATGCCTCGCCGGCGCGCCATATCGTGGTGCCGGGCAAGGACGGCGGCATCGGGCAGGTGCTGGTGGCGCGGGCCGATCCGGCGGGACCCTTCGTGCTGGGCGATCTGCAGGGGGCGCTGCCGGAGGGCACCGTGGTCCGGCTTGCCGATGAACCGGGCGTGCTGGATGCCAATACGCTGGCCATCGGCTTTGCGCTGGGGAGTTACCGCTTCGACCGTTACCGCAAGGCGGCCCGCGCGCTGGTCCGCATGGTGTCGCCGGCCCAGGCCGACATGGCCCGTGTCGAAGCCATCGCCGAAAGCATCGCGCTGGGCCGCGATCTCATCAACACACCGGCCGAGGACATGGGCCCGGCCGAGCTGACCGGCGCCATCGATGCGCTGGCGCGGGCCAACCATGCCGAGGTCCGCCTGATCGAGGGCGACGATCTGCTCGACCAGAACTATCCCTCGATCCATGCCGTGGGGCGGGCCAGCAGCCGGCCGCCGCGCCTGATCGACGTCACCTGGGGCAATCCCGACGCGCCCAAGGTGACCCTGGTCGGCAAGGGCGTGTGTTTCGATTCCGGGGGGCTGGATCTCAAGCCCGCCGCGGGCATGAAGATGATGAAAAAGGACATGGGCGGGGCAGCCAGCGTCACGGCGCTTGCCTCCATGATCATGCGCACGGGCCTGAAGGTGCGCCTGCGCCTGCTGGTGCCGGCGGTGGAGAATTCGGTGGCGGGCAACGCCTTCCGCCCGATGGATGTCATCACCACGCGCAAGGGCATCACCATCGAGATCGGCAACACCGATGCCGAGGGCCGCGTCATCCTTTGCGATGCCCTGGCCGAAGCCTGCTCGGAGAAACCCGAACTGCTGATCGATATGGCGACGCTCACCGGTGCGGCCCGCGTCGCCGTCGGCTCGGAGCTCGCCGCACTGTTCTCCAACGACGACAAGCTGGCCGAGGAGGTCATGCGCCACGGCGCCAGGGTGGAGGATGCCGCCTGGCGCCTGCCGCTGTGGCAGAACTACCGTTCGATGATCGAGGGCGAGGTCGGCGAGATCTCCAACAGCGGCACCGGGCCGGGGGCAGGGGCGATCACCGCGGCGCTCTTCCTGGAGAGCTTCGTCGACAAGGACATCCCCTGGGCCCACTTCGACATCATGGGCTGGAACAACAGCGCCCGTCCCGGGCGCCCCAAGGGCGGCGAGGTGATGGCCGTGCGCGCGCTCTTCTCCATGCTCGAGGAACGTTATGGAGCATAGGGCCCTCTCCGCCATCGCCTTCGCCCCCGATGATCGGGAAGGGGTGCCGCTGGTGCCCCTGCGCCCGGCCGATCTCGACGGCTGGCTCGATGCCCAGCCGTCGCGCGTCGCGGCCTGGCTGCGCCGCATGGGCTTTCGCGCCGAGGCGGGAAGCTGGCAGGCAGTACCCGCGGTCGACGGCGATGTCGCCATGGTCGTGGCCGGGGTCGGCGCCTCGCCCGATCTCTGGGCCCTGGCGGGCCTGCCGCGCGCCCTGCCGGAAGGGCTCGACCTGGTGCTGCAGGACGGCGCCGGGCTCGATGCCGGGCAGGTGGCGCTGGCCTGGGCGCTGGGCTGTTACCGATTCGACCGCTACCGCCCGGCGGGCCGTGCGCCTGCGCGTCTCGTCTGGCCTTCGGGCGCCGACCGGGATGCGGTGACGGCGATGGCAGAGGCGGTCGCCATGGCTCGCGATCTCATCAACACCCCGGCCGAGGACCTCGGCCCCGCCGAACTCGCGGCGGCGGCGGGCGCGGTCGCCCGAGCGGGCGGCGCGGAGGCCGTCACGGTGGTCGGCGACAGCCTGTGCGAGGGTTACGCCTGCGTCCACATGGTCGGGCGCGCCAGCAGCCGTGCGCCCCGCGTGGTCGATTTCTCCTGGGGTGAACACGGCGCGCCGAAGGTGACGCTGGTCGGGAAGGGCGTCTGCTTCGACACTGGCGGTCTCGATCTCAAGACCGCGGCCTGGATGGAGCGCATGAAAAAGGACATGGGCGGCGCCGCCTGTGTCCTGGCCGTGGCGCGCATGGTCATCGAGGCAGCCCTCCCGGTGAACCTGCGGGTCATCATTCCCGCAGTCGACAATGCGGTGGACGGCAACGCCTACCATCCCATGGATATCGTTACGGTACGTAACGGAATGAAAATCGAAATCGGCGATACCGATGCCGAGGGCCGCGTCATCCTGGCCGACGCCCTGTGCGCGGCCGCCGAGGGCAACCCCGACCTGCTGATCGACATGGCCACCCTCACGGGCGATGCCCGCACCGCCCTGGGACCGGATATCCCCGCGGTTCTGGCGAGCAGCGACGAGCTTGCCCGCGAACTGGTCGCGGCCGGCGCGGCGGTCTGCGATCCGCTGTGGCCGATGCCGATGTGGAAGCCCTATGCCGCGCGCATGGCGAGCGACCTTGCCGAGATCAACACCATCGCCGACTGGGACTTTGCCGATCACATCCACGCCGCCCTCTTCCTGCAGCGTTTCGTAGGCGAGGACACCGCCTGGCTGCACGTCGACACCGGCTGCTGGAACATCAAGGACAAACCCGGCCGGCCCAAGGGCGGCGAGGCCATGGGCGCCCGCGCCGTCTTCGAGCTCATCAAGCGCCGCTACGGCGCCTGATCGCGGCATGGCAGGCAAGAAGGATCCCGCAGCCGCCGGCATGGCGCTGACGCCCGAACTGGTCGCCCTGTGCGAGCGCGAGGAGGCCGATCCCGGCCCGGATCCCGGCTACACGCCGCTCACTCCTGCGGAGTTCGACCGCCTGAGCGCACGACTGCTTGATGAACTGGGCGAGGACGACCTCTGGGTCTTTGCCTACGGCTCGCTGATCTGGAAGCCGACCTTCGATTTCGAGGAGCATCGTCTTGCGACGCTGCACGGCTGGCACCGCTCGTTCTGCCTGGAGCTTACCCGATGGCGCGGCATGCCCGACCAGCCCGGCCTGATGCTGGCGCTCGACGCCGGGGGCCGCTGCGACGGTATCGCCTATCGCCTGCCGCGCGCGGATAACGCCGACAACATGCGCAAGCTGGTCGAGCGCGAGATCGACTCCCGCGAGGACATCCGCACCATCCGCTGGGTCCGCCTGCGCACGCCCGAGGGGCCCCTGCGTGCCCTGGTCTTCTGGATCGGCCCCAGGGGCGAGGGCGTCTCACGCAAGCTGCCGCTTGAGGAGGTCGCCCGCACCCTGGCGCAGGCCTGCGGCCACGGCGGCTCCTGCGCGGCCTACCTCTACAACACGGTGACCCATCTCGCCGATTTCGGCATCCGCGACCGCAACCTCTGGCGCCTGCAGGAACTGGTGGCCGGGGAGATCCTCGCCGGCGCCGGTGAAGGAAACTGATCGACACGGCTGGCAAAGTACGAACCCAGGGGAGCATGACACGATGATCGACATGACAGGCAAGACGGTGCTGGTGACCGGCGGCTCGCGCGGCATCGGGGCGGCGACGGTGCCGGCGCTGCTGGGGTTGGGCGCCGATGTCGTCGTCCACTACGGGCGCAGCAAGGATGCTGCCCAGGCGCTGGTCGACGCCGCGGGGCCGGGAAGGGCGCTGGCCGTGGGCGGCGACCTGGCCGACGCCGCGGCGACCGAGGCGGTCTGGGATGCCGCGCAGGCCTGGAAGGGCCGCATCGACGTGCTCGTCAACAACGCCGGCATCTATGAGGCGGCCGATCCCGACGGCGATCTCGATGCCTTCCTGGCTTCCTGGGAGCGCACCCTGCGCGTCAACCTGACTGCCGTGGGCCAGCTCTGCCGACGGGCGGTCAGGCATTTTCGCGCAAAGGGCGGCGGCGCCATCGTCAACGTCGCCAGCCGGGCGAGCTTCCGGGGCGATTCCTATGGCTACATGCAGTACGGCGCCTCCAAGGGCGGCATGATCGCGCTCACCCGCTCGATCGCTCGCCACTGCGCCGCCGACGGCATCACCGCCTATGCCGTGGCCCCGGGGTTCGTCGCCACCGAAATGACCGATGCGGTCTCGGCTGAGGAAATGGCCGGCGTCGTCGCAGAAATCCCCATGGGCGCCATCGCCCCGGCCGGCGAGGTAGCCAACATCATCGCCTTCCTGGCCAGCGGCGCGGCGACCCACGCCAGCGGCACCACCGTCGACATCAACGGTGCTTCCTACGTGCGGTGAGGGTGGGAACAGCGCGGGCGGATTTCCTCCGGGGCTGACATCCGCGCCCCGGCGTCCCACATCAAACTCCACATTCAGCCGCCCGGAGGAAAGCCATGACGGAACAGAGCGTGCGCGAAAGCGTCACCCGGTCGCAGTTCACCATCCACAATCCCGACGACGCGCGCCATTTCATGCGGATCAAGCCGGTCGCGGGCACCGTGCGCATCCTGCGCGACGGCAAGGTTCTGGCCGAATCCAGCCGGGCCGTTCGCCTCATCGAGGCAGGCAACGACCTCTACGACCCCTGTTTCTACCTGCCGCGCGAGGATGTCCGTGCCGACCTCAAGCCATCAGCCAAGGCGCGCACCTGGTGCCCCTTGAAGGGCCATGCCAGCTACTTCGACCTGCCCGGCGGGCCGGCCGAGATCGCCTGGAGCTACGATGAGACCCTGGATTTCGCCGCCGAACTCAAGGACCTCGTCGCCTTCTACGGCAACAAGGTCGTCATCGAGGAACACCCGGCAGCCTGAAACACGGCGTTATTCGACGTAGATCATCTTGCGGGTCATGCCGCCGTCGATGACGACATTGGAGCCGGTCATGAAGCCTGCCTGGTCGCCCAGCAGGTAAACCGCCATGGAGGCGATGTCGGGTGGGGCGCCGACACGGCCGGACCAGTGCTGGTCGTGATCCTGGGGCTCCAGATCCGGCTCGCTGCGGTGGCTGGGCTTCTGCCAGGCCTGCGTCGCGATCCAGCCGGGGCTGATGGCATTGACCCGCACATCCGGGGCGAGGCTGGCGGCCAGAGCATGGGTCAGGGCGAAGACGCCGCCCTTGCTGGCCGAATAGGCTTCCGTGCCGGGCTGCGACATGAAGGCGCGGGTGGAAGCGAGGTTGACGATGGCTCCCCTGGCTTTCCTCAGGTGCGGCGCGGCGTGTTTGGCGCAGAGGAAGGCGCCGGTCAGGTTGGTGGCGATGACCGCGTTCCAGTCCTCCAGCGTCAATTCCTCCAGCGGCCGGTTGCGGCTGAAGCCGGCGTTGTTGACGAGGCCCGAGAGGCAGCCGAAGCGGGTCGCCGCGGCAGCCACCGCGCCGGCGACGGCGGCCTCGTCGTGGTTGGCCGCCTCGACCGTCAGCAGCGCCTTGCCCGCGCCGGTCTCCTCGGCCAGCGCCGCCAGTGCCTCGCCGTCCACGTCCAGCGCCGCGGCACCCCAGCCCTGTTCCAGGCAGGCCATCACGATCGCCTTGCCGATGCCCTGGGCGCCGCCGGTCACCAGTACCGCCTTGCGGAAATCCATCTTGGCCGTCTCCCTCGTTGTCTATTCTCCGCTATAACCCAGGTTCCCTTCTGCCAAAACCTCGGGAAGCCACCATGTCCGAAGCCTTCATCTGCGATGCCGTCCGTACCCCCATCGGCCGTTTCGGCGGCAGCCTCTCCTCCGTGCGCGCCGACGACCTGGGCGCGGTGCCGCTGAAGGCGCTGATGGCGCGCAATCCGGGCGTCGACTGGGAGGCGGTCGATGACGTGATCTTCGGCAACGCCAACCAGGCAGGCGAGGACAACCGCAATGTCGCGCGCATGTCGTCGCTGCTGGCGGGCCTGCCGGTCAACGTCTCGGGCGTC
>CALGGB010000125.1 GCA_937880925.1 uncultured Rhodospirillaceae bacterium | reverse complement strand
GACATCGATGGGTATGCCGCCGCGCGGGTACCAGTAGCCGCCCATGCGCAGCCAGACCGGGGTAATGGCCCGGGTGATGCGGCGCGCGATGTCCAGGGTGGTGGCCTCGTGGAAGCCGCCGTGGTTGCGGTAACTCGCCAGGTAGAGCTTCAGGGCCTTGCTTTCGACCAGCCAGTCTCCGGGAACATAGTCGATGACGAATTTCGCGAAGTCCGGCTGGCCGGTCACCGGGCAGATGCAGGTGAACTCCGGGCAGGTGAAGCGGACCAGATAGGTTGTGCCGGCATGGTCGTTGGGCACCCGCTCCAGCAGGGCCTCCTCGGGTGAGGCGGGCTGTTCGGCGGGATCCTTGGGCCGCAGCAGGGTCAGGTCGTCGGTGCCGCTCATGATGCTCTTGCTCGTTGTTCGAGAATGGGGCCGGGCGTGCCGCAGGGCAGGAAGCGGCCCTCGCCCGGGCGCGCATCGACCGCGCCGTCGTGCCATACGGTACGGCCGCGCAGCAGGGTGCGGACCGGCCAGCCGGTCACCCGGCGACCCTCGTAAGGTGTGTAGTCGACGTTGTGGTGCAAGGCAGCATTCGTGATCGTGACCTCCCGCCGGGCATCCCACAACACCAGATCGGCGTCACTGCCCACCGCAATCGTGCCCTTCTGGGGGTAGAGACCATAGATTTTGGCCGGATTTGTGGCGGTCAGCCCGACGAAACGGCAGAGATCGAAGCGACCGCCGTTGACCCCTTCGGAAAACAGCAGGGGCATGCGGGTCTCCAGACCGGGCACGCCGTTGGCGATTTCGGTGAAGGGGGCGTCCTCGCCGTGAGCCTTCTTGCCGTCGCTGCCCTCGAAGCGGGCGGGCGAGTGGTCCGAGGAAACGACCTGAAGCAGGTCGTTCTGCAGGGCGCGCCAAAGGGTTTCCGGATTGGCCCGGTCGCGCGGCGGTGGCGAGCACATGAACTTCGCGCCCTCGAATCCGGGCCGCTCCAGATCGTCCTGACTGAGGAACAGATATTGCGGACAGGTCTCGGCAAACACCGGCAGTCCGCGGGCCCGGGCCCAGGCGATCTGTTCGATCGCCTCGCCCGCCGAGACATGGACGAGAAACAGCGGGGCGCCCGCGACCTCGGCCAGGGAGACGGCGCGGTGGCTTGCCTCGCGCTCGACCACCTGGGGCCGGGCATGGCCATGGTTGGCCGGCGTCGTCTTGCCCTGACGCACCAGGCGTTCGGAGAGATGGGCGATGCAGTCGTGGTTTTCGGCATGGACCATGACCAATGCACCGTGTTCTGCCGATACCTCAAGAATATCGAGTATCTCGCTGTCGTTAAGTCGAAATCCGTCATAGGTGAGGAACAACTTGAAGCTCGTGTAGCCGTCTGCGATCAGCGCCGGCAGGTCCTGGCCCAGCACCTGGGGGCTGGGGTCGGTGAGGATCAGGTGGAAGGCGTAGTCGGAGGCCGCCTTGCCCTGCGCCCGGGCGTGGTAGTCGGCGATGGTCTCGCGCAGGGGTTGGCCCTGCACCTGGGTCGCAAAGGGCATGAGGGTGGTCGTGCCGCCGCACAGGGCCGAGATCGTGCCGCTCTCGAAATCGTCGGCGCAGGTGACGCCGCCGTAGGAAGGCTGGGCGAGGTGGCAGTGGGCATCGACGCCGCCGGGCAGCACCAGCAGGCCTCTGGCGTCGATCTCCTCGGTGGCGCCGGGAAGCTCTGACGCCAGGGTAGCGATGCGCCCTCCGCGAATGCCGATATCGGCACGGAAGGTGTCGGCGGCGGTCACCACGGTGCCGCCCCGGATCGCGAGATCGAGCGGGCTGCTCACAGGGTCTCGCCGACCTCCTCGGGGCTCTTGCCGACGATCCGTGTGTAGATCTCCGGGTCGGTTGCGCCCTCGCTGGCGATCAGCAGGACATCGGCATCGCTGCCCAGCTCCAGCGCGCGGCGTGCCGCCGGGTTTTCGCTGACCGCGAGCAGGGCGGCCACACCCGAGGCGCCGGATTCTCCGACCACCAGCCGGGGATCCTCGCCGCTGCCCCAGGCCAGCATCGCCATGGCGCGGGTGGCAAAGGCATCGTCCATGGTCAGGAAGGCATCGGCACCGGTCTGCAGAATCTGCCAGGCCAGGGGCGAGGCCTCACCCGCCGAAAGGCAGGCCATGACGGTCTCCAGGGAGCCCAGGCCGTTGGCCATGCCGCCCTGCACCGCACTCTGATAGACGCAATCGGCCTCGTTGGGCTCGACCACGGTGCACAGCGGCCGTTCGGCGCCCCAGTCCTCCCACAGCGGAGCGATGGCGGCCGCCGCGAGGCCGCCGACACCGGCCTGGACGAAAAGATGGCTCGGCCGGTCGGACCCCAGCTGTTCCATCGCCTCGGCCATGATCACGGTGTAGCCCTGCTTCACCCAGGCGGGGATTTCCTCGTATCCGGGCCAGGAGGTGTCGGAAACGACGATCCATCCTCTGGCCGCGGCATCCTCGGCGGCCTGGCGGACGCTGTCGTCGTAACTGCCGGGAACGCGCACGATTTCGGCGCCATAGGCGGCAATGGCATCCTCGCGGCCCTGGCTGACATGGGCGTGGAGGTAGATCACGCAGCGCGCACCTGCGAGCTGGCCGCCCCAGGCGACGGCCCGGCCATGGTTGCCGTCCGTGGCGCAGCACACGGTGACCCCGGCCACCTGGTCCTTCACCTTGCCTGCCATGATGTCGGCAATGGCGGCGCCGGTCTCGCGTTCCAGAATACGCATCACGCCATAGGCACCGCCGAGCGCCTTGAAGCTCTTCAGCGTGAAGCGCTTGCCTTCGTGCTTGAGACGGATGCGGCCCACACCAAGGGTCTTGGCCAGGGCAGGCAGTTCGACCAGCGGGGTCGGTGCATAGCCCGGCCAGGCCGATATGGTTTCCAGCGCGGCCCTGCGGCTGTTGGTGTCGATCACGGCCCGCTGCGCGGCGCCATAGGGCGCGTCGCGGTCGCAGAGCCAGTTCCGGTGCAGCCGCAGAGGCGGCAGGGGTGCCTTGTTCATGGGCGGGAGACTAAGGGCAGCGCCTTTGCGCAACAAGCGGTTGGCGCGGCCCTTCGGGTGGTTAGAATGCGCCCGCACACGCAATGGGAGACGTCATGGAGTATCGCAACCTCGGCCGCTCGGACCTCAAGGTCAGCCTGATCTGCCTGGGCAGCATGAACTGGGGGTCCAACAATACGGAGGCCGAGGGCCATCGCCAGATGGACTACGTGCTCGATCATGGCGTCAACTTCATCGATACCGCCGAGATGTATGCCGTGCCGCCCTCGGCGGAGCATTACGGCAACAGCGAGCGGGTTATCGGCACCTGGCTGAAGGCGCGGGGCAACCGCGACAAGGTGGTGATCGCCACCAAGGTCGCCGGGCCCGACGACCGCCTGGATTTCATCCGCGACGGCCATCCCAGGCTCAACCGCCGGCACATGGAGCAGGCGCTGGAGGAGAGCCTGAAGCGGCTCCAGACCGATTATGTCGACCTCTATCAACTCCACTGGCCCGACCGGGACACCAACACCTTCGGTCAACTCGGCTACCAGCATCCCGAAACCGACGATTCCGTCCCCATTGAGGAGACCCTTCAGGTTCTGGGCGACATGGTGAAGGCGGGCAAGG
>CALGGB010000124.1 GCA_937880925.1 uncultured Rhodospirillaceae bacterium | reverse complement strand
TTCCATCTGTGCCAAATCGCGCCGGATCGTGGCGACGGAAACGTCAAGCTCGAGCGCGAGGTCTTCAACGGTCGCCGTGCCGTCGAGCAGCAGCTTGCGCTGGATGGTCAGGCGGCGGGCGGCCGGGTGTCGTCCGTTTGGTGTCATGAGGCGTCATTAGCACGGGCCATTCGTGCAGGCATCCGGCCAATACGAGCAAATACAAGAAAAAATATGATTGATAATGATCGTATTGTCACTACGGTTCGGAGTTCAGGCCACTGCCGGAGGGGCGATGGGCCGGATTTCGCAACAGGGAGGAACTGTGATGCGGAAGGTATTGCGTGGTGCCGCAATGGCGGCGATGGCGGGCCTTATCACCTATGGCGGCTGGTCTGCGACAGCGACCGCGGACGTCCCGGAGACCGACGAGGAGATCAAGCTCGTCATCATGGGTTACTCGGGCGACAACATCATCATGTACATCTACGGCGGTCTGCTCGAGAAGCTCGGCTACAACGTGGAGTACGTGCCCGCTGACTATCTGGGCCAGTTTGCCGGCATCGAGGCGGGCGATCTTCATATCGGCTCGCCGGGCTGGGATACCACCGCCAAGGCGGCCCTTGAAGCTGCCTGGGCCACAGGTGACGTGCTCAACATGGGCGATATGGGCATCGCCGTGAACGAGGACTGGTGGTACCCGCTCTACGTCAAGGAATCCTGCCCGGGCCTGCCCAACTGGGAAGCCTTGAAGAACCCCGATTGCGTCGCGGCGCTGGCCACGGCCGAGACGTCGCCCAAGGCGCGCTTCCTGAGCGGTCCGATCGAATGGGGCGGTCACGATGCCGAGCGCATCGAGGCGCTGGGTCTCGACTTTGAAGTGATCCATGCCGGCAGCGACGGGGCCCTGACCGCCGAGTTCGTCGGCGCCATGCAGCGCCAGGATGCGATCGTGGGCTGGACATGGGAGCCGTTCTGGTTGTCCGCGCTCTATGAAGGCGAGTTCGTCGAGTGGCCCGCTTACGATGATGCCTGCTACGACGATCCCAGCTGGGGTCCCAACTCCGACATGGCCTTCGACTGCGGCCGTCCCAACGGCTTCATGTGGAAGACGGCATGGGCCGGCGGTGAGGCAATCTGGCCCAAGGCCTACGACGTGCTGCGTCAGTACCAGCTGGACAGCAAGACCATGGGCGAGATGGTCTATCGCGCCGACGTCGATGGCGTGCCGACCGAGCAGGTTGCCGCGGACTGGATTGCGGCGAACGAAGCCACCTGGAAGCCCTGGCTCGACTAGGGTGTTCTGGACGTGACAGGGGGCGGCGCGGCTTCGGGGCCCGCCGCCCCTTTTTTCAGAGCGTGGACTTCAGGCTTCGAGGGATAGGTTGCGATGAGCATCGCGGCGGCAGCCGGTTTCGTGGAAGCACAAGGCATGGCATCGCGCCGGGCTCGCGTGCTTTCGCCCTGGCGTCGCCACGCCTGGCTGGCGGCACTGGCCCTGACCGCGTTTCTTGCATCCTTCGATACCCTGATGCCCTGGGCATCGTCCTATCCCAAGGGCTGGGTGCTCCATATCGAACGGGCCATCACAGACGGGGTGAAGTGGTTGCTCAAGGACGCCAGCTTCGGCCTCTTCACCTTCAAGGACATGACCCGTGGTCTGGGTGCGGCGCTCGATGCGCCGATGGTTGCCCTCAAGGGTTTGCTCGCCACCGGCTTCACGGTGCCGCTTGGCGGCGAGAGCGTTCTCAACCTGCCACCGGTTTCCTGGCTTGGCGTGATCGCCATTTTCACCTGCGCCGCGCTCCACATCGGCGAGCGTCGCCTGGCGCTGTTCATTGCCGCGAGCTTTTTCTACGTCGCCCTGATCGGGCTGTGGGAAAGCACCATGCTGACCTTCGCCTCCATCATCGTTGCCGTGCTGCTCGGGGTCGCGCTGGGCATCCTGCTGGGAATCGCCTCATGGCGTCTGGCCTGGCTCGATCGCCTGCTGACGCCACTGTTCGATTTCATGCAGACCATGCCGGTCTTTGCCTATCTGGTGCCGGCACTCATGCTCTTTGGCTACGGTCCGGCGGGGGCGCTGGTGGTGACGCTGATCTATGCCATGCCGCCCATGGCCCGGGTCACGCGCCTGGCGCTGGACCACGTCCCCGAAGAAACGCGGGAATTCGGCCGCATGGCCGGCTGCACGCGGCGCCAGATGACCTGGCGGATCATGCTGCCGTCGTCGCGCGCGCGCCTGATGGTGGGTGTCAACCAGGTCATCATGCTGACGCTCAACATGGTCATCATCGCTTCCATGATCGGGGCGGGCGGCCTGGGTTATGACGTCTGGCAGGCGCTCAAGGCGCTGCGGATCGGGCAGGGGGCCGAAGCGGGCCTAGCCATCACGCTGGTCGCCATCGTGCTCGACCGGCTGAGCCAGCGTTACGCGGCGCGGCGACCGCGTCATGAAGATCGCCGCATGACGCTTGCGGTGCGCAACCGTTTTCTCCTGGCCGCCGTGGCCATTGCCGTGGTGACCACGGCAAGCAGCCCGTGGCTTCCCGCGCTTGCGGTGTTGCCCGACGATCTCACCGTATCGTCGGGGCGTTTCTGGGACGGGATTGTTGAATGGCTCAACGTGCATCTGGGTTCGGCGATCGGCGCGGTGCGGGACGCGGCGTTCAACTACCTGCTCAAGCCGGTGAAGAACTTCATGTTGGCGCTGCCCTGGCTGGGCGTCGTTCTGACCGTGGCTGCCGTCGGCCTGCGCTTCGGCGGTCTGCGACTGGCGCTTCTGGCCGGTGGATTGATCGCCTTCATGGCGGTGGTCGGGCTGTGGACCCAGGCGATGATCTCGGCCTATCTGGTCGGGGTCTGCGTCGTGCTCGCCAGCCTTGCCGGCCTGGGCATAGGCATCGCGGCGGCGCACAACGACCGCCTGCATGGCGTCGTCCAGATCGTCATCGACACGCTCCAGACGCTGCCGGCGTTTGTCTATCTGATCCCGGTCATCATGCTCTTCGGCGTCGGGGACTTTGCCGCGATGATCGCCATCACGCTCTATGCCGTCGTCCCGGCGATCCGCTACACCGACAGCGGCATCCGCCAGGTGCCCGAACGGCTGGTCGAGGCCGCACGCGCCATGGGATGCACCCGTTTTCAGGTGCTGCGCCGCGTCGAACTGCCGCTGGCGCTGCCCGATATCATGCTGGGACTCAACCAGACCCTGATGATGGGTCTGAGCATGCTGGTCATCACCGCGCTGGTCGGCACCCGCGACCTGGGCCAGGAAACGCTTATCGCACTCTCGAAGGTCGATCCCGGACGTGGCCTGACCGCCGGCATCTGCGTAGCCTTCATGGCGATCGCGGCCGATCGCATCATCCAGACCTGGGCGCGGGAGAAACGCCGCCAGCTCGGTATCGCAACGGGAGGCGCCGGTGTCTGAGACGATCCGCCGGGCGGATGCGCCGCGCGTCGTGGTGATCGGCGGCGGCGCCACAGGCTGCGGCGTGGCGCGCGACCTCGTGTTGCGCGGCCTCGACGTTACCCTGGTGGAGTACGGGGATCTGGGATGCGGCACCAGCAGCCGCTTTCACGGCATGCTCCAGAGCGGCGCACGTTATGCGGTCAGCGATACCGGATACGCGGCTGAATGCATGCGGGAGCGGCGGGCGCTGGCTGCCTTGGTGCCCCAGGCCGTGGAGCAGACCGGCGGGTTGTTCGTCAGCCTGGGCGAGGATCCGCCCGACTATGCCGATCGTTTTCTCGTGGGCTGCCGGGAGGCGGGCATTCCCGTAGAGGAGCGCGATCCGGCACAGGTCATGGCCGAGGAACCGACGATCAGCCGCGATGTCCGTCGTTCCTTTGCCGTGCCCGATGCCACGGTGCAGCCATGGCGTTTCCTGAACCTGATTGCTGATGACATCCGCCGCCGGGGCGGGCGTATCCTTTTGCGCCATGCGGTGACGGACATCGATCATGCCGGCGGCCGGCTGAGCGGTGTCACGGTCTCTGGCGTGAACGGCACCGAGCGGCTGGAGGCCGACATCGTGGTCAACGCGGCCGGCTCGTGGTCGGGGCAGATCGCGCGGATGATGGGTCAGGACGTGCCGCTGGAGATGACGAAGGGATCGATCATCGTCTTTGCCCACCGCCTAGTCGGGCGCGCCATCAATCGCTGCCGCCCGCCGTCGAGCCACGACATCATCGTACCTACCGGTACCGTCAGCCTGTTCGGGACGACGTCCGAGGTTGTTGAAGATCCCAACGATACGCGGGTTCACCCCCATGAGGTCCAGGCTCTGCTCGACGGCGCCGAACCGCTGATGCCCGGCGCACGCGGCCATCGGGTGCTGCGCGCCTGGGCGGGCGTGCGGCCGATCGTGAAACCGGCATCCTGGCCGCAGGGGCAGCCGCTGCCACGCCGTCACAAGGTTCTCGATCATGCCGCCGCTGGCCTGAAAGGCGCCTTCACCGTGTGCGGCGGATCGTGGACCACCCATCGTGCGATGGGCGAGGACGTAGGCAACCATGTCGCCGCGATGTTCGGCATCAACACCCCGGGTTCTGCTGCCGGGGCACCTCTGCTGGATGATGGCGTTGCAGCGGGGGGCTGGCGGCCGACCGCCGGCTACGAAGCTGCCGAACGCGACGATACGCGCACGCACCAGCTCTGCGAGTGCGAATCGGTCCATCGCCAAGTGGTCGCCGATCTGGTGCGGGCTGGTGTCGGTGCGCACTTTCAGGACCTGCGCCGCCGCCTGAGGGTCGGTTTCGGTCCCTGCCAGGGCACCTTCTGCGCCAGCCGCCTGGCCGCACTGGTGGCCGAAATCACCGAGTCCGACGACCTGATCGCCGAACTGCAGGGTTTCTGGTCGGAACGCCTGAAGGGCTCGGCGGCCACGGCATGGGGCCAGCAGGCGCGCCAGATCCTGCTGAGCGATGCGGTCTTCCGCGAAAGCTTCGGCCTGGAGCTGCGCGATGACGCCCATCCACGGGATCACGAACGATGAAATTCGATGCGGCCGTGATCGGAGCAGAGCTTGATGCCTGGCTTGCCGCGCTGCGACTGGCCGAGCATGGCCGCAAAGTGTGCGTCATCGCCCCCGGTGCCGGCTCGCTCCATTATGCTCCCGGTGGGCTGCGCGTGCTCGGTCGTGTTGATGGTAAGATGGTCGACACGCCGATGGCGCAGATGGCAAGGCTGGATGGCCGCCACCCGTTCCGGCTGGCAGGCCCGGCGCGCTGCGAGGATGCGCTTGCGTGGTTTGGCAAATGCATGGCGATTGGTCTGCAGCCACAGGGCAACAACACGCCGGTGGTGACGCCTGCCGGTCTTGGCTTGCCCGTACTCCATGCTGATGTCGCACAGGCGCGTGTTGCCGATATCGATGGGCGCAAGACGACGTTGCTGAGTTTTGCCGGCCATCGGGACTTTCCGGCAGGGCTGGCAGCCGCGCAGATCCGTCGCGCGGGCCAGGCCGTGGACTGCATCGAATTGGCTGCTCCTGATGAGCGCACCGACAGCGCCGCAATCGCACGCGCCTTCGACGATCTCGACCGCACCGCGCATTGGTGCGCGGCTGTGCGCGGGGTTCTGCCCGGCGGTACACAGCTTCTTCTGCTGCCGGCCGTGCTCGGGCTGAGCCTTGCGCCCGAGGTGCTGGCCCTTGTCGAGGAGCGTCTGGGGCTTGTGGTCCGGGAAATCGCCACCCTGCCGCCCTGCCTGCCAGGCATGCGTCTGGCCGCCGAACTGGAAGGGCGCGTGCGCGAGGCCGGTGTTGTCGTTCGCGCCGGTGTGCAAGCGGCCCGCGGTGAATGGCAGAACGGACGTGTCGCCGCGCTGATCGATGGGCGCGGTCGTGCGGTCGAGGCCGAGGTTTTCCTGGTGGCGACCGGAGGCGTGTTGATGGGTGGTCTGGAAGTCGCCAGCGACGGTGTTGTGGTCGAGACGGCGCTGGGCCTGGAGGTATGCAGCACGGGTCCGCTGGAAGCGATCGGGAGG
>CALGGB010000123.1 GCA_937880925.1 uncultured Rhodospirillaceae bacterium | reverse complement strand
TGGCGCCGGCCGGTATCGCTCAGAGATCAGTTGCCGTCGCCTTCGACGGAGACGCCGTCCTCGGTCACCGAGATCGACAGGCCGGGATCCTCGTTTTCCTCGTGCCAGAGAAAATAGGCCAGCACACCGACGCCGACGACCAGCGCGCCGAGCACGAAATAGATGAAACCCTTGTTGTCGGAACGATCGGCCATGATTCCCCTCCATCGAATGGCAAAGCGGCGCCGGATCGGCGCTACCTGAGCCTACCAACGGTCCAGTGCGTGCTTCGTTGCCGCATCCCCTGTGCGCGCCGTCACACAGGGGCGCCGGCACCCACGGCAACCGGGCTGTCGGCAGGCCCGCCAAGCCGCTATCGTGACGCCCCATGGACCTTTATCCGCCTCTGGAATCCTATGATTGCCGCCGTGTCCCGGTGGACAGTCTCCACACGCTGCATGTCGAGCAGGCCGGCAACCCCGGCGGCGTCCCGGTTGTCTTTCTCCACGGCGGTCCCGGCCTTGCCTGGTCGCGCGCGATCTACCGCTTCTTCGATCCCGGGCACTACCGGATCATCGCCTTCGACCAGCGCGGTACCGATCGCTCCACGCCGCTTGGCGAACTGCGCGACAACACCACCGCCCATCTGATGGCCGACATCGAACATCTGCGCAGGCTGCTGGGCATCGAGCGCTGGATCGTCTTCGGCGGCTCCTGGGGCAGCGCCCTGGCGCTGGCCTACGCGCTGCATCACCGCGATCAGGTCATGGCCCTGGTGGTGCGCGGCATCTACCTGGGCGAACCCGAAGACGACATCTTTGCCTTCACCCATTGCCGCAGGCTGTTCCCCGAAGCCTGGCATGCGCTGGCGGCTCATTTCCCCAGGGAAGACCACGGCGACCTCTTCCACGCCATCGCCCGCGATCTCGACAGTGACGATCCGGCGCGCGCCGTCACCGTCGCCAAGGCCTATGGCGCCTATGCCGAGGTGCTCTGCAACAACAGCTTTCCCATGAGCGAGGTCCCCGACCGAGAGATGAGCGATGAGGAACAGCTCGCCACCGCGCGCATCTCCTTTGCCTATTTCGCCCATGACATCTTCCTGCCGCCGGGCTGGCTGGCCCGGAATGTCGCAAGGCTGCGGGGCATGCCGGGGGCGATCGCCCATGGCGCGGCCGACATCATCTGCCCGCCGCTCAATGCCTGGCACCTGAAGCAGGCCTGGCCGGACGCGGAACTGACGATGGCGCCGCGGGCGGGGCATTCGCCCTTCGAGGAAGGTACGCGACAGGCCCTGCTGGCGGCGATGGAACGATTGAAGGGGATTGCCTGACAATGCGCCGACTGCAAGCCGACGAGATCGAACCGCTGGCCACCGGCACCTGGATCCTGGGTGCGGGCGGCGGCGGCTCGCCCTATGACGGTTATCTCAATCTGCGCGCCCTGATGACGGACGGCGCGCAGATCGATGTGATGGACGCCGCCGAACTCGCCGACGATGACATGGTGGCGGTCGTGTCGACCATGGGGGCGCCCCTGGTCGGCCAGGAGCGGCTGGCCGACCCGGAACTCTCGGTGAAACCCGTGCGCGCGCTGGAGGATTACCTGGGCCGCCGTTTCCGTGCCGTGATGCCGGTGGAGATCGGCGGCGGCAACGGGCTGGAGCCCTTCCTGGTGGCCGCGGGCATGGGCATTCCCGTGGTCGATGCCGACGCCATGGGCCGGGCCTTTCCCGAAGCGCAGATGACCAGTTTCTCGATCCACGAACTGCCCATGTTCCCCATGGCGCTCGGCGACATCCGCGACAACGCCATCGTCATCACCCGCGCGGCAAGCTGGACCTGGATGGAGCGGCTGTCGCGCGCGGTCTGCACGGCGCTTGGCTCCACCGCGCCGACCTGCAAGGCGCCGCGCACGGGCCGTGAGGTCAAGGATTGCGCCATTCTGGGCTCGGTGACCCGCGCCATCGCCCTGGGCCGCACGGTGCACGAGGCCCGCGCACGCCATGACGATCCGGTTGCGGCGGTGCTTGCCGCCCAGGGTGGCCGCCTGCTGTTCTCGGGCAAGATCGTCGATGTCGACCGCCGCGCCACAGCGGGATTCCTGCGCGGCTCGGCGCGGCTCGACGGGCTGGGCGGCGACGCCGGGCACGTCTTCGAGGTCGATTTCCAGAACGAGTATCTCATCGGAAAACTGGACAACTGTCCAAGCGTGATGGTACCCGACATCATCTGTCTGATGGACAGCGAGTCCGGCGAAGCGGTCGGCACGGAGACGCTGCGTTACGGCCAGCGCATCCGCGTCATCGCCCTGCCGGCGCCCGACATCCTGTCGAGCCCCAAGGGGCTCGCCATCGTCGGGCCGCGCGCCTTCGGATACGACCTGGATTACCGCTGCGCATTCGAAGGGACAAAGACAACATGAAGGTAGGATTCATCGGCCTGGGCGTCATGGGCGGCCCGATGGCGCTCAACCTGCTCAAGGCCGGCTACGAGCTGACGGTCACGGAAATCGACAAGGCCAAGGCGCAGCCCCAGATGGACGCCGGTGCGACCTGGGCCGACAACCCGCGCGCGGTCGCCGAGGCGGTCGATATCGTGCTCACCTCCGTGCCCGGCCCGCCGCAGGTGAAGGCGGTCGCCGAGGGCGAGAACGGCCTGATCGCAGGCCTCTCGGCGGGCAAGATCTGGGCCGACATGACGACCAACCGCCCCTCCTTCGTGCGCGAGCTGGGCGAAAAGGTCGAGGCGAAGGGCGCGGTGATGATCGACGCGCCGGTCACCGGCGCGGTCGACGGCGCGCGCAACGGCAAGCTCACCATCTTCGTCGGCGGCGACCAGGCCGCGCAGGAACGCTGCGCGCCGCTTTTTGCCGCCATGGGCCGGGCCATCCCCAGCGGTGACCTGGGCCACGGCAACGCCGTGAAGCTGGTCACCAACCAGCTCTGGTTCACCCACGCCCGCATCCTGGGCGAAGGGCTGGCGCTGGGCGCAAAGGCCGGCGTCGACCTGATGGTTCTGTGGGAGGCGATCAAGGCAAGCGTCGGCGACAGCTTTGTTGCCCACCACGACGCCCCGTCGATCTTTGCCGGGCATTATGATCCCTCGTTCAGCATCGATCTCTGCATCAAGGACCTGGGGCTGACCACCGAACTGGCCCGCGAGGTCGGAGTGCCCGTGGCGCTGACCGAAAAGGTCGAATCGCTCTTTGCCGACGCCAAGGCGGCCTACGGCGGCGGCGCGCCGGAGCTGACCGTGGTCAAGCTGGTCGAGGAAGCAGGCAACATCAGCCTGCGTGCCGAAGGCGACTGGGTGCCCCACTGGGAGAAGTGATGCGGCAGGGACTGCAACGTCCGATCCGGCCCCGACGGCATGCCTGCCGTACAGGCGCGATGCCGTCCCTGGCGGCCCGCCGGTGACGCTGCCGGCGCTGGTCCTGCGGCCCGTGGACGTGACGAACTACGCGCGTTTCCTTTCCCTGACCCTCGCGCCGGGCCAGGAGAATTTCGTCGCGACCAATGCCGAGGCCCTGGCCGAGGCCGCCTATGTGCCCGGCCAGGAGGCAGCCGGCGCCTGGCTGGGAGATGACCCGGTGGGCCTGATCGTGTGGGGTCCCTACCACGTCGACGGCAACTATCTGGCGCCACCTGAGTCGGGCAGCACCTACATCGAGCATGTCATGATCGCCGCGCCGTTCCAGGGGCGTGGCCTGGGCCGCCGCCTCGTCGAACTGGCCTCCGGGCGTATCCTTGCACAACCGTCCTGCAGGCGCGCCGTACTGGCCGTGCATGAGACCAACACAAAGGCGCGGGCGATCTACACCGCGATTGGCTATCGCCAGTTCGGCAGGGACCGCGACGGCGATCCGCTGATGGAACTTTGCCGGACCGGCGGCGGCTGAACCCCGGCGTACTGGACCGGCTACCCCGGTTCCCTATCATGCCCTCCACAAGGGCAACGATAGTGACGGGACCGGGCGTGCCATGAACACAGCCAGCGTGACGCTCCAGCCGGTCGACCTCGGCAACTACTACAGGGTGCTCAAGCTCAAGGTCGCCGCGGACCAGGTAAACTTCCTCGGCAACGACGGCAGCATCCATCCCAACGCCTGGGCGCTGGCCGAATCGGCCTATGCGTCGGGTTTTGCGCCACATGCGATCGTGCAGGGCGAGGACATCGTCGGCCTGATCGTCTGGGGTCCATACCATCCGGGCTACCGCTTCAGCGCCCCGCCCGTACCGGGAACCTGGATCCTCGACCACCTGATGATCGACATCGCGCACCAGGGCAAGGGCCTGGGTCCGGCGGCAGTCACCGCCGCCCTGCCCCTGATCTTCGCCATCCCCGGCTGCCGCCGCCTCGTGCTCTCCTACGATCCCGGCAACACGCGGGCAGGCGCCCTCTATGGGCGTCTTGGTTTCATTCCCTGCGGGCTCGACCACGAGGGCGCGCCGATGATGGAGCTCCTGCGCTCCTGAGGCCTCAGGTGTGCGCCTTGGCGTCGATCTCGAAGAGGTCGCCGCGTTCGCGCAGCACCTCATCCAGCCAGTCGGTGCGCATCTCGGGCACCGAGGCGATCAGCTTCCGCGTGTAGTCTTCCTTCTGCGGCGGCGTGAAGATGTCCAAGGTGGAGCCCTGCTCCACCACATCGCCCTGGTACATCACGACCGTGCGCTCGGCGATGTTCTTCACGATGCCGAGGTCATGGGTGATGAACATGTAGGCGATGTCGGTTTCCTTCTGCAGCCGGTCGAGCAGCTTCAGGATGCCGGCGGCGACCACCTGGTCGAGCGCGGAGGTCACCTCGTCGCAGATGATGATGTCGGGTTCTGCCGCCAGGGCGCGGGCGATGCAGACGCGCTGCTTCTGGCCACCCGAAAGCTGGCCGGGCAGGCGTTCGGCAAAGACCGGATCCATGTCGATCTGGGCGAGCAGCTCCATCACGCGCTGGTCGCGCTTCTTGCCCGTCAGCCCGAAATAGAAGGTCAGCGGCCGGCCGATGATCTCGCCCACGCTCTGGCGCGGGTTCATCGCCACGTCGGGCATCTGGTAGATCATCTGGATGCGGCGCAGGTCGTCCTTGCTGCGCTGCTTCAGGGCGCGCGAGAGCGGCTTGCCGTTGAACTCCACATGACCCTCGCGCGGTGGCAGCAGGCCGGTGACGACCCGCGCCAGGGTCGACTTGCCCGAACCGGACTCACCCACGATCGCCACCGTCTCGCCCTTGCCGATGACGACATCGACATTCTTCAGGACATCGACCTTGCCGTCGTAGGAGGCCGTGATATTGCGGATGGCAATGACGGGGTTTTCCGGCACGGCGACCTGGACCCGAGGTTTGATCACCGCCTCGCGCGCCGACACCAGCTCCCTGGTATAGGCCTCGTCGGGATCGTTGAGAATCTTGTCGGTGGGGCCTTCCTCGACCAGCTCGCCATAGCGCAGGACCATGATGCGGTCGGCGATCTGGGCGACCACGGCCAGGTCATGGGTGATGTAGAGGGCGGCGTTGTTGTTCTGGCGGATCAGGTCGCGCACCGTCGCCAGGACCTCGATCTGGGTTGTCACGTCAAGCGCCGTGGTCGGTTCGTCGAGCACCAGCAGGTCCGGCCCGCAGGTCATGGCCATCGCCGACATCACACGCTGGAGCTGGCCGCCCGAGACCTGGTGGGGATAACGCCGCCCGATGTTGGTAGGATCGGGCAGATCCAGCTTGCCGTAGAGTTCGACCGCGCGCGCGACCGCATCCTGCCCGTTCATGACGCCATGGCGGATGGCGACCTCGCAGACC
>CALGGB010000122.1 GCA_937880925.1 uncultured Rhodospirillaceae bacterium | reverse complement strand
TGGTAGAATCGGATCGGGATCAGCAGGACGAAGGCCGCGAGGCGTCTCATGTCTTGGCCTCCTTGCGGCGGCTTGCGTCGCGCTCCAGCCGGGAAAGGGCCTGCAGCAGGTCGCTGCGCAGGGCCTCGAAGGGGCGGGTGGCGGTCTCGCCACGCGCGATCAGCACGTAATCGGTCGCTGCCTGACCACGGCCGGGCAGCAGTTCATCGACAAGCGCCTTCAGGCGCCGCCGGGCACGGTTACGCACCACGGCATTGCCAACCTTGCGGCTGGCCGTGAAACCGACGCGAATCTGCGCCTGTGCGTCATCGCGCTCATACGCCTGAACGACCATGCCAGGGGTCACGGCCTTGATCCGGGCCGCCGCCACACGGAGAAATTCTCGCCTCCGCTTCAGACGTGCGACCGGTTCGGACATCAACGTCAGGCAGAGAGGCGCTTGCGACCCTTCGCACGACGACGTGCGAGTACGAGGCGGCCGCCGACAGTGGCCATGCGGGCGCGAAAGCCGTGACGGCGCTTCCGGACGAGCCGGCTGGGCTGGAAAGTGCGCTTCACCGTTCTTACTCCATAGAAAATGTCCGCACCGACGGGGCGGAGCGGGCGGGCGGCTGTATAGGCAAGCCATGGGAAGGAGTCAACGCCAGCGGCCGCCGATCACGTGGCGGGCACGAGCGCGTCATCAGTCATCACAAGGGGGTTATGCTCCCTTTTTGCCCGGTTGGCGACCGCCCATAGTGTTCATCAGCAGGGGCAAGGGCACGCATCACGCGTATTCCGGGCCCATGCGGGGGTAGGGGAGATCGCGACCATGGAGCAAGAGAGCCAAGCGGAGGGCAAGAAGCCAGGCTGGCTGCGCCGTCTGGCGCCGGTCGTCGTGCTTGTCGCATTGCTCGTGGCCTTCTTCATTCTTGGGTTGGACCGCTACTTCACCTTCGAGTCCCTGAAGGCCCACCGCGTCGAACTGCAGGACTTCGTTGCCCGCAACCTGGTCCTGGCGGTTGTCCTCTATGTTCTCGGCTATGCCGTGCTGACCGCGGCCTCCCTGCCGATCGCCACCCTGGTAACCCTGGTCGGCGGCTTCCTGTTCGGCGCTCTGGGCGGCACGGTGCTCACCGTGATCGGTGCCACGGCGGGCGCCACCGTGGTCTTTCTGGTGGCGCGCACAGCTTTTGGCGATGCCCTGCGCATCCGCGCCCGGCCCTATATCGGGCGCATGGAGGAGGGCTTTGCGCGCAACGCCTGGAGCTACATGCTCTTCCTGCGCTTCATGCCGATCTTCCCGTTTTTTGCCGTCAACATCGTGCCCGCCTTCCTGGGCGTGAAGACGCGCACCTATGTCATCACCACGTTCATCGGCATCATTCCCGGCACCGCTGTTTACAACTTTGTCGGCGCGGGGCTGGGTTCGATCTTCGACAGCGGTGAGGCCTTCACCCTTTCCAATGTCGTCACGCCTGAAATCATCATCGGCCTTGCCGGGCTCGCCCTGCTTTCGCTTGCCCCGGTCGTGCTGCGCCGCCTCCGGCGCGACCGGCCGGCCTGATCACCCATCCAGAAATCCAAAACGGAGTATGACCATGTCCATTGCCCGTTCCTTCCAGTGTTCCCTGTTTGCCGCCACACTGGCGGGTGCGGCCTTTGCCGCACCGGCGCTTGCCCAGGATGCCACCGTGATCGACCTGACCCAGACCGGCTGTCAGTTCCTGGAGCCCGAGGGCGATCAGGACCTGGGCTACCAGCCTGCCTCCAAGGCCGATTGCGAGGCGATCAATGCTGAGACCGCCGAGCAGCGTCTTGCCGCCCATGAACCCATGCATCTCAAGGCGGGCAAGTACATCTTCCGCGTCACCAATGCCGACGTGCCCTACATGCTGGGCTTCTACCTGCGCGGCGACGGCCTGATCGACAAGACGCTGTTGCCCTCGGTCTCGGGCGGCGGCCTCGACGAGGGCGTCACCAGGGAATACGAAATCACCCTGGAGCCGGGCGAATACGTCTATTCCTGCCCGCTCAACACGACGCCCGACTATCCGCTGATCGTCGAATAGAGTGGCGCTTCTCAAACCCGGGGCAGACCGCCATGGCCGCTGAAAACTTCGACATCTGCGTGATCGGCGCGGGTTCCGGCGGCCTGTCGGTTGGCTATGCGGCCAGCCACATGGGCATGAAGGTCGCCATGATCGAGGCCCACAAGATGGGCGGCGACTGCCTCAACTTCGGCTGCGTGCCGTCCAAGGCCCTGCTGGCCGCAGGCCACGCGGCCCAGGGCATGCGCGATGCCGGGCGTTTCGGCATCGCGCCGGTGGAGCCGCAGGTCGACTTCGCTGCGGTCAACGCCCACGTCCACGGCGTCATTGCCACCATCGAACCCCATGATTCGGCCGCGCGCTACGAGGGTTTCGGTGTCGACGTGATCAAGGCCCATGCCCGTTTCACGGGTCCCGATACGGTGGAGGCCGCCGGGCGCACGATTCGCGCCCGGCGTTTCGTCGTGGCCACGGGCAGCCGTGCGGTGCTGCCGCCGATCCCCGGGCTCGACGGCGTCCCGGCGATGACCAACGAGACCCTGTTCGACCTGAAGCAGCGGCCCGACCATCTGCTGATCATCGGCGGCGGGCCGATCGGCTGCGAGATGGCCCAGGCCCATCGCCAGCTTGGCGCCAGGGTCACCGTGCTCGACAGGGGCGCGATCCTGCCCAAGGACGATCCCGAACTGACCGAGGTGGTGCGCGCCCGCCTGAAGGCCGACGGCGTGGTTCTGCTGGAGAAGGTGGCGGTGCAGTCTGTCTCCGGTTCGGCAGGCGCCATCACCATCGCTTACGAGGATGGCGGACAAACGCGGGACGTGACCGGCAGCCACCTGCTGGTCGCCGCGGGACGCCGCGCCGCGATCGACGACCTGGGCCTGGAGGCCGCGGGCATCGAGCAGAGCCATGGCGCCATCAGGGTGGATGACCATCTGCGCACCTCCAACCGCCGGGTCTATGCCATCGGCGACTGCGCGGGCTCCTACCAGTTCACCCATCTGGCGAGCTATCACGCCGGTATCGTGGTGCGGAACATGCTGCTGAAGATCCCGGCGAAGGTGAATCTTTCGGCCTTTCCCTGGGTGACCTATACCCAGCCCGAGCTCGCCAATGTCGGTCTGTCGGAAGAACAGGCACGCAAGGAACACGGCGAGATCACCGTCACGCGCTTCCCCTTCCACGAGGTCGACCGCGCCATTGCCGAACGCGACACGGAGGGCCTGATCAAGGTCATCACGACAAAAAAGGGCAAGATCCTTGGGGCGGCCATTGTCGGTCCGCGCGCCGGTGACCTGCTGCAACCCTGGACCCTGGCGGTCTCGCAGGGCCTCAAGATCGGCGCCATGGCGGGCGCGGTGTCGCCCTATCCCAGCTTCGTGGAGATCGGCAAGCGGGCGGCAGGGGCCTATTTCAGCCCGAAGGTCTTCGGGCCGGGCATGAAACGGCTGGTGCGTTTCCTCTCTCACTTTGGCTGATTGACACCGCCAAAGGGCAGCGCCCGTGCGCCGGTTGACGCGGCGCTTGCACACAACCGTTTGGTTCGGGCGTCCGCCAACCCTACATTAGCGCCCATGGCTGGGGCCCGGATCGAGATGCCCGGCTTCTGGCGCGGACTTTCGGCGCGTCTGGTCGTGCTCACCATCACCTTCGTCATGCTGGCGGAGGTGCTGATCTACGTCCCGTCGATTTCACGTTTCCGGCGTGACTATCTCGAACAGAAGATCGATGCGGCCTACCAGGCGACACTGGTGGTGCAGGCGGCCCCGGACGGCAATGTCGCTCCGGATCTGGCGCGCGAACTGCTCGATTACGTCGGGGTCCGCTCGATCGGCCTGAAGATGGCCAGTGTTTCGGCCCTGATGCTGGGCGAGCCCGATCCCGGGGTCGATGCCAGCTTCGATCTCTCCGACGAGAGCATCCTGGCATTGATCGGCGATGCCTTTGCGACCCTGCGGGCCGCAGAGGGGCGCATCATCCGCGTCAGCGGCATGCCTCATGGCGAGGGCGGCACCATGGTCGACCTCACGCTCGATGAAGCGCCCCTGCGCGATGCCATGGTCGACTATTCCGGCCGCATCCTGCTGCTGTCCGTGATCATCTCGGTCTTCACGGCCGGTCTCGTCTTCCTGGCGCTCCAGCGCATGATGGTGCGCCCGGTCCAGCGCATGACCGAAAACCTGATCGATTTCCGCGAGAACCCCGAGGACGTGACGCGCGGTATCGAGGTGACGGGCCGGCGTGACGAGATCGGCATCGCCCAGCGCGAACTGGTGGAGATGGAGCGGGGCCTGCGCGAGGCCCTGCGCCAGCGCACCCGGCTTGCCGCC
>CALGGB010000121.1 GCA_937880925.1 uncultured Rhodospirillaceae bacterium | reverse complement strand
GCCCTATATCGCCGAAAAGGGTTCGATCACGGTCGATGGTGTCTCGCTCACGGTCAATGCCGTCTCCGATACGAAGGACGGCTGCGTCTTCGGCGTGAACATCATCCCCCACACCCAGCAGGTGACCACCCTGGGAGCCCTCGCCAAGGGCGATCCGGTCAATCTGGAGATCGACACCCTGGCGCGTTATGTCGCGCGCATGGCCGCTTGCCTGCATCGGCCCGGTTAGCAGGGCAGGGTTGCAGCCACCGGGCGCAAGATCAGGGTGACAGAAGCCTTCGTTTTGTGTGAAGGGAAGGGGCCGGAAGCTAAGCGAACCGGCTGCCCGGTTCGAACGAAGGTGAAGGACGCTCGTCATGGCCACGACCCCGCACATCCTGATTCTGGAAGCCCGCTACTACGGCGAGATTTCGGATCTTCTGGCCCAGGGGGCCATCGCCGAAATCGAAAAGTGGGGCGCCACCTACGAGCGTGTGGAAGTCGCCGGTTCTTTCGAGCTGCCGGGCGGTGTCCGCATGGCGATCGCCACGGGCAAGTACGACGGTTATCTGGCCCTGGGCTGCGTTGTCCGCGGCGAAACGAGCCACTTCGATTTCATCTGCGCGGAAGTCGCACGGGGTCTTGGCGACCTGGCGATGCGCCACATGGCGCCCATCGGTTTCGGTGTGCTGACCTGCGAGAACTATCAGCAGGCCCTGGTGCGCGCCGATCCCGAACAGAAAAACAAGGGCCGTGAAGCCGCAGTGGCATGCATCAAGATGGTTGAACTGGCGCAAACGCTTCGGGTGACCGGATGAGCGGCAGCCGCCGGGGCCGCAACGAGCGCTCCACCGCATCGCGTCTGGCCGCGGTTCAGGCGCTCTATCAGCTCGATATCGAAAGCAGTTCGGTGGACGAGGCCCTCGACAGCGTCAAGCTCCGTGGCGCTGCGCTCGATGAGTCCGGCCTGCATGCCGAAATCGACCCTGTGCGCACCGAGACGATCGTGCGCGGCGTCGCAGCCGACAAGGCCGGCCGGCTGGATGAGATGATCGACGGGTCGCTCTCGGGTGGCTGGAACAGTGGCCGCCTCGAGAGCCTGATGCGCGTGATCCTGCGCGCAGGCATCTTTGAACTGCTCGAATGCCCGGACGTGCCGGCCAAGGTCGTGATCAACGAATACGTCGATGTCGCCCATGCTTTCTTCGACCGCGGCGAACCCGGCATGGTCAATGCCGTGCTCGACCGCCTGGCGCACATCCTGCGCGCGGCCGAGTTCGGATCGGCTGCCAGCGCCTGATCCGGCTGCAGCGTCGGTATAACCTCTGCCGTTGCATACGTGCATCGTCTGAGGCGTGAGGGATGGGGAGCAAGACGGGTGGACGAGTTCGAGAGGATCGACCGGCTGATTGCGCCACTGGCCAGCGGCCATCCCGGAACCTACGGCCTTGCCAACGACGGCGCGGTCTTTGCTTGCTCTGCCGGTAACGAGCTGGTCCTGACCAAGGACATGATGGCCGAAGGCGTCCACTTTCTGCCCGATGATCCCCCCGACCTCGTCGCGCGCAAGCTGTTGCGCACCAACCTATCCGATCTCGCTGCGATGGGCGCCGCGGCCCGCGGTTATCTCCTGGGGCTGGCCCTGGACGCAAACCGAGACGATACCTGGATCGCGTCGTTCTTCTCGGGTCTGGCGCAGGATCAGGAGATTTTCGGCATCACCCTTCTGGGCGGTGACACGATCCTCTCCGAGCGGGGCGTGCTGACCCTTTCTCTCACCGCGATCGGCGAGGTGGCCGCCGGCCGGGCACTCACCCGATCAGGCGCGCAAGCGGGCGATATCGTGGCGGTTTCGGGCACCATCGGCGACAGCGCACTGGGCCTGATGGTGCTCCAGGAGAAGCTGGCGGCCCTTGGCCCGCAATCGGCGGCATTCCTGGGAGACCGCTACCGTCTGCCGCAGCCGCGTTTGGCCCTGGGCGCAGCTCTGATCGGGCTGGCCCGTGCCGCGCTCGACGTTTCCGACGGTCTGCTGGCCGATGCCGGCCACATTGCGCGCCGTTCGGGGCTGCGCGTCGAACTCGACTGGCCCCAGGTGCCGCTGTCTGCTGCCGCCCGGGAAGCCGTCGATGCGCGGCCCGATCTGCGCGGGAACATTGTCGCAGGCGGTGACGACTACGAGCTGCTGTTCACGCTGCCGGAGGCGCACTGGCCCGATATCGAGCGATTGGCGCTTGTTTGCGACACGCCGGTGACGCGGATCGGACGCTGCGTGGCAGGCGAGGGGGTTGCCCTGCTGGACGCGGGAGGGGCGGAACTTGCGACCTTCATGCGCGGCTGGCGTCATGGCTCCCGCGAGTAGCTTCCAGATCCCAAGCGTCATATTGCAATTGCGGCAACAGTTTGGCATGTTCCGGCACGATTTGACGGGCCGGAACCGGCGAAAATACTAGGTTTTTTCGTGCGGGCATCCGGCTCAAAACCTTCTCGGGGAGAGATCCGACAATGGATGCATTGTATTTCGCCATTGCCTGTGGCGTGGTGGCTCTGGCCTATGGCGCCTTCGCCATTCGCAAGGTCATGGCGGCCAGCGCGGGCACAGCGCGTATGCAGGAGATTGCCGGCGCCATTCAGGAGGGCGCACAGGCCTACCTGAACCGCCAGTACCTGACCATCGCCATCGCCGGCGCAGTCATTTTCGTGCTTTTGCTGATCCTTCTGGGTGTTCCCCAGGGTATCGGCTTCCTGGTCGGCGCCATTCTCTCCGGTGCTGCCGGCTACATCGGCATGCTGGTTTCCGTGCGCGCCAACGTGCGTACCGCCGAAGCGGCCCGTACCAGCCTTGAAAAGGCGCTGGGCATTGCGGTCAGCGCCGGTGCGGTCACCGGCATCCTGGTGGTCGGCCTCGGCCTGCTCGGCGTCACCGTCTATTACCTCGTCATGCTGAGCATGGAGATCGATCAGCGCACCACTGTTGAGGCGCTGGTCTCCCTGGGCTTCGGCGGCTCGCTGATCTCGATCTTTGCCCGCCTGGGCGGCGGTATCTTCACCAAGGGCGCCGATGTCGGCGCCGACCTCGTCGGCAAGGTCGAGGCCGGTATTCCCGAGGACGATCCCCGCAACCCGGCTGTCATCGCCGACAACGTGGGCGACAACGTCGGCGACTGCGCCGGCATGGCCGCCGATCTTTTCGAGACCTATGCGGTGACCTTCGTTGCCACCATGCTGCTCGCCTCGATCTTCTTCGTGGGCGAGGTGCAGTCGGCCATGATGACCTTCCCGCTGGCTCTGGGCGGCGCCTGCATCATCGGCACCGTCATCGGCAACTTCTTCGTCAAGCTGGGCGCCAGCCAGAACATCATGGGCGCCCTCTACAAGGGCCTCATCGCCACGGCGGTGATCTCGGCCATCCTGTTCATTCCGGTCACCGAGTGGGTGATCGGCCTGGATACGGAACTGACCGCCGGGGGCATTACCTTCAACGGATGGAGCATGTTCTTCTGCGGCATTCTCGGCCTGGTCATCACCGGCCTGCTGGTGGTGATCACCGAGTACTACACCTCCACGGAGTACCGCCCGGTCAAGATGATCGCCGAGGCCTCCACGACCGGCCATGGCACCAATGTCATCCAGGGTCTTGCCATCTCCATGGAGGCAACCGCCCTGCCGGTTCTGGTGATCGCAGGCGGCATCGTCGTCGGCTTCCTGCTGGCCGGCCTCTTCGGCATCGCCATCACGGTGACCACCATGCTGGCGCTCGCCGGCGTCATCGTGACGCTCGATGCCTACGGCCCGGTGACGGACAATGCCGGTGGCATTGCCGAAATGGCCGATCTTCCGGCCGATGTCCGCAAGACCACGGACGCCCTGGACGCGGTCGGCAACACGACCAAGGCCGTGACCAAGGGTTATGCCATCGGTTCGGCGGGTCTTGCCGCCCTGGTGCTGTTTGCGGCCTATGTCGAGGATCTGACGCACTATTTCCCCAACCTCGACGTGACCTTCAAGCTGAGCGACCCCTATGTCGTGGTCGGTCTCTTCATCGGTGGCCTGCTGCCTTACCTCTTCGGTGCGCTCGCCATGCAGGCGGTCGGCCGTGCGGCCGGTTCGGTCGTGACCGAGGTGCGCCGGCAGTTCCGCGAGATTCCCGGCATCATGGAAGGTAC
>CALGGB010000120.1 GCA_937880925.1 uncultured Rhodospirillaceae bacterium | reverse complement strand
GGGCATCATGGCGTTGGGGAACAGGCGGTCGAGCGCGACGAAGACCAGCGCCAACTGGCCGCCGCCGCCCATGCCCTGCACGAATCGCCCGACGAGCATGACGCCCATGTCGGGCGCCAGCGCCGAGACGACGCAGCCCAGGGCAAAGAGTATGCCCGCGGCGGCAAAGGCGGTGCGCAGTCCCAGGGTCAGTGCCAGAAGGCCCGTGGAGGCGCCGACCAGGATCGAGGCCAGCATGTAGAGCGTATAGGCCCAGCTCACCCAGGCATCGCCGCCGATCTCGGCGACCGCACTGGGCAGGGTGGTGACGACCAGAAGGCTGTCGGCGGCATGGAGCCAGATGCCCAGGGTCAGGGCAATCGTGATCGGCGCCCGCCCGCCCCGGAATAGGTCGAGCCAGCCGGTGCCCGCCGTATCGTCCTTGGTCATGGTTCCCCCTGTTCAGGCATAAATAGAAAGTATTGACTTTCTTTAGTCAACGGCCAATCGCGGGCATGGCGCATCGGCGCCGCTTCACCTGATGCGCCACCCTGCTATGCTGGGGCAAAGCAAGATGGAGGAACCCATGGCGACCGCGCGCGCAGAACTGGGCCTGGTGCCCGACGGCATGACCGAGACCGAATGGCAGACCCGCTGCGACCTGGCGGCGGCCTACCAGCTCGTCGATCTCTATGGCTGGTCGGACCTCTCGGGTACCCACACTTCGGCGCGCATTCCCGGCACCGAGCATTTCCTCATCAATCCCTACGGCGTGCTCTTCGACCAGGTGACCGCCTCGAACCTGATCAAGGTCGATCAGGAGGGCAACGTCCTGAGCGAGACCGACTATCCGTTCAACCCGGCCGGTTTCATCATCCATTCCTGCATCCATGTCGCGCGCCCCGACGTGCAGTGCGTCATGCACACCCACACCCGCGCGGGCAATGCCGTGGCCATGCAGGAGGGCGGCCTGCTGCCGCTGAACCAGAAGGCGCTGATCATCCTGGGCTGGACCGCCTACCACGAATACGAGGGTGTCGTGCTCGACACCGGCGAACAGGAGCGGCTGGTCGCGAGCCTGGGCAACAAGAACATCCTGATCCTGCGCAACCACGGCCTGATGACCTGCGGCGACAGCATCGGTGCCGCCTTCGTCTGGATGCATCGCCTGGAAGCGGCCTGCCGGTACCAGGTCGACGGCCTGGCCGGCGGCGTGCCGCTGCACTATCCCAGCGAGGAGGTGCAGCAGAAGACCATCGAGCAGGGCCTCAAGATCTTCGCGCCCAATGGCCACGCCCGCAGTGGGATGGAATGGCCGAGCCTGCTGAAGCAGCTCGAACGCGAGCGGGGGACCAGCTACCGGACATGAGGCGCTACCCCGCCGTCAAACCGCCGTCGATGACGAACTCGGCGCCGGTGACGAAGCGGGCCTCGTCGCTGGAGAGATAGACGATCATGTCGGCGACCTCGGTCGCCTCGCCCAGGCGGCCGATGGGGATCTGCGCCTCAAGCTTGGCCTGGGTCGCAGCCGGGTCCTTGCCGCGCGCAATCAGGCCCTCGACCATCGGCGTCATGATGAAGGCCGGGTGTACGCTGTTGCAGGTGATGCCGTAGTTCTTGCGCGCGCAGTGGAGCGCCACGGACTTCGTGAGCAGGCGCACCGCGCCCTTGCTGGCGTTGTAGGCCGCCATGTTGTGGCCGCCGACCAGGCCCGAGGCGGAGCTGATGTTGACGATGGCGCCGCCGCCGGTCTGCTTCATGGCGAGCACGCCGTGCTTGCAGCCAAGGAAGGTGCCGTCGGCGTTGACCGCCATCACGCGGCGCCAGTCCTCCAGCGTCGTTTCCTCCACATTGGTCGCCCGTCCGGTGCCCGCGCTGTTGAGCAGGATCGAGATCGAGCCCAGCTTCTCCACGGCCTTCGCGACGGCGGCGATCCAGGCATCCTCGTCGGTGACGTCATGGGCGATCGTGATGACCTCGTCGCCGAACTGGGCGGCGGCCTCGCGCAGCACCTCGGCATTCCAGTCGGTCATGGCGACACGCGCGCCTTCCTCGACGAAACGCTGCGCCGTCCTCAGCCCGATGCCCGATGCCGCGCCGGTTACCAGCGCCGTCTTGCCCGCAAGCCTGCCCATGATTCCTCCGTGTCCCGATGGCCGCGCATAGTGGCCCGAAAAATGTGCCCGCGTCAGGTTAAGAACGGTTCGCAATGGGCCGCAACCGGCAGTAGGCTCGGACCATGTACATCGACAGGCGGCTCTGGACGTTCACCAAGGGGGTGCGCGGGCGCATCGCGGCCTCGGTCGCCATCGGCCTTGCCGCCACGATCGCGGGCATCGCCCGCCTGGCGCTGCTGGGATGGCTGATCGCCCTGGTCTTCCAGGGCGCCACCATGGCGGAACTGGCCGGTCCCATCGTGCTGGTCGCGGGCATCATGGTGCTGCGCGGGATTCTCGAATACCTGCGCGTGATGATCGCGCACGAGACCGCCGCGCGGGTCCAGATTGTGCTGAGGAAGGCGATCTACGACAAGGCGGTGGAGCTCGGCCCGGCATGGTTCGGGCTGGAGC
>CALGGB010000119.1 GCA_937880925.1 uncultured Rhodospirillaceae bacterium | reverse complement strand
TTTTTTCTCCCCTATCTCGATCTCCCGGTCGAGGTCACGCAAACCAGATCGGACGGCAGCCGCAAGACGACCAGTGAACACTTCGGCCTGATCGCCGAGCAGGCTCACATCAATCTGCATATGGAGCCCGAGCTGCGCCGTCGCGGCCTGTTCGACATCATGCTTTACCGCAGCGGCTTCGATGTCGACGGCGGCTTTGCCGTGCCTCAGGCCTCCGACATTGCTGCGGCCTTTGGCGTTTCTCCGTCGGATGTGGTCGTGGACTGGCGCGGCGCCAGGCTGGTGCTGGATGTCGATGCACCCCAATCGCTGGAAAGCGATGTGCTGGCAAGCCTGGGCGGAGGCGATCAGGTCATGAACCTTGATGCCGTTGGTGGCGGCCTGCGCGCGCCTGCTGCTACCGCCCGGCTGGTGACGCCCGTGGAGGTCCGCCCCGGTACGCTGCTGCGGTTCGGGCTGACAATGACCGCGCGAGGCAGCGGCCAGACCATGATCGTGCCGGGTGCCGGCCAGATCGACGTGGATATGTCCTCGCCATGGGCATCGCCCAGCTTCGTTGGCGCGCGCCTGCCGGTGCAGCGCGAGGTAGGCGAGCATGGGTTCGATGCACGCTGGAGCCAGAGCGGCGGCATTCTCGCCGTTGCGCCGTGGTCCACCGGGTCGTTGCCCGTGGCCGTCTCGGCGGCACGGGATGCGGCGTTCGGCGTGCGCCTGCTCACGCCCGTCGACACCTACCGCATGGTCGAACGGGCGATGAAATACGGCATGCTTTTTGTCGTCACCACCTTCTTCGTCTACGTGATGTTCGAAGCGACGGGCGGGGTGGCGGTCCACATCGTGCATTACGGCCTGGTCGCTCTGGCGCTTTGCCTGTTCTACCTGCTGCTGCTGTCCCTGGCTGAAATCTGGGGTTTCGGTGTGGCCTATCTGGCGAGCTGCCTGGCGGTTCTGGTGCAGACCGGACTCTTCACGCGCGCCATCGCCGGGGGCTGGCGGCGCATGGTGACCTTTGTTGCCGTGCTGGGCGCCTGCTACGGCTGGCTTTATGTGCTGCTCGACATGCAGGACTTCGCCCTGCTGGGAGGCGCGCTGGGGCTTTTCGCGCTTCTCTCGGTGGCCATGTACGTGTTGCGTCGCCTGGGACGGCCGATCAACGCCGCGGCGGTTTGAACGGTCTTCAGTATCCGTAGGGATCGGCCCAGCACTCGACCAGACGGGTGTAGCCCTCGGCCATGGCGGCGACTTCCTCGACTTCCATGGGATTGTTCGAGGGCGCGACGAGGGGGTCGACACCCTGGGCGCCCAGGAAGGCCACGACGATCTCGGCCTTGATCGCGAAGTTGACGTTCTGGGGCACTTCCTCGGCGATCTCGGAGACGAGCTCGGACGAGACGATACCCACCACATGGCCGCTGCGGTCGATCAGCGGGCCGCCGCTGTTGCCGGGCTGGATCGGCGCCGAGAACTGCAGTTCCCGGAAATCGTCGTTGTAGCCGGCCAAAGCACTGACGGTGCCCACGGTGACGTTGCCCTGGCTTGAGAGGGTGCCATGCAGCGGGAATCCGATCGCGACCACGGTTTCGCCGCGCGCAACCTTGGGCTGGGAACGGAAGACGGCCACCGGCAGCTCCGCATCGGTCGCCACCGTGAGATAGGCAAGGTCGTTGTTGCTGTCGGCGGCGAGCACCGTTGCGGTGCCGACGTCGCGAATGCGCACTTCCGTGCAGCCTTCGATGACATGCTGGTTGGTGACAAAGCCGCCGCCGGCCGCAACCTGGAAGCCGGTACCCGTGGCCATCAGTTCCAGATTGGGGTCAGGCGCGCGATCTTCGCCCAGCGCAATGTCGCGCCCCAGGCGCGCCGCCATGGTGGAGGCCGCGCGCAGGGCGATCAGCAGCGATGGATCGACCTGGCCGGTGGCCGGCAGGCCCATGTCGTTCTGGAAGGCAAAAATCGCCCGTTCGGTCTGGGGACCGAAGACTCCGTCGGCCGCACCCGGTCCGTAGCCCAGGGCCGCCAGCATTTCCTGTGCCGAGCGGACCATGCCCTGGTTGCCGCTGTCGCCGGCGTAACCTTCGCCGCCGTAATAGGTTGTGGCGCCGCCACCGTCGCCGCTCTGGCCGCCGTAGGTGACGCTGCCCGAACCGGCACCGCTGGAGGAAGAGGAACCCGCGCTGCCGCTGCCTGTCGAGACATAACCACCAACATTGCCTGAAGGGGGAGCATCGCCCGCGGCAACGTAGATGCTCTGGCGCTCGTCGGGCAGGTCGTCATGCCACAGGCCATAGATGCGCGATCCATCGGAAGCGGTATAGACGCCGTAACCCTCCGATTGGTCGTTGACGACCGCGCCCGCGTAGCTGTCGCCGGCCAGGCTGTTGTCGCCGTCGTAGTCATAGACGGCGTAGCCCTCGTTGATGCCTTCCTCGAATTCGCCGGCCGCGACCGTGCCGTACCAATCCGTCCGGTTGCGATATCGATAGACCCCGTAACGCTGGAAACTCCAGTCATCGACCTCGCCGGCGTAACGGTCGCCCTCTCCGTATCCGTCGGCGTGATAGTAATAGACGCCATAACCGTCGGCTGTGTCGGCGATGAACTGGCCCTCGTAGCGGTCGCCGTGCCACTCATCGTCGTCAAGGAAATAGACGACGCCGTAACCCTCGAAGAGGTCGTTGCGGAATTCGCCTTCGTAGCGCGTGCCGCCGTCAAAGGTCAGAACGCCGAGCCCGTCGGCCATCCCCTTGCGGACCTCGCCGTAATAGTCGCCGCCATCGTAGGAGATGTGTTCGATCCGGCTGCTGGGCAGTCCGCGTGCCTGCTCGGCTGCCGAGATGGCACGGGCTGCGGCATTTTCCGCCAATTGCTCGGCTTCGAAGCCGCGGTCTGCCGCTGCCTGTGCAAGTCTGGCGGCCTCCTCGGAACGCGCGATCAGGGTTGCATCGTCGGCCTGTGGGGCCGTCGTTGCGCCAAGGCAGGCAAGAAGCAGCGCGAACGGAAGGATGAAACGACGCATGAAGGACTGCCGGTTTCGGGACCAGGAAAGCTTGCTGCAACGATAGCGGGGCGTGCGGCCTTCGGCTAGGCTCCACCGCGGCACGCTGTGACCGTGATTACGGTCGGGCAAACGAAGGCAACAAGGGGTGTGGTATGGGCTGGACCGGCAAGATTCTGCGCGTGGACCTGACGGCGGGAACCTGCGTCAGCGAACCGCTCAACAGGGAGTGGGCAGAGCAGTACATGGGCCAGCGTGGACTGGCGACCAAGTACCTGACGGAATCCATGGATCCGGCTGTCGATGCGCTCGATCCCGGGAATGTCCTGATCTTCGCCACGGGTCCGCTCACCGGCACAATGGCGCCTACCGCTGGCCGTTACGCAGTCGTCACCAAGGGCGCGCTGACCGGCGCCATCGCCTGCTCCAATTCGGGCGGCAAGGTCGGTGCGGAGATCAAGCTGGCCGGTTGGGACATGGTCATCATCTCCGGGCGCGCGGCAAGGCCGGTCTATCTCTGGATCCACGATGACAAGGCCGAGATCCGCGATGCCGGCCACCTTTGGGGCCGCTCGGTCTGGGAGATCGAACCTGAGATCAAGTCGGAGCTCGGCGATCCCGCGATCAAGGTTGCCTCGATCGGCCGTTCCGGCGAACAGCTCGTGCGTTATGCCTGTGTCGTCAACGAGTTGCACCGGGCGGCAGGACGCTCGGGCGTGGGCGCCGTGATGGGGTCCAAGAACCTCAAGGCGATCGCTGCGCGCGGCACCGGCGGTGTCACCGTCCACGATCCCAAGGCCTTCATGGCCGCCGTCGCCAACGCCAAGGGCACGCTGCAGCCCCATCCCTCGCGCGCGCGCCTGATGAAGCTCGGCACCCACGCCATGATGGATGTCACCAACGCCCACGGCAGCCTGCCGACCCGCAACGACCGCGATGTTCAGTTCGAAGGCACCGAAAAGCTCAACGCCGCGGCCTCGCAGAAACCCCACGGGCCCAACGGGGTGACGAACCTCATCACCAACAAGGCGTGTTTTGCCTGCA
>CALGGB010000118.1 GCA_937880925.1 uncultured Rhodospirillaceae bacterium | reverse complement strand
GCGCCAGCGCCCGATCTGGGTCAGCTTGCGCGCCACCGAGACGGGCTTGGAGGTGGCGTACTGGATCGGCACGATCAGATGGTCCTCCATGTGGCGGCCGACCGAGGGAACGTGGGCGACGATGGGAATGTCGTGTTCGGAAAGATGCTGCGCATCGCCCACGCCCGAAAGCAGCAGGGTCTGGGGCGAGTTGATGGTGCCGCCGCACAGGATGACCTCGCGCTCGGCCTCGGCCCGTGTCGCCTTGCCGTTGCGCATGTATTCGATGGCGACGGCACGCTTGCCGTCAAAGACCACGCGGTGGACGTGGGCGTGGGTTTCCAGGGTCAGGTTGGCGCGCGACAGGGCAGGGCGCAGGTAACCGGCCGCCGTGCTCCACCGCCGGCCCTTTCGCGTGAAGCGCTGGGCGACGTGGAAACCTTCGTGCTGGCGCCCGTTCTGATCTTCCGTGCGCTGGTAGCCGGCCTGGGGGCCGCTGGCGAGGAAGGCCTGGTCGAGCGGATTGGTCGCCGGGCAGGTCTCGATGTGCTGGGGACCGCTGCCCCCGCGCCATTCGTTCTCGCCCTGGTCGAAGGTCTCCATCTTGCGGAAATAGGGCAGGACATGGGCATAGGACCAGTTGGGCAGCCCGTTCGCTGCCCAGCCGTCGTAGTCGCGCGGATTGCCGCGGTTGGCGACCATGCCGTTGACCGAGGAGGAGCCGCCCAGGACGCGGCCGCGCACTTCCTGGATCGAGCGGTCATCGAGATGGGGCTCGGCCTCGGTCATGTAGCCCCAGGTGATCTTGGGATCGCGCGCGGCGATGGCGGCCGATGCCGGCATGTGGATGAACATGCTGGAATCCTGGCCGCCGGCCTCCAGCAGCAGCACGCGCGTGCCGGCATTCTCGGTCAGCCGGTTGGCGATGACGCAACCGGCCGAGCCAGCCCCGATCACGATGTAGTCGTAGCTTTTGCCCGCCATGGCACACTCCCCCTCAACACACCACGACTATAGGTGCCGCCGCCGGGTGCTGCCAGTGTGTGGTGCGCCCCTAACCCAGGCCGAAATACTTCGGGTCGCCCAGGGTCGCGGTCTTCAGCATCTTTGTTTCGGCGGTGGCTTCGCCGCCTTCAGGTGAGGCCGGCATGACATCGGCGTAACGGTCCTCGAGCACGACATGGGGGTCCTGGCCCTCGACCCAGCCCAGGAAGTAGCCGTGCAGCTTGTAGCCGATGAGGTGCTGGACCTGTTCGGGCAGGTTGCGCGCGACCTCGGGCGGCACGGCCAGGTACTGGTTCTCCTCCTGGCGCAGCCAGCCCAGGCTGTAGCCGCAGATCATGCCGGTGCGCCATTCGTCGGTCGAGACGTTGGCGCCGCCGCCGTGCCAGACCGAACCCAGGTAGATCATCACCGAGCCGCGCGGCATGACGGCGTGCACGATCTCGTCGCTGTCGCGCACGATGCGTTCGTCGTCCCAGTTGTGGCTGCCCAGGATGACGTTGGTGGCGCCGTTCTCGACCGTGAAGTCGGTCAGCGCCCACATGGTGTTGCACAGCGCCTGCGGGCCGGGATGGGCAAAGGGCAGCAGGGTGTCGTCGCGGTGCAGGAACTGGCCCTTCTCGCCCGGACCGATGGCGACGGCCTGGGTGACGTGGAGCTGATAGCGCTGGCAGCGCGGCGCCAGGAGCTGGTCCATCACGGCCAAAACCTGCGGGTTGATCGCCACCTTCTCGCCGAAGGTTCGCGATTTGGCGACCAGGGCGGCGGTGCGCTTGGTCTTGTAGCCCCAGAACTCGCCCTCGCCGAGATAGGCCCGGCCGAGGTAGGGCGAGAGTTCCTCGTCGATGCGGTCCATGGTGGCGCTATCGAGCACCCGCTCGTAGATCACGGCACCGTCGCGCTCCAGGATTTCCATGGCCGAATCGGCCGAGGTGTCCGGACTGATACTGACAATGGCTGCCATGGGATTCTCCTGCTGCGTATAGGTTTGGATGTTCGGTCAAGTCCGACACGCCAGGCCGCGAGCGTCAAGTCATTGCCCCAAGCTTGTTGCCGAAGCTGTCGGGTACGCATACAAGCGAAGGGTCCATACCGGAAGGCTGATGCAGGCGTGTGGGGCCACGACTGCCGCATCGGCCAGAGTTCCGGCATCGGACGCATGTTCCACATCCCGCTTCGGTGGCCGCTCTTCCATGTCCAGACCGATGACCAGCCGCCGCGCGACGCTGAGCCCTTCATGACGGCTGAAGCGACCCCGACGCACGCCAATCCCGACCGTCCCACGGCGCGTCAGATCCTGGGCGCCAACGGGGGCCTGGCTCTCGCCATGGTGATGTGGGGCGGTGCCTTTCCTGTGATCGAGGAACTTCTGGTTTCCTGGGACGTGGTGCTCAACACCTGCCTGCGCATGGGTTGTGGCGCGGCGGTGCTGATGATGGTTTTCCTGATCACCGAGCGGGGCCGGATTCTCAAGGGACCGGTGCCCTGGGGCAAGGTGTTCATCCTTGGCACTCTGGGTTTTGGGGTCAATTCGCTGGTCTTCACCGCCGGAGTCGCCAATGCGGGCGGTGCCAATGCCGCCATGGTGGCCGCACTCTCACCGATCATCGGGGCCATCGCCGGGCGCCTGATCAACGGTGAGCCGCTGCGCCGTGCGACCATGATCGCCGCGGGTATCGCCATTGCCGGCTGCCTGGTCGTCGTCTTTGCGCGCATGCGCGAGGTCGGCGAATTCCGCGGCGGCGCCGTTCTGGTGCTGATCGCGATCAGCCTGTGGACCTGGTACTCGGTCCAGGCGCAACGCTGGCTGGCGGGCTGGAGCCAGGTGCGCATCGCCGCCTTTACCGCAACGGCGGGCGTCTTCGTGATGCTGGGGTTTGCCGCCATCGGCCTGGCGCTCGGCCTGGTCGGCACACGCACCGATTTCTCGCTGCCCTCGCTGGTGATGATCGCCTATCTGGCTACCACATCGAACGGTGCCGCACTGGTGCTGTGGTCGAACGGCGTGAAGGTGCTGGGCGTTTCGGTGGCGACGCTGTTTTCCAACACCATTCCGGTCATCGCGGTCATCATCAGCTTCGTGATCTTCGATCGGCCGCCCCTGCCGCTGGAGCTGGTCGGCGGCGCCATCGTCATTGTCGGTGTGCTCTATGGCCAGATCTCGCGCATGCGCACGACCGCCTAGAGCAGCAGGCCGATCAGCAGGGTGAGCGGAGTCAGGATGTCCCACCAGAAGATCGGCCCGGCATTGTTGATGGCGAAGTTGCCCTGCGTCCGCATCTCGCGCAGGTGCAGGAAGGCCGCGCCCCAAAGGAAGCCGGCCGAGACCAGAAGGACGGCCCAGCCCGCCGGGCCGCCCAGGAAGGTGGCGGCGATGGCGGCGACGCCGATGCCGAGGTTGGCGCAGCCGACCTCGAACTGGAACGGGCTGGTCGACCAGCCGATCGAACGGGCGACGTCCTCGGCGGCAAAGACGTGGCCCATGAAGGCCCACAGGCTCATCAGGCCGAGCGATACCAGCAGCATCCACTGGGCGAGCGGCGTCAGGCCCGCGCCGGCTCCCGGCACCGCGATCCCGGCGATACCCAGCACCAGCGCAACGACATAGAGAACGGCAGGAACGAAAGCCATGACAGGGTGCATCTGCGTCTTCCTCAAGGCGGGCACCGCGCCCGCGACAGGCGTTATCCTGCCACTGACGTTGCAGGTTGTAAGCGCGATTTCACGGGTCGGGGAGGAAGAGAGATGAACCAGACGAGCGAGAAGGGCGCGGGCCTGCTGGCGGGCGTGCGCGTCGTCGATGTGACGCACATGCTGGCCGGGCCCTACTGCACCTGGGTGCTGGCTTCCCTGGGCGCTGAGGTGATCAAGGTCGAGCGGCCCGGCAGCGGCGACTTCACCCGTGGCCTGGCGCCGTTCCACGAGGGCGAAAGCGTCTATTTCATGAGCGTCAACCGTGGCAAGCAGAGCCTGACGCTGGACCTCAAGGATCCGCGCGGCAAGGACGCCTTCCTCAAGCTGGCCGCCACCAGCGACATCCTGGTGGAGAACAACCGGGCGGGCGTCATGGATCGCCTGGGCCTGGGCTGGGACGATCTGCACGCCCACAATCCGCGGCTGATCTACGCCTCCATTTCCGGCTTCGGTCAGGATGGCCCTTACCGCAACCGTCCCGCGTTCGACGCCATTGCCCAGGCGCTGTCGGGCATGATGAGCATCACCGGCGAGGAGGGCGGCCCGCCCTGCCGGGTCGGCGCCTCGATCGGCGATATCGGGGCGAGCCTGTTCGGCGCGGTCGGCATCCTGGCGGCGCTGCAGAAACGGCAGAGCACGGGGAAGGGCACGCGGATCGACGTCGCCATGCTCGACTGCCAGCTTGCCCTGATGGAAAACGCCGTGGCGCGTTACGCCACCCTGGGCCTGGAACCCCGTGCGCTGGGCAGCCGGCATCCTCTGGTCGTGCCCTTTCAGGCCTTCCCCACGGCAGACCGTCCGATTGCCGTGTGTGTCGACACCGATGCGCAGTGGCAGCGGCTCTGCGCGGTGCTGGGTACGCCGGAGTTGCTGAGCGATCCGCGTTTCGCCCAGGGCAATGCCCGCAGTGCCCACCACGGCGAACTGGAACCGCTGCTGATCGCCGCCTTCGCCAAGCACGGGCGCGAGCACTGGCTGGCTGTGCTGGAGGCGGCCGATGTTCCCGCCAGCCCGATCAACTCGGTCGCTGAGGCGCTGGATGATCCCCAGGTGCGCCACCGCGGCATGGTGCGAGAGGTGCCCCATGGTTCCGGCCGGCGTTTTGTCGGACTGCCAATCACGAGCGGGGATGGCGCACCGGAACGGCCCGCGCCGCTGCTGGGCGAGCAGGCCGGGGACGTGCTGGCGGGACTGGGTTACGACGCTAAGGCGATCGCCGCGATGCGCCGCGACGGCGTGATCTGAAGGAGCCTCAGCCCGCCTTGCGCGGGATGGCGATGCCCCGGCCCAATTCGACAGGGCGCTCCAGGGCGGCGTGCTGGGCCATCACCTCGGCCAGACGCGCCTGGACGGAGGCGGGAAACGGCGCGGGCTTGCGCGTCGTCATGTCGATGTGGATCTCGATGATCTCGTACTTGGCTGCGACGTAGTTGTCGCGCGTCTGGATGAGCGTGTGAAATATGACGACCTTGTTGTGGTCGCAGTCGATCAACTGGGATTCCACCAGCAGGGGATCGCCCAGCATGACCTCGCGACGGAACCAGCTTGCCTCCTGCAGGGCGAAGATGCTGCCGTTGCCCGATTTCAGAGATTCACGGTTGATGCCGAGGTGGCGATAAAACAGCCGCGCGGCCTGGTCGAACACCTTGGTGTAGGAGCGGATGCCCATGTGGCCGTTGTGATCGACCCATTCGGGCAGCACGTCGCTGCGGAATTCCGCAAAAGGCGCGGTTTCGCTCATCGCTGGTTCCGTGTGCTGGCAGGATTCCGGCAGGCGGGCAGAAGGCCTAGTTGCTGCCCTGCTGCAGACTGTTGATCAGGCCGTCGAGGCCGTTGCGCTGGATGACCGAGCTGAACTCGTCGCGCTGCGTCTTGAGCATCGAGAGC
>CALGGB010000117.1 GCA_937880925.1 uncultured Rhodospirillaceae bacterium | reverse complement strand
GACGGGAGAAACTCCCGGCGACCGATGGTTGTTAACGATGGCGTCCCCACGGGGACTCGAACCCCGGTTTACGGCGTGAGAGGCCGTTGTCCTAGGCCACTAGACGATGGGGACGCAGTGGCCGGCCGCTATTGCGGCGCGAGGCCCTCCACATAGTGGACTGCGAGGTTGCGGTCAACCGGATCACGCATGCCGGCAACGCTTTCGTGAAGGCCGCCGCGGCTTGCCGCGCATCGGGGGCCTGTGACAGGATCGATCCAGACAAGTCACCAGCAGGGAGGCCGCGACCATGGGCCGAATGATCGACTTCAAGCGTCCCGACGGCGGAACCACCAAGGGTTATCTCGCCGAGGCGGGCCAGGGTCGGCCGGGCATTGTGGTGATCCAGGAATGGTGGGGCCTCAACGACCAGATCTGCGGCGTTGCCGACCGTTTCGCCCGCGCCGGCTACAACGCGCTCGCTCCCGATCTCTATCAGGGTCGCGTCACCCAGGAACCCGATGAAGCCAACCACATGATGGAAGGCCTGGACTTCCCCGGCGCCACCCATCAGGACCTGCGCGGGGCGACACGGCATCTGGCGGCCATGGGCGGCAAGGTCGCTGTCATGGGATTCTGCATGGGCGGCGCGCTGACCATCGCGGCGGCGGTGCACATCTCCGAATGCGCCGCAGGCGTCTGCTTCTACGGCATTCCGCCAAAGGAGTTCGCCGACCCTGAGAAGATCGCCGTTCCCTTCCAGGGCCACTTCGCCAACCAGGACGACTGGTGCACACCCGCCGCGGTCGACGCCCTGGAGGCCGATCTCAAGAAGAGCAGCGCGGAGTACGAACTCTACCGCTACGACGCCGCCCACGCCTTCTTCAACGAGCAGTCCGACGTTTACGACGTCGCCTGCCAGCGCCAGTCCTGGGCGCGCATGACGGACTTTCTTGGCAAGCACCTCTAGGCGAGGTCCGTGGGACCGCCGGACATGGGTTCTGGTGTCTGGCCTCCGCCGCGAAGCGCTGCGGCAGCCAGGGCCCCGCAGGAAGCGCGCGTGGCGCCATGACCGTGACACCCGTGCGCGCCGGGGTTCTGCCGGCGCTGATCATGCTGTGTCTGCTCCTGGTGCTTCAGGCCTGCAGTACAGCCGTGCCGACCTCCCGGGATCTGAACGATGAGGACTATGTTCAGAACTTCCGGACGGTTGCCTTCTATCGCGAGTTCGACCCCGAACAGATCGAGCAGGTTCTGACCCGCTGGGAGGAGCCGCTTCGCGTTGCCGTGGTCGGCGATGTCAACGAACGCCACATCGAGTACATGCGTCTGCATCTGGCCGACCTGGCCGCCCTCAGCGGCCTGGAGGTTGCCCTGAGCGACCGCGACACCGCCAACGTCATCGTCATTCTTTCGCCCGACCCGTTCGAGCGGGCATTGGATACCTACCGTGCCGACTACCGCGGGTTCTTTGCCAGCGACCCGTCCATGGAGGCCGTGACCGCAAGGATGAAGAAGGAAGCGACCTGTTTTGCCCGGATCGTGCCCGGCGATAGCGATGATGTCATCGTCGGCGCCGTCGCCCTGATCCCCACCGACCAGGGCCGCTTCGTGACCAGAGCCTGCATCATCGAAGAGCTGACCCAGGCCATGGGCCTGTTCAACGATTCCGATGCGATCCGGCCCTCGATCTTCAACGACAGCAGCCCCAACATGATCCTCTCCGATCACGACCGAATCCTGCTGCGCACGCTTTACGATCCGCGCCTGCAGCCGGGCATGACCTGGAACCAGGCCGAACCGATCGTGCGCACCGTGATCGCCGAACTGCGTCATCCCGGTTGATTTCCCGCCGCTCGGCAAAACGCTGCCCCTCCCCGGCGTGACCGGGGTGGCCACACCTTCTGTATGGAAAAAGTTACAGTTCGTGATTGCAACTCATTTGCATTCGCACTAAACCTCCGCTCCCATCCGAAAGGGGAGCGAACGACATGAAGCATGTATTTCTGGCCGGCGCGATGATGCTGGCAGGCTCGGCGGCCATGGCCGATGCGGCACCGGATCCCGCCGCGGTTCTCGATACCTATGCCAACATCGCCCAGGCAACCTACGAGGATGCCCTGAGCGGTGCAGAAAGGCTGGACGCCGCGGCACGCGCCCTTGTCGCCGACCCGACCGAGGCCAACCTCAATGCCGCCCGCCAGGCCTGGATCCAGGCCCGCGTGCCCTATCAGCAGAGCGAGGCCTATCGCTTCGGCAATCCCGCCGTCGACGACTGGGAAGGTCTGGTCAACGCCTGGCCGCTGGACGAAGGCCTGATCGACTATGTCGACGGCAGCTATGGCGATGCCTCGGACGAGAACCCCTATTACGCGGCCAATGTCGTGGCCAATCCGGAACTGCGCATCGGCGGCGCCGACATCGACGCTTCGACCATCGATGCCGCTCTGCTCGAACAGCTTCAGGAAATCGACGGGGTCGAGTCCAACGTCTCGCGCGGCTATCATGCCATTGAATTCCTGCTCTGGGGTCAGGACCTCAACGGCACCGGCCCCGGCGCCGGCTCCCGTGCGGCCACCGATTTTGATCCCGACAACTGCACCAACGGCAACTGCGACCGGCGCGGCGCCTATCTGACCGCGGCTACGGCCCTGCTCATCACCGACCTGCAGGATGCCGTCGCCATGTGGTCTGAGGGTGGCGCTGCCCGCGGCGACCTCACCGACGGTTCGACCGATGAGGGTCTGGCCATGATCCTCACCGGTCTGGGCAGCCTCAGCTACGGCGAGCTTGCCGGCGAGCGCATCCAGCTCGGTCTCATGCTGCACGACCCCGAGGAGGAGCACGACTGCTTCTCCGACAACACCGCCTGGTCGCACTACTACGACCAGGTCGGCATGCAGAACGTCTATCGCGGCCGTTATGTCCGCACCGACGGCAGCATCGTCGAGGGCCCCAGTGTCGCCGACATGGTCTCGCACCAGGACGCCTCGGTCGCGTCTTCCATGAACGAAGCCCTGCAGAACACGCAGACGGCCATGCTGGCCATGGTCACCACGTCGCAAGCCGGCAAGGCCTACGATCAGATGCTGGCCGAGGGCGACGATGCGGGCAACCGCGTCATCCAGGACGTGGTCGATGCCCTGAAGGCGCAGACCGCCCAGATCGAACAGGTCGTGGCCACGCTGGGCCTCGATACCCTGGAAATCGAAGGCTCCGACAGCCTCGACGATCCGGACGCCGTGTTCCAGTAATGCCTCTGGTGTCTCTACGCCGGGGCCGGCATCCATGAGGATGCTGGCCCCGGCCATCGCCCTGATCCTCTCCGGCCTCGCCGTCGCCATGGCCGGAGACCAGGGGATCACGGCGCCGGCCACGGATTTCCAGTCCGCCGAACGCTACGAAGCCAACCAGGGCGGTGCAGGAACCTTCACCGGCTCCCTCACCGCCAATGCCTTTTCCCAGCCTGCCGCCAACATCACGCTGGAACAGCGCCTCGACTTCTTTGTCGGCAACGGCTTCTTCCGCCGCCTCTGGGTCAGCGCTCCTGCATCGACCACTTCCGCAGACGGCCTCGGCCCGCTCTACAACGCACGCGGCTGCCAGAACTGCCATCTCAAGGACGGACGCGGCCACACGCCGACGGCCAACTGGCCCGACGACAATGCCGTCTCCATGTTCCTGCGCCTCTCCGTGCCGCCACGCACACCTGAGGAGATTGCGCTGATCGCCGGGCACCGCGTCAATGTGATTCCCGACCCGACCTATGGCGGTCAGCTTCAGGACTTTGCCGTGCCCGGCCTGCAGGCTGAGGGCCACATGGCCATCACCTATGAGGAAATCCCCGTGACGCTGGGAGACGGCGAGGTCGTTTCCCTTCGCGCACCCACCTACACCATCACCGATCTGGCCTATGGGCCTGCGGATCCTGACCTGATGATCTCCCCCCGCGTGGCGCCGCCGATGATCGGCCTGGGCCTGCTGGAAGCCATAGACCCCGCGGACATCCTTGCCCGCGTCGATCCCGACGATGCCGACGGCGACGGTATATCCGGGCGCGCCAACACGGTCTGGGACGAGATCGCCGGCGCACCCACCCTGGGCCGCTTCGGCTGGAAGGCGGGCGAGCCCCACCTTGCCCAGCAGAACGCCCATGCCTTCGGCGGCGATGTCGGCATCTCCAACCCGCTCTCGCTCGCGACCTGGGGCGATTGCACCGCCGGCCAGACGGCCTGCCGGGAGGCGTCCCAGGGCGGCGATGACGACGGCATGGAGGCCGGCGACGCGGTGATGGAGAAGCTTCTTTTCTACACGCGCAACCTGGCGGTTCCCGCCCGTCGCGATGTCGATGACGACACGGTGCTCGCGGGCAAGCGCGCCTTCTACGAAACAGGCTGCATCTCCTGCCACACGCCCAAGTACGTCACCGTGACGCTGGCCGATCTGCCGGAACTCTCCCATCAGCTCATCTGGCCCTATACCGACCTGCTGCTGCACGACATGGGCCCGGGTCTGGCCGATCATCGCCCCGAAGGGCAGGCCGACGGCGCCGAGTGGCGTACGCCGCCGCTCTGGGGTATCGGTCTGACGCAGGCGGTCAGCGGCCACAGCCAGTTCCTGCACGATGGCCGGGCGCGCAGCCTGACCGAAGCCATCCTCTGGCACGGCAGCGAGGCGCAGGACGCCCGCGACCGTTTTGCCGCCATGCCCCGCGAGGAACGCGAGGCGCTCATCACCTTCCTGGAGTCCCTGTGATGCAACGACGCGATGTTCTTGGCCTGATGGGAGCGCTTCCCCTGGCGCTGGCGGCGTTGCCCCGCGCTGCGCAGGCCGGTGTCGATCTGCAGGCGATCAACGAGGATCTTGCGCTCAACCATGCCGGGCCGGACTACGAGGGCTTTCTCCACGCCACAACGGCCCTGAAGAAGACCCTGGCCGGCCTCGACGATGGCGCCCTGTCCGTTGCCGATGGCCAGGGCGCCTTCAGGAATGCGATGGATGGCTGGATGCTGGTGCAGCACCTGCGCATCGGGCCCTCGCAGCTCGATGCCCGCGAGTTCCGCATCGAGTACTGGCCCGACAAGCGCAACCGCGTCGACCGCCAGCTCGCCGAGGCGCTGGAACAGGAACGTCCGGAACTGCTCGAACCCGAAGGCATCGCCGGCACCAGCGTGGCCATTCAGGGTTTTCCCGCGCTTGAGCGCCTGCTGTTCGTCGATCCCGTGACGCCGGGCACCTATGGCGCCGCGCTGGCCGCCTCCATCGGCGCCAACCTCGCGGCGATCGCAGAGGAACTGGCTACGGCATGGAAGCCGGGCAGCGCGTTCCTTGATGATCTGTTGAAGCCGGGCTCCAGCGAAACCGCTTATGCCGACGCGAGCCAGGTCGCCGGCCACTTCCTCACCGCCCTTGCCACCCAGTTGGAGTTCGTCGCCCAGCGCAAGCTGATGGGACCGCTGGGCGAGAGCGCCGAAACAGCGCGACCGCGCCTGGCCGAGTCCTGGCGCAGCCGGCGCAGTCTGCGCAACGCCTGGATCAATGCTCTGGCGCTGAACGACGTTTTCGGCGCAGGCAGCCAGACGCGCTTTGCCGCCGCCCTGCAGGAGGCCGGCGCGGAAACTGCCGCACAGGAGATCGGCGGGCGCATCATCGCTGCCGGCGAAGTGCTCTCGGGCATGCCCGACGACCTCTATGACCACGTCGGCGAGCCTGAATTCCGTGAGAAGGTCGGCGACGCGGCCGCCTGGCTCGACGATGCCCGCCGCCTGCTGGTGCGCGACGGCGCCCCTGCCCTTGGCCTCAACCTGGGATTCAACAGTCTCGATGGCGATTGACCGGCGTTTCCTGCTCCACGGCATGGCTGCGGCCCCCGCGGCCTGGCTCGCCGTGCCGAACCTGGTATCCGGCGTCATGGCCTCGCCCGGCAGCCCGCAACTGCTGGGCGCCTGGGAGGCGCCCGAAGGCGGCTTTGGCGCCGGCACGCCCGATGGCGCGATCGCCATCACCCTGCCCGACCGCGGCCACGACATCGCCGTGGCGCCCGATGGCCGCAGCGCGGTGGTGTTCGGCCGGCGGCCCGGCTTCTTTGCCGCCGTGATCGATCTGGAAGACGGTACCCTGCTGGCGATGCTGGAAAGCCCCCAAGGGCGGCACTTCTACGGCCACGGCACCTTTTCGGCCGATGGCGCCCTGCTCTTTGCCACCGAGAACGCCTATGAGACCGGCGAGGGCCGGCTGGCGATCTACGACGCCAGGGACGGCTACCGCCGCATCGGCGACTGGACGAGCCACGGCATCGGTCCCCACGACCTGGCGCTCAGCCGGGACGGCAAGGCGCTGATCGCGGCCAACGGCGGCGTGCAGACCCATCCCGACCGCGACCGCGAAAAGCTCAATCTCGACACCATGGCGCCTTCGGTGGCCCTGATCGCCATTGCCGACGGCAGCCTGCTTGCAGAGGCGCGCCCGCCTCAGGATTGGCACCAGCTCTCGACCCGGCATGTCTGGGTTGCACCCGACGGCCGGATCGCCGTGGGCATGCAGTGGGAGGGCGATCCCTTCGAGATGGTCCCCCTGGTCGCCACCTGGGATGGCGCGGGCGAGCTCTTTCTGTGCGACGAGGGTGAACCGGCCAACCTGGCGCTGAAGGGTTACACCGGCGCCATCGCCTTCGATCCCACCGGCACGATCATCGCGGCGACCTCGCCCCAGGGCCACAGCGCCGGCATCTGGCGCAGCGACGACCTGACGCCCCTGGCGAGCATTCCCGTGCCGGAGGTTTGCGGTCTGTGCCCCGGGATGGCGCCGGGCACGGTCATCATGTCATCGGCGCTCGGCGGCCTGTGGTCGGTCGATGCTGATGGAACCCAGCATGCGCTGGACCAGGAGACGCCTGCCCGCCTGTGGGACAACCACCTGCGCTGGATCGCCTGAAGGTCTCAGGCGCCCCGCGCCGCCGCGATCACCCTGTCGACATCCGCCGGGTCCGTATCGAAGGCGGTAACCAGGCGGATGCTGCCGCGCCCGTCGCCCGACGGAGCGATGGGATAGAGACCGATCCCGGCTGCCACGATGGCCTCATAGGCCGCCACCGGAATGGTGAGGAAGACCTCGTTGGCCTGTACGGGATAGGCAAGGTCGATGCCGTCGATCGCCGTCAGGCCATCGGCCAGGCGTTTGGCCTGTGCGTTGGCATGGCCGGCCCAGGCGAGCCAGCGGTCCTGCTCGAGGTAGGCTTCAAGCTGGGCCGAGAAGAAACGCATCTTGCTGTAGAGCTGGCCGGCGCGCTTGTGCAGGCGGGCAAGGCGCGGCATCTGACCGCGCAGGTCACCGAATACGACAATGGCCTCTACCGCCAGGCAGCCGTTCTTGGTCGCCCCGAAGGAGAGCACGTCGACGCCCGCCTTCCAGGTCAGCTCCGCCGGGCTGCAGTTCAGGGCGGCCACTGCATTGGCAAAACGCGCGCCATCCATGTGGAAGACGAGGCCCAGCTCGCGCGCCAGGGCGCCAAGGGCCCGGACCTCATCAAGGCCATAGAGCATACCGGTCTCGGTCGACTGGGTGATCGAGAGCACGGCGCGCATCGGGTGGTGCACATCATCGGGATCGAACGCGGTGGCCACCCGGCGCACGTCCTCGACCGACAGGCGGCCGTCGGCGGTGGGGATGGTCGTCAGCTTGGCCCCGCCGGTGAAGAACTCCGGCCCGTTGGCCTCGTCGACCACGATATGGGCCTCTTGGCTGCAGAACACCGCGCCCCAGGGCGGCGTTGCCAGGGCAAGCGCCAGGCAATTGGCGATGGTGCCGGTGCCCACGGGCAGGACACTCACTTCCGTCTCGAAGAGGCGGGAAAAACGCGCCTCCAGCCCGGCACTCAGCGCATCACCGCCGTAGGAGTCGACACCGCCCCGGTTGGCCGCGCTGATCGTCGCCAGAATCTCGGGCGCGATGCCGGAAACATTGTCGCTGCCGAAATGGGCCCCGGCCATCAGTTGTCTCCCGCCGCACGGGGCAGCAGTTCGAGGGTGCCCAACACCTCACCGCTACTCCGGTCCAGGGTGACGATGCTCTGGGCGCCGTCGGGCGTCTCGACCAGCAGGGTCAGCACCCCACCATCGCCGATCATGGAAACGACCCGGGCGCCGGCCGGCAGGGCGACCGCGACATCGGCGAACTCGTCGGCAGCAGGGATGCCCGTGGCAGCCGGAACCGTGATCTCGGAGGCCGGCGGCGTGGTGGCATCGGCCGGCTTGCCGGCCTGGTTGAAGGCAAACATGACCAGCGCCACCGTAGCGGCGACGATGAGAAGCCCCAGAACGACGACGATGACTTTGATCGTGGTAAGACCGCGGTCCATTGTGTAACTCCAGAATGCTGCGGCCCGCATACACCGGAACCACCGCGGCGCAAACGACCGAGGCAATTGACGTGAACGAACGCGTGACCCTGGAGCATGTCGCGACGGCCGAACAGGCCGGCGAGCGGCTCGACCGCGTTCTGGCCCAGGCACATCCCGAACTGTCGCGCGCGCGCATCCAGGCATTGGTCGAGGAAGGCCGCCTGATTGCAGGCGGGCGGACGATAACGGACGCCAATTACAGGGTCAAACCGGCAGAACGCCTGACCCTGAAGGTTCCTCCCGCACGCCCGGCAAGGCCGGTCGGCCAGGACATCCCGCTCAACATCGTCTTCGAGGACGAACATATCCTCGTCATCGACAAGGCGGCCGGGATGGTGGTCCATCCGGCATCGGGCAATCCCGACGGTACCCTGGTCAACGCCCTGATCGCCCATTGCGGCGACAGCCTTTCGGGCATCGGCGGCGAGAAGCGGCCCGGCATTGTCCATCGTCTGGACAAAGACACCAGCGGGCTGATGGTTGTCGCCAAGCACGATGATGCCCACATCCGTCTTTCCAACGCACTGGCCGCCCGCCAGGTCTCACGGCGCTACATCGCGCTGGTCTGGGGCATTCCCAATCCGACCAGCGGCGATGTCGAGGGCGACATCGGCCGCAGCCCCACCAACCGCAAGAAGATGGCCGTGGTGACCCGTGGCGGCAAAACCGCCAGCACCCATTACGCCGTCGAACAGGCCTGGGGTGTCGTCGCTTCGAGGCTGGCCCTGAAACTCTCCTCAGGCAGAACCCACCAGATTCGCGTTCACATGAGCCACATCGGCCATACCGTGCTGGGTGATCCGCTCTACGGACGGGGCGATGCCGGCAGGCTGCAGCGTCTGCCTGAACCGGTGCGCGGCCTTGTCGCGGCGCTGGACCGTCAGGCGCTCCATGCCGCCCGTTTGTCGTTCCATCATCCGGTCACAAATGCGGTGGTAGAATTCGAAAGCCCGCTGCCGCCTGCCATCGCGGCAGTCGCCGCGGGCCTGGATGCCGCTTTCCTGGGCTCGTGACATAAAGTTGACCCGGGAAGTGGGTTATTATAGCGATCTGAGCGTTGTGTTTGGACGTACAATGGATTGAAAGGATGGCGCCGTGTGCGCCGCCCGTTGCGATGTGATTGGAGCATCATGGCCCAGTTGAGCCTTCCCGCCCTGACCCCCGAAAGCAGCCTGTCGGGCTACCTTCGCGAGATCAGGAAATTTCCCATGCTCGAGCCCGAGCAGGAGTTCCGCCTGGCCAAGAGCTGGCGCGAAGACGGCGACGTCGACGCTGCCCACGAACTGGTCACCAGCCATCTGCGTCTGGTCGCCAAGATCGCCATGGGCTACCGCGGCTACGGCCTGCCGCTGGCCGAGCTGATCTCGGAGGGCAATGTCGGCCTGATGCAGGCGGTCAAGCGCTTCGATCCCGACAAGGGTTTCCGCCTTGCGACCTACGCGATGTGGTGGATTCGTGCAGCGATCCAGGAATACATCCTGCACTCGTGGTCTCTCGTGAAGATGGGAACCACTGCAGCGCAGAAGAAATTGTTCTTCAATCTCCGCAAGTTGAAGGGACAACTTCAAGCGATTGAAGATGGCGATCTGCACCCCGATACGGTGACCGAAATCGCCAAGCGTCTGTCCGTGCCCGAACAGGATGTGGTTTCCATGAACCGCCGCCTGGCAAGCCCCGACCATTCGCTCAATGCGCCGCTGCAGATCGACGGCGACGGCGAATGGCAGGACTGGCTGGTCGACGAAAGCGACAACCAGGAAGAAACCCTGGGCGATCGCGAGGAGCTGGAATCACGCCGCGCCCTGCTCTCCCACGCGATGGAGGCGCTCAACGAGCGCGAGCGGCACATCCTGGTCGAGCGGCGCCTGTCGGAAAGCCCCAAGACCCTTGAGGATCTTTCCCAGGAATATGGCATCAGCCGCGAGCGCGTGCGCCAGATCGAGGTCCGCGCCTTCGAGAAGCTGCAGAAGTCGGTGCGCAATGCCGCGGCCGAGCGGCGCAATGCGGTGATGCAGTAGGAGGTTCACCGCCATCCCCCCGGCGGTGGACATTTCAGCCTGAAGGTGCGGCTACTCCGGCGCCGGACACTCGATCTCGACGCAAAGGCCGTCAGTCCTGCGCTCTTCCTCGCTTAGGGCGCAGCACAGTTCCTCGACGCTCTGGGCGCCGCTGATGTCAACCTCGTCATCCTCCGGCGTTCCCAGATCAAAGGTGATCAGATCGTCCTTGGTCTTGGGATCGTCCCAGTCGCCCGAGAACAGGCTTTGCGTGTCGTCGGCGAACTGCGCGTGAGCCATCGGCAGGGCTGCGGCCACCAGCGACACGGCAAATGCGGCGATAGCGAAATGGCGGATCATGGCAGCGCGTTCCCTGATGTTCCGGTCAGTCGGCGAATGGATCTGTAACGAGGATCGTATCTTCCCGTTGCGGGCTTGTGGAGAGCAGAGCCACAGGCGCCTCGATCAATTCTTCGATACGACGCACGTATTTGATGCAGGTCGCGGGCAACTCGGCCCATGAACGCGCGCCCTGGGTACTCTCGCTCCAGCCCTCCAGCGTCTCGTAGATCGGCTCGACGCCGGCCTGGACATGGGGCGCGGCCGGGAGGTGGTCGAGCGTCACGCCCTTGTAGCGGTAACCGACGCAGACCTTGATCGGATCGATGCCGTCGAGCACGTCCAGCTTGGTGAGCGCAATGCCGTTGATGCCGCCGACCTTGATCGCCTGGCGCACCAGCACCGCATCGAACCAGCCGCAGCGGCGCGGGCGGCCGGTGACCGTGCCGAACTCATGACCGCGCTCGCCCAAAGTGCGGCCGACCTCGTTGTCCTGCTCGGTCGGGAACGGCCCCGCGCCAACGCGGGTCGTGTAGGCCTTGGTAATGCCCAGCACATAGTGGACGCCGCCCGGCCCCATGCCCGAGCCCACCGCGGCAAAGGCGCCGACCGTGTTCGACGAGGTGACAAAGGGATAGGTGCCGTGGTCGATATCGAGCAGATGGCCCTGCGCACCCTCGAAAAGGATGCGCTTGCCGGTGCGCCGCAGGTCGTCCAGACGCCGCCAGACGGGCTGAGCAAAGGACAGCAGGCGCGGCGCGATTTCCATCAGCGAGGCGATCAGGGCGTCCCGGTCGACCGGAGGCATGCCCAGGCCGCGGCGCAGCGGCTCATGGTGCTGGAGCAGCATGTCTACCTTGTGGGTCAGCGTATCGACGTTGTCGAGATCGCACAGCCGCACGGCGCGCCGCCCGGCCTTGTCCTCGTAGGCCGGGCCGATACCGCGCCCGGTCGTACCGATGAAGTGTTCGCCGCGGGCCTGTTCGCGATGACGGTCGAGTTCGCCGTGGAGCGGCAGGATCAGCGCGACATTCTCGGCGATCAGCAGGTTGTCGGGCGTGATCTCCACACCCTGGCCGGCGATCTTCTCGATCTCGGCGAACAGCGCCCAGGGATCGACCACGACGCCGTTGCCCAGGATCGATAGCTTGCCGCCGCGCACGACGCCCGAGGGCAGCAGCGACAGCTTGAAGGTCGTGTTGTCGATCTGCAGGGTATGGCCGGCGTTATGACCGCCCTGGAAGCGCACCACGACATCGGCGCGCTCCGAAAGCCAGTCCACGATCTTGCCTTTGCCTTCATCGCCCCACTGGGAGCCGACAACCGCCACATTCGCCATTTCACAAGGTCCCCTTGCTAAGACCGGGCGGGACTATACATGCCGGGTCGCTACAGGAAAGGATTGAAGACACGCGCCGGTCCGGCGCTGCAAATCCGTGACAGGTCAGGCCTAGAAGACCAGCGCATCGGCCTGACGTACGCCCTCATGGGAGCGGATCGCAGCCAGCGTTTCCTCCGGCATGGCCTGGTCGACGCTGATCAGGGCGATGGCGTCACCACCGGCATCGGCGCGGCCCAGCGCGAAGGTTGCGATGTTGATGCCCGCCTCGCCCAGGGTCCTGCCCAGGAAACCGATGATGCCCGGCACATCCTGATTGGCGATGTAGAGCATGTGGGCGGAGGGCTCGGCGTCGATGCGGATACCCTTGATCTCCACGATACGCGGGCGGTTGTCGGCAAACAGCGTGCCGGCGACATCGCGCGTGCGCCGCTCCGTGGTAACGGTCAGGCGAATCAGGGTGGGATAATCGCCGCGGCGATCATGGCGCACTTCCGAGACCGCAATGTCGCGCTCGTGGGCGACCACGGGCGCATTGACCACATTCACCGACTCGACCATGGGCGAGAGCAGGCCCGCCAGCACGATGGCGGTCAGCGGCCGGGTGTTGAGCCCGGCGACGTGCCCTTCATACTCGATGGTGACCTTCTCGATACCCGTTCTGGTGAGCTGGCCCGCAAAGGCGCCGAGCTGCCCGGCAAGTTTCATGTAGGGCGCCAGGAGCGGGGCTTCCTCGGCCGAGATCGAGGGCATGTTCACCGCGTTCGATACCGCACCCGACAGCAGGAAATCGGCCGCCTGTTCGGCGACCTGCTGGGCGACCTTCTCCTGCGCCTCGGCGGTCGAAGCGCCCAGATGCGGCGTCATGACGACATTGTCGAGCGCCGTCAGGGGGTTTTCCCTGGGCGGCTCGGTGACAAAGACGTCCAGTGCCGCACCCGCAACATGGCCGGAAACCAGGGCATCGTGCAGGGCTTCCTCGTCGACAATACCGCCACGGGCGCAGTTGACGATGCGCACGCCCGCCTTGGCCGCCGCCAGTTCCGCCTTGCCGATGAGGCCGCGCGTCGCGTCGTTGAGCGGGGTGTGGATGGTGATGACATCGGCGCGGCCCAGCAATTCGGACAGTTCGACCCGCTCGACCCCCAGCTCCCTGGCCCGCTCGGGGCTCAGGAAGGGGTCGGCAACGACGACACGCATCTTCAGGCCCTGGGCACGGCTCGCCACGATCGAGCCGATGTTGCCGCAACCCACCATGCCCAGCGTCTTGGCGGCCAGCTCCATGCCGACGAACCTGTTCTTCTCCCACTTGCCCTCACGCATGGAGCGATCGGCCGCCGGAATCTGGCGGGCGAGCGCCATCATCATCGCAATGGCATGCTCGGCGGTGGTGACGGCGTTGCCGAAGGGCGTATTCATCACCACCACGCCATGGGCCGTGGCGGCCGGTACGTCGACGTTGTCGACGCCGATGCCGGCGCGGCCGATGACCTTCAGGTTGGTCGCCGCATCCAGCACCTCGGCCGTCACCTTGGTCGAGGAACGCACCAGCAGTCCGTCATAGGCACCGATTTCGGCGATCAGGGTCTCGGGCTTCAAGCCCGTTTTCACGTCCACAGCAATGCCGCGCCCCGCAAGGATGCTTTCGGCATCCGCGCTCATGGCGTCGGCGATCAGAACCCGGGGCTGCTTGTTCATGCCGCCTTCTCCGCTTCGTCGGCCGCCACGCCGTGGGCCCAGTCGAGCCAGGCGGTCAGCGCTTGGATGTCATCGGTTTCCACGGTCGCGCCGCACCAGATGCGCAGGCCCGGCGGCGCATTGCGGTAGCCGCCGATGTCGAAGGCCGCACCCGCCTCCTCCAGCAGCCTGGCGATGCGTTTGGGGTCAGCCAGCGTGTCGACCAGCTTGAGGCAGACCGAGGTGGTCGAACGCGTCGCCTCGGCCTCGGCCAGGTTGGCGATCCAGGGCCTCTGGTCGACCCAGGCCTGCAGGGCATCGGCATTGGCGCGCGAGCGCGCGACGAGGCCCTTGAGCCCGCCCACGGATTCGGCCCAGCGCAAGCCATCGAGCGCATCCTCGACGCACAGCATCGAGGGCGTGTTGATGGTCGCGCCTTCGAAGACCGTCTCGTTCAGCTTGCCGCCCTTGGTCAGGCGGAACAGCTTGGGCAGCGGGCGTGGCGCCGGGCCGCCCTCCAGCCGGGCGACGGCGCGCGGCGACAGGGCCAGCATGCCGTGCGCGCCCTCCCCGCCCAGCACCTTCTGCCAGGACCAGGTGACGACATCGAGCTTCTCCCAGGGCAGGACCATGGCAAAAGCCGCGCTGGTGGCATCGCAGATCGCGAGGCCCTCGCGGTCATCAGGGATCCAGGAACCGTCAGGCACGCGCACACCCGAGGTGGTGCCGTTCCAGGTGAAAACGACGTCGCGCGTCCAGTCGACGGCGGAAAGATCGGGCAAGGCGCCGTATTCGGCATCCAGCACGCGGACGTCGTCGAGCTTCAACTGCTTGGTGACGTCGGAGACCCATTCCTGGCCGAAGCTCTCCCAGGCCAGCATGTCGACCCCGCGCGGGCCCAGAAGCGACCACAGCGCCATCTCGACAGCGCCCGTGTCCGAACCCGGCACGATGGCGAGACGATAATCGGCAGGCATGCCGAGCACGGTCCTGGAACGGTCGATGACCTCGGCAAGCTTAGCCGCACCACCCTTGGCGCGATGGGAACGGCCAAGCCATGCACCCGCCAGCGCCTCGGGAGACCAACCCGGGCGCTTTGCGCACGGGCCCGAGGAGAAGTGGGGACGCGCAGGCAGGCGCGTCGGCTTGGCAGTGGTCATGGCTATCCGACCCGTCGGATGACGGGCTCCCGGCTGGAGTGTTCAGTGCGGCGTGGCGCTACTTAACACATCAGCCCGGAACGTGTGCAATCGCTTCCATGTATTTCACTGCCCGCCCACCGATATCGACCCGGTCGCGCCGGTTGCGGCAGAACAGCTCGCCGCCCCGCTTCGAGATCTGATGGGCGAGCAGATCGTCCTTGCCCAGCTTCTGGGCCCAGTAGGGCACCAGCAGGCAATGGGCCGAACCGGTCACCGAATCCTCGGGGATTCCGTGGGCCGGGGCGAAATAGCGCGAGACGAAATCGACCGTGCGGCCGGGCGCGGTGCAGATCACACCGACATCCTCACCGGCGAGCGCCACCAGCACGGCGCGGAAATCGGGTGCCAGACCGGCGATATCGGACTCGTCCTTGAAGACCAGCAGCCAGTTGCCGTCGGGCCGGGCCTCGCTGGTCACGGCCCGCAGCGCCTCGACCGGGCTGGCGCCAAGCGCTTCAGCGAGGGCCTCGGGGACATCGGCGCCGCGCAGGCTGGCGGCGGGGAAGTCCAGAACGAAGCGGTCGCCGTCGCGGCTGACGGTCAGGCGGCCGCTGCGGGTGTCGAAACCCACCTCCTCAAGCTCGGGATCAATCTCGGTCATCAGCACAAACGCCGTCGCCAGTGTGGCGTGGCCGCACAGCGGCACCTCCACCGTCGGCGTGAACCATCGCAGCTCGAAGACGTCATCGTCCTCGCCAGGGCGGAAAAACGCGGTCTCGGCCTGGTTGTTTTCAGCCGCGATGGCCTGGAGCGTGCTGTCCTTCAGCCATTCCTCCAGCGGCATCACGCTGGCCGGATTGCCGCGGAAGACGGAACTGGCGAAGGCGTCGATCTGGTAGAGGGGAAGGCGCACGGCTTACTCCTTGTTGTCTTGTCATGCGGCGGAAGCGACCTCGTCGCGGCCTTCGCCGAAACGCGCCTGCTCCCAGCCCAGGATCGCCTGCTTGCGGATGGGTCCGCCGGCGTAGTTGTGAAACGGTCCGGTCTTGCGGATCACCCGGTGGCAGGGAACAACGAAAGTGACGGGATTGCGCGCAATGGCCGAAGCCGCCGCCCGCACCGCCCGCTCGTTGCCCGCGCGCCGCGCGATCTCCTCGTAGGACGTCACATGGGCGGGCGGAATACGCAACAGTGCTTCCCAGATGCGAAGCTGAAAATTCGTGCCCCGCAGGTGGATGGTGATCGGCTCGTGGCCTTGTCCGGCTGCAAAGATGCGGCGGCCCAGATCGCCGGTTCCGGCGCGGTCGGCAACGATTTCGGCATGGGGCCAGCGAGCTGCCAGCCGCTCGAGCGCCCAGGAATCGTCTGCGGCATCGGCAGGACCAAAGGACAGCCAGCACAGGCCCCGCTCCGTCGTCCCGATGCTGCAGGGACCGAAAGGCGAATCGTGGACGCCATGGCGGATCACGATACCGGCGCCGCCGCGGCGCACGTCACCCGGCGTCACCGCCTCGGAAACAACGAACAGGTCGTGCAGGCGCGAGGGGCCCGAGAGGCCGGCCTCGAAGGCGGTGTCGAGCACGGGGGTCGAGCGTTCGAGCAGACCGCGTGCGTAATCGACCGTCAGGAACTGCAGGAACCGTTTCGGGCTGATCCCCACCCAGCGACGGAACAGGCGCTGGAAGTGAAATTGTGAAAGACCAATATATTGCGCAATTTCCTCTAGTTCTGGCTGATTTTGAAAGTTCTCATCGAGAAACCGGATGGCCTTCTCGATCTTGATGTAGTCCGGGTTGGTGGCGATGCGGTCGGTCATGGCTGACACCTCCGATGGAGCGCGTAACGTCCCTCAAGGTAGGTGGGCCAGACGACCCCGGCGACCCGGTTCTTGCGCATCTTCAGGCACCAGCCTCACGCAGGAAGAAGATCAGGTCGAGCGGCGGCGGCGTTACGCCGGCCTGTGACAGCAGGCCGTGGACCTGGCCACGGTGATGGGTCTGATGGTTGAACAGATGCCAGTAGACCTGCACGAGCGGGGTCTGGAACCGGTCGCCCCTGCTGTTGGCATAGGCCACATGAGCATCGCGCCAGTCACCGTCCAGAGCGTCACAATGCGCGACCAGATCATCGTCGCAAGCCTCACGCGCAGCGCGCAGTCCTTCCCTATCGTCATGAAGCTGGTGATCGAGGGCGAGTTGAACAGGCGCCCCCTGCAGACGGCCGAGCCAGATCAGGTCGGCCACCAGGATGTGGTTCAGCGTCCGGTGGATGGAGCCAAAGAAACTGGGCCTTTCCGCCATGTATTCCGCGCGGTCGAGGTCGGTGCAGGCATCATAGAGGCGACCATTGGCCCAGCGGCTGTAGCGGGAGAACACCGCCGGGTGGTCACCAGACCGACCCGGCGGGATGGCAAAGCCATCGTTGGCCATCGGCTCCTATTCCTTCCAGAACGGCCGGCGTCCCTCGCGGGCGGCATCGTACCGGCTCAGCCCCATGTCACGCAGCAGACGCTCGTCGAGAGAGAGCAGTTCGCGGCGCATGCGGTGACGCTGCTGCCATGTGTAGAGGGTGTCGGGAAGGCCGACAACCACGGCGCGCACCAGAGTCCACAGGGTATCGGCGGCACGGTGTGCCAGAGCTGCTGCGTTGGGTATGGCGAACATGGTCATCGGTCTTCTCCTTTGTCACGGGCGGCCAGATTGTCCCCCACGGAACCCTGCGGCGACCCGCTTCTTGCGGTGCATTGAACCGATACAATTGAGCGAATCGCATCAAATTGTATCGATAAATCCGATATCGCACTTGACAACAGCGGGTGCAATTGAAACTTTGTCACCATGACAAATCTCTCCTGGCAACCCGACATCGAGGGCCTGTCCGGGCCTCGCTATCAGGCACTGGCAGACGCCCTGGCGCGCGATATCGGCGCGGGCGCCCTGGCGCCCGGCACCCGCCTGCCCACCCATCGCGAACTCGCCTGGCACCTGGGGGTAACGGTGGGCACGGTCAGTCGCGGCTATGCCGAGGCGACCCGGCGCGGCCTGATCGCCGGCGAAGTCGGACGCGGGACCTTCGTGCAGGCCGATGCCGGCGGTGGCCCGCGGGCCACGCGCATGATCTGGCCCACCTCGGACGCGATCGGCGGCAATGCCATCAACCTGGCCACCAATGCACCGCCCATCGCCGGGCAGGAGAAGCTGTTTTCCCGCGACCTCGTCCAACTGGCGGGCGATCCGCGCCTGGCCAGCCATCTGATCTATCCCCCGAACCTGGGGCGCCGCGACGTGCGCCACACCGCCGCGGACTGGCTCTCGGCGACCACGGGCATGGACGTGGCGCCCGAGCGGGTGTTCATCACCGCCGGCGCTCAAAACGCCCTGATGGTCGCCTTCAACCTGGTCGCCCGGCCGGGCGACACCATCCTGGTCGAACGCCTGACCTATCCCGGGATCAAGGCGGTGGCGCGGACCATGCAGGCCCGCCTCTCCAGCGTCGACATGGACGACGAGGGCATGGTGCCCGAATCCCTGGATACGGCCCTGCGCAACCAGCCGGTGAAGCTGATCTGCTGCGTGCCCACCGTGCAGAATCCGACGGGTGCGGTGATGGGCGAGGAACGCCGCCGCGCCATTGCCGAAATCGCCGACAGCCATGGCGTGCCGATCCTCGAGGACGGCATCTACGACTTCCTCGCCGGCCACCAACCGGGGCCGATCATGCGCCACACCCGCACAGAGGGATTCTTCGCCACCAGCCTCTCCAAGGCGGTCTCCCCCGCCCTGCGCTTCGGCATGCTGATCGCGCCCGCGCACATGGCCGACGACGCCACGCGCCTGATGGCGGGCAGCGCCCTCCACGCCTCCCTGCTGATGGCGGAACTGGCGCGGCGCTGGATGGAGGGCGGTGTCATCGCCGAATCGGAAGCCGCCGTGCGCGAGGAGGCCATGGCCCGCCAGGCGATGGCCGCCGAACGCCTGGGCCGCTGGGAGCTTTCAGCCCACCCGGCCTCCTTCCACACCTGGCTCATCCTGCCAGATCCCTGGCGGCCGAGCGATTTCACCCGCGCCGCCGAGGGCCGCGGCGTCATGCTGACCCCTGCGGAATCCTTCGCCATCGGCCGCGATCCCG
>CALGGB010000116.1 GCA_937880925.1 uncultured Rhodospirillaceae bacterium | reverse complement strand
GGCCACAGCCATGATCAATGGAATGCGATGCACTGGACTTCCCCCCTTGTTCGTTCCCCGGAGACGCAAGTTACCCGATTCCGCACAGCCTTGCCCGACAAACCCGCCCGGGCGAAGGGATCAGCGCCCCGCTGTCCGGCACTCCTCGATGTAGGCACGCAGGCTGCGGGGCTTGCGGCCGGCCAGAATGGAGACCCATCCCGATATGAGGCTGACCGGCCGCGCGCGATAGGCCTGATAGTGGGCGATCATGGAGCGGGCAAAACCCACATCCATCCCGCCCGCAATCAGACCATCAAGCGCCTCGTCATCCGATACGGCCCGGCAGGTCACGGGGCGCCCGAAGACCTCGACAACCAGGGCGGCAACCTGGGGCTGGGTCAGGGCTTCCGGCCCCGTGAGATCGTAGATCCGCCCCTTGTGGCCCTCACCCGTGAGGGCGGCAGCGGCGACATCGGCGATGTCGCGCGCGTCGATGAAGGGCGATGCGGCATCGCCCTGGGGCGAGAGCAGTTCGCCGCGCGCCGCGATCGCGGCGGCATCGACCGACTGGTGAAAGGCCGTCGGCCGCAGCATCGTCCAGGCCAGCCCCGATTCCATCAGGCGGCGTTCGGCAATGCCGTTCCAGCGGCGAAAGTCGGAAGGGTTGGCATCGTGGGCGTCATAGGCCGAGAGCTTCACGACATGTCCCACGCCATTGCGGCTGGCCGCCGTGATGACATGGCCTTCCAGTTCCGGCTGGATCGGCAATGGCCTACAGGCCAGATAGACCCGAGAGACACCTGCCATCGCGGCATCCAGGCTGGCGCCATCGCGGAAATCACCCTGGACCGTCTCGACATGCGGCAGGTCGAAGGCCTGATCCGCGTTCCGGACGAGGGCGCGACAGGCCTGGCCGCGTTGCGACAGGGCGCGGACCACGGCAGAGCCCACCTGTCCTGTTGCTGTTGTCACAAGGATCATGCTGCACCTCCCAGGTCCGCCATAGTCGAGCGCTTCCAGGCCGCGCGATCAAGCAGGAAGCCGACCGGCCGGGTCGCTTGAGCGTTGGTTGCGACGCAACCACCTGCTACCTTGGCAACGTTGGGTTGTAGCGCGCAGGAGGCGCATGACGTTCCGGATCCGGGCCATTTCTGCAGCCTGCCGCGTTGTTCTGGCGGCGGTGCTGCTCCCGATGTTCGGCGGGCCCGGCCTGGCTCAGTCGCTCGGCGATACGCTGGACCGGATTTATGCGGAAAACGACTTCCAATCCGAGATGCCCGTCGCCGCGCAGGCTGCCACGAACCAGAATCAGAACCTTCCCGAGGAGCCTGCCCAGCAGCCCCCCAGCAAGGATTTGCCGCGTGAGGCGCCTCCCCTGCCCGACGACAGTGCAGGCGATGCCATCCGGATCGTCGGCATCTTCGTCTTCGGGCTGATCCTGCTCGTCATCCTCTACATCGTCGTCAGCTCCCTGACCGGCCTGCGTCTGGGAGGGGGACGCCAGAAACCAAGGGCTGACGAGGAACACCAAAAGGTTCCGGTCATACCGCAGGAGGCGCCCGGCCGGCTCGGCGATGCCGACGCACTGGCCCGCCAGGGGCGCCACGCCGAGGCGATCCATCTGCTGCTGCTGGCCGTGATCACGGCCCTGCGCGATGGTTCCCATGGTGGCAGTGCATCGACAACGGTTCGCGAGATCGTGGGTCGCGCACCACTGGCCATGGAGCCCAAAAACGCCTTCACAGCCCTGGCCCTGACAGCCGAGCTGGTGCATTTCGGCGGACGCAACGCCACCTCGGATCGCTATGAGGCCTGCCGCGAGCATGCCCATATCGTGCTCGCCGCCCTGCCCCGTGGTGCGTCATGAGCGTGGCGCGCGACAACGTGATGACTGGGCGCATGGCGTTCTGGCTGCTGGCGATCGGCACCGCGGCGCTGGCAGGCTCGATCCTGCTCGGCGTCTTCGGCGACCGTGGCGCCGGCCAGCAAAGCAGCGGCAGCAATGCCTATTCGGTGTCGGCTGTTGGCCATGCCGCCCTTGTCGCCCTGCTCCAGGCGCAGGACATACCCACGGAGATCAGCCGCATTCCCTCGGCCGGACGTCTGCCCGGACGCGCGGTGGTCGTGCTGGCCCAGCCCGACCCGGATGCGATCGACGCTCCGAGCCTGCGCGCCATCATCAATGGCAACTCCCGGGTCTTGCTGGTGCTGCCCAAGTGGGACACACGGGCCTCACCAACGCACCCGGGCTGGATCGCGGAAGCCCGCTTGATGTCTCAGGCCAGGCTCGACCGTTTCGCGGAGATTGTCGCTGGCGGTATGACGGTCGTGCGGCCTGACGAGGTCGGCCCATGGCAGGGTCGCCTGGCCGGCAAAGGCCCCTTGATCGACAACCTTCAGCTTGTCCGCTCCACCCATCTGCTGCCGCTGATCGCGACCGACCAGGGGATCCTGCTCGGCCTGTTGCGCAACACGGGTTCGCGCGTGGCTGTTCTGTCGGACCCGGACCTGCTGACCAACGCGGGCCTGCACCGCGGCGCCAATGCCGCGATCGTGTTGTCCATGATCGAGGATCTGCGGCCGGCCGGTGGCGCCGTGGTGTTCGATGAAACCATCCACGGCTTCGTCCATGCCGAGACCATCTGGAGCTTCCTGCTTACCCCGCCCTGGCTGGGGGCGACCCTGCTGGCCATGCTGGCCGCGGCGCTGACGGTGTGGCTTGCCGCCGTCCGCTTTGGTTCGCCCGTCCCGGAAGCACCGCCCATGCAGGCGGGCAAGACAAGCCTGGTCGTCAACGGCGCCAGCCTGCTGGTCCACGGCGGCCACTTGCGCGACATCGCCAGGCGCTACGGCGCCGGCACGGTGGCCGATGTCGCCGAGCGCCTGCGGATCGGCAGCGGCCGCACCGATGAGGAACAACGCGCACTGCTCGACGATGCCGCCCGGCGGCGCGGCCTGCGCACGCGCCTGGGCGGCGAGCGCAGCGATCCCCCGCTCGCCGCGGCGCGTCATTATCATGCTTGGAAACGGGAGATGCTGGGTGGACCTTGAACGTATCGCCACGCTGAGCGCGGACATCAAAAGGGAGGTGGCCAAGGCGGTCGTCGGCCAGGACGAAGCCATCGACCTGCTGCTGGTCGGCCTGCTGAGCGACGGGCACATCCTGCTGGAGGGCGTGCCCGGCACGGCCAAGACCATGGTCGTGCGCTGTTTTGCCGCCTGCCTGTCGCTCGACTTCGGGCGCATCCAGTTCACGCCGGACCTGATGCCCGGCGACATCATCGGCACCAACCTGTTCAGCTTCAACGACAACCGCTTCGTGCTGACCAAGGGGCCGATCTTCACCCAGCTTCTGCTGGCCGACGAGATCAACCGCACGCCGCCCAAGACCCAGGCCGCGCTGCTGCAGGCCATGCACGAGCGCATCGTCACGATCGACGGCGTCGATCACGACCTGGGCCGGGGCTTCATGGTGGTGGCGACGCAGAACCCGATCGAGCAGCAGGGCACCTATCCCCTGCCCGAGGCGCAGCTCGACCGTTTCCTGTTCAAGCATGTCATCGACTATCCCGGGCGCGACGAGGAGCGCGAGATCGTGCGCCGCCACGGCCACAAGACGACCCTCGCCGGTCCCGCCAGTTTCGAGATCGCGCCCGTGGCGGATCTGGCAACCCTGGAAGCCGTGCGCGATTTCGTCGAAACCGTGCGTCTGTCGGACGACCTGGTCGACTACGTCCTCGATCTCGTCCGCGCCAGCCGCGATCACCCGGCCCTTTCCTATGGCGCATCGCCGCGCGCGGCCAACATGCTGGCCAGCGCCTCCCGCGCGCTGGCCAGCCTTTCGGGCCGCGACTATGTCATCCCCGACGACGTGAAGTATCTCGCGGCGCCCGTTCTGCGCCATCGTGTTGTGCTCTCGCCCGGTGCGGAGATCGAGGGGCAGACCGCCGACCAGGTCGTCGCCGAGATCATCGAGCGGACGGCCAGCCCGAAATGATCCACCCGACGGCACGGGCGGCGCTGGTCGCCGGCGCCGGTGCGCCGGTGCTGGCGGCCGCCGTGCTGGTCTGGCCTCAGACATGGGTCTTCGGCCTGGGTTGGGGCGTTGCCATTCTGGTCCTGCTGGCGGTCGATGCCGTCGTGCTGATGCTGGCCCTGCGGGTGGAATGCGATGTCGCCACCCCCGGCGCACTGCACGTTGGCGAACGCGACGAAATCACGCTGACCCTTCGCGCGCGGGCGCGCTGCCAAGTCCGCACCCTGATCGATCTTTCCGGCCCGGCACAAGGCCTGCCCGAACGCAGCGTCCGCATCACGCCGGGAAGCGATCTGCAGACCACCATGCCGCTGGCACCCTACCGGCGTGGCACCATCGTCCTTGAACGCCTGTGGCTGGGTGTCTCGGGTCCTCTGGGACTGATCACCGCAGTGCGGCGCAGGCCGCTCGACGCCAGCATCGTCGTGCTGCCCAACATCCGCGCGGTGCGGCGCGAGGTGCTGCAGTTCTGGGCGCGCGACAGTCCCTTCGGCATGAAACAGCAGCACCAGCGCGGCAGCGGCACGGAATTCGACGCCCTGCGCGAGTGGGTCCCGGGGCTGGATCCGCGCACCATCGACTGGAAGCATTCGGCGCGCCACCGCAAGCTGGTGAGCAAGGAGTTCCAGACCGAGCGCAACCACCACATCGTGCTGGCCCTCGATACCGGCCACCTGATGGCCGAACCGGTCGACGGTGTGCCACGCCTGGACAGGGCAGTCACCGCCCTGCTTCTGCTCGCCTATGTCTCGCTCCATGCAGGCGACCGGGTCGGCGTCTTCGCCTTTGACGCCCGCGCCCACACCTTTGCCGCCCCGACCGGGGGACTGGGCACCATGACCCGGCTGCAACACGCCATGGCCGCCCTCGACTACAGCCACGATGAAACCAACTTCACCCTGGGTCTGGCGGAACTATCAGGCCGCCTGCGCCGCCGTTCCCTGATCATCGTCGCCTCCGACTTCATCGATACGGTGACGGCCGAAATGATGATCGAAAACGTCACGCGCCTGACCCGGCGTCATCTCGTCGTCTTCGTTGCGCTTTCCGATCCCGACATGACACGTCTTGCCGAAGCCTCCCCGGAGACCATGGACGATGTCGCGCGCGCGGTGATCGCCCACGACATGCTGCGCGAGCGGCGCGAGGTATTCCTGCGGCTGGAGCGCCTGGGTGTGCTCTGTGTCGATGCCCCTGCCGAACGCATCGGCGCCGATCTGCTGAACCGCTACATCGCCATCAAGTCGCGCGAGATGATCTGAGGCGCCATGTCCGACTCACTTATCCGCAGCTACCGTTTCCGCGCCGAGCGCGAAGCCCAGTGGCAGGACCTGGAGCGGCTGGTCAGCGTGGCCGAGAAGTCCGGCGTGCGGGCTCTGACACCGGACGACCAGATGCGCCTGCCGGTGCTCTATCGCGCAGTGGTTTCCTCGCTGTCGGTCGCGCGATCGATCTCGCTGGACGCCAGCCTGCTCGACTATCTCGAAAGCCTGGCGACACGGGCCTATTTCCAGGTCTACGGCACCCGCGTCAGCCCGGCAAAGGCCACCCGGCGCTTCTTTGCCCATGACCTGCCACGCACGGTGCGCGCCGCGCGACACCACATCCTGGCCTCGGCCCTCATCATGGGACTGGGCATAACCCTGGGCTGGCTCCTGACCGCAGCCGACATGGACTGGTTCCACACCTTCGTCGATGCCTGGCTGTCCGGGGGCCGTGATCCCTCCGCATCGACCAACTATCTGCGCAGCACCCTGTTCGACGCCGGCGACTGGAAGGACGAGCTGGTGGCTTTTGCCTCCTTCCTGTTCACACACAATGCCGGCATCGGAATCCTGTGTTTTGCGCTGGGCGCGGTATTCGGCATTCCGGTGGTCTACCTGCTGTTCGTCAACGGCCTCACCCTGGGGGCGATGTGCGCCCTGTTCGCCAGCCGCGGCCTGGGCACCGACTTCCTGGCCTGGCTGGCGATCCACGGTACCACCGAACTGTTTGCCATCATCCTGTGTGGCGGGGCCGGCTTCCTGCTGGCCGACGGCATGGTCCGGCCCGGCAGACAGACGCGCCTTGCCGCACTGGCCGCACGCGGACGCCCCGCCGCCGTCCTGGTGCTGGGTGCGGTCGCCATGTTGCTGGTCGCGGCCCTGCTGGAAGGCCTGGGGCGCCAGCTTGTGCAGGAGACCTGGCAGCGCTTTGCCATCGGCGGCGCCATGCTGGCCTTCTGGATGGCGGTCTTCACCCTGGGCGGCAGAGGCGATGACCATGACCGCGCCTGAGGAGATCGCCGGACGGCGAGTACGCGGTGGGCGTCGCTTCCTGTCGACCCCGGAAGGCGTGCCGCTGGAGCTTGAGCTGGCCGAGCGGGGCGAACGGGCAGCCGCCTTCCTGATCGATGTCGCCTTCATGGTGGGCGCGGTTCTGGTACTGGTCTTCGTCGCCTCGTCGCTGGCCACGTCGACATGGGACACCTCCTGGCTGGAGGCCCTGTTCCTGCTCGCGTTCTTCCTGCTGCGGACGGGCTATTTCTTCGGCTTCGAACTGGCCTGGCAGGGCCGCACGCCGGGCAAGCGCCTGATGGGCCTGCGCGTGGTCGACCGGCGGGGCGGTACGCTTTCGGTCGGCGCGGTGGCGGCGCGCAACATGCTGCGGGAGCTTGAGATCTTCCTGCCGCTTTCGTTCCTGGCACTGCCCATGTCCGATGCGGTGAGTGGCTGGATCAAGCTGCTCTGCCTCATCTGGGCCGGCATCCTGACCCTCATGCCGTTGTTCAATCGCGACCGTCTGCGGATCGGCGACATGGTGGCGGGCACATGGGTGGTCACCGCGCGCCGCTCGCGTCTGCAGCAGGACCTCAGCGTCGTGCGAACGGCGGCCCGCCGGGGCCGCTGGACGATGGCCGCCGCACCCGCCGAGAAGGAACGACGCTATCGCTTCGGCGCCGCCGAACTGGACGTCTATGGCGTGGCAGAACTGCAGGTTCTGGAACAGGTGCTGCGTGCCCCTGACAACGCCACCTCACGCGAGACGATCCGCGAGGTGGCCGAGCGCATCGCCCGCAAGATCGCCTGGTCCGCCAAGGACAACCCCATCGAGCCGCGGCCCTTCCTGGAGGACTACTACGCCGCGCTGCGCGGCCATCTGGAGCACCATATGCTGTTTGGTGACCGCCGCGCCGACAAGCACGTCATGGCAGGGCGCAACAACCCACCTTCCCGACAGGGCTGGCAACCGCCTCAGTCGAAGTGATCGGCCAGCGCCTGGTGGGAGCGACTGGCCTCGATCTCACGCAGTCGATGCACGATGGCGGCACCCATGGACGCGGCCGGAGACAGCGTGATCAGCGCGATGATCACCCTGTCCCATCCCTCGATCAGCGAGCCCATGGCGCCGAAATAAACGAACTCAAACGCCGTGTAGATCACCTGCGCCAGCACCGCCGATGCGATCAGGGACAACAATGTGAACCAGACGCGGCCACGCATCAGTGCGCCAAGACGGCAAATGGTGCGCCATGGACCCGTGCCCTCCAGGATCACAACCGTCGTCAACACCGCAAGGACGCAAGCGGCAAGCAGAAGCACGCTGCCAACGACGAAAGGCATGACGCCCTGCTCCGAGTCACCGAAAGACAAACGCACAGCAATGAGCAGCCCGAAGGTCAACACGACGACCAGAAGAGCCAGAACCGCGCGCGTAAACGGTCGGATGATCATCGCCTCGATCAGGTCGACGATCTCCGGAGTATCGCCGTCGAAACGTTCGGTCGCGACCTTCGCGATGGCGCCGACAAACAGCACGACCGCTGCACCGACAACACAGGCCACGGAGATCCCGACCAGAACGGGATGACTGAGGTAGGCCCTGACGATCTGGTATTCAAAAACGTATGTCACCCCGAAGAGCGGCAGAAACACCAGGATCCCGCACAACCCGTGACGAGGGCAATCACGCAGAAAGGCAAGCAGACCGCGCCACAACACCCGGGGAACATCACCGAGCCCCATCGCGGCTCAGCCTCTCGCGCCTCAGTCAAAGGCGCGCGCGATGGTCTCGGTGTCGCCGCCGTCCTTGAGGATGCGCAGGTCGTGGTAGGCAACCGCGGTGATCGTCGCCCAGACACCGCCGATCAGCATGGCCACGATCTGGTTGATCCAGAGACCGGCCCCGGCCGGATGGGCTCCGCTCGCGCCGGTTGCCAGTCCGACGCCGCCGCTGACCAGGGTCAACGCCAGCATCATGACGATGAAGAGGGCGAAGATGGACCAGCGGTGCCCCTTGGTCAGCTCCCGGCTGCGGGTCATGCTGGCGCCGATGCCGCCGCGCTCGACCACGGCAGCGGGAATGGCGACAAAGAACATCACCATGAAAAGCACGCCCGGCACGATGAAGAGCAGGATGCCGAAGCCGACAAGAGCCGAAATCAGGATGCCGAGCACGATGACGGTGCCGAGGGAGGCAAGCGCCTTGGAAAAGGTTTCGCCAAAACCGGCGGGATGGCCGCGCATCGAACTGATCGTTCCGTAGACCAGAGCCGCCTGCAGCCAGTAGCCCGCGATCGTTTGCAGCACGAGCATGATGACCACGCCTGCGCCGATACCCGCCGCACCCATGGCCGCGCCCTGATCAACCAGAAGCAGGCCCAGCCAGACCGGGATGAAGGCGATCAGGGACAGCGGGATGAAGGTCGCGAGATTGCGGAAATAAAGCCCGATGCCCCGGCCGATGACATCGCCAATCGCGAAATGCCGTATAGGTTCCTGGTACGTCATATTCTCTCCCGTGCCGGAATCCCGGCGTCCATGTCAGTCGAAGGCGCGGGCGATCTGTTCCGTGTCGCCGCCTTCCCTGGCAATGCGCAGGTCATGGTAGCCCACCGCAACAACCGAAGCGCCCAGACCGGCAAGGATGAGATTCACGAATCCGCTGACGATCTGAATGACGACACCGCCCGCTCCGGCATCCACGGGGGCGGCCTGCGCATCGAGCGGCACACCGGCCGCGAGGCTTAGCAGGGTGATGACAACAGTACCGACGAGCCCGGCAACCAGCCCCCACAGGACCATCACGCCCAAGACGCTCCAGCGGTTCCCCTTGGTCAGTTCGGAGGCCCGCCCCAGCGCCGCGATCGGCCCGATGCTCTCGACGACGACGGCGGGGATGGCGACCCACCAGCGCACCATAAGATAGAGTCCAAGGACGAAGAGAACGATGATGCCGAGGAACGGAATCAAGACGAGCAGGCCCAGGCCCATCATGATGAGCATGATGATGACGCCAAGCCCGAGCAGGGGAAGCACGGACTTCAGCGAGGTTGCCATGACCTCGCCCAGGTTGATCTTCCCCTGGCGCAACGAGGCGATCACGCCATAGGTGATGCCTGCGGAAAGCCACAGCCAGCCCAGCACGAAGGCCAGGACCCAGAGAACGATACCAAGGATGAGACCGGCGCTTGGCCCCTCTCCCTCGCGCATCACGCTTTCAACATTGGCAACCATCGCACCGAAGATGACGGTGACGACGATCGCCGGCAGGAAGGCGATGACGCTGAGGATCAGGAACGAGACGATATTGCGGAAATAGGTCGAAACCCCCCGCGAGATCACACTGCCGATGCGGAATGCGGCACCCGGCATGGCGGCCCGGTCACTCATGGCTCTGGCTCCCCCTCTGGTGCAACCAGTGTGCGATCAAAGCGCGGAGCTCGCAACGGTGAAGGCCGTCAAACCTGTGCAAAGCCCCGGCGTCTGCACGTCTGCAATGTGGACGCGGCCGCATCGCCGGTTAGAGTTGGCGGGCGTAGCCGGAGACACAGCATGAACGCCAACCGCACCGACCTGCCCCAGCCCGCCACCGATCCTGCGCAGCTCACCCGCGACATGGATACCTGGGGCTATTGCCTTGCCGCCGGGGCCCTGAAGGGCGACGTGCTGGCAGCGGTGCGCGAACGCCTGCTGGAGCAGGCCGCCGCCGAGCGCGCCCAGGGCGTGACGCGCCAGGACAGCCCGGTCGAGATCGGCGAGATGAAGAACCAGTGGGTGCGCATCCTTTCCAACAAGGGGCGCATCTTCATCGACGCCCTGGTCCACAACCCGGTGACACGGCCGGTGGTGCATCACCTGCTCGGCGAGGAGGTCCTGCTCTCGGGCCTGGACTGCCATCTGACCTGGCCGGACAACGGCCCCATGGGCCTGCACATCGACCAGTGGTGGCTGCCCCATCCGGTGATGCCCGGCGAAACACCGGCGCTGAAGGCAGGCGACATCAGGCGCTCGCGCCAGACCTTCGGCACGCCGGAGCCGAGTACAGGAGCGATCAACCCACCGGTGGTGATCAACGTGTTTTATGCCGCCACCGACTTCACCCGCGCCAACGGCGCCACGCGCCTGATTCCCGGCAGCCATCTCTCCGGCGCCCACCCGGAGCCGCGCGGAGCCTATGGCGAGGTGCAGCCGGAAGTACCCGCGGGCACCGCGGTGATCTGGGACGGGCGTACCTGGCATGCCGCCGGCGCCAACGATTCCGATGGTCCGCGCGCCGGTATCTCGGCCTATTTCTGCGGCCCGCAGTTCCGCCAGCTCGTGAACTTTCCCTACGGAACGCGGCCCGATGTGCTCGCCGGACTGACCGAGGCCGACCGCCGGTTGTTCGGCTACGCCATCTGGGAGGGCATCGGCAACACGGGCGGCGCCATGTCGGGCGAAGCCGAATCAGGGATAGGCAAGACGGGCGTGTTGCCGTAGGGCCCGCACCGTTCGAGCGCCATGGAACGGGGTGGCCGGTGTTGCGTTGACCTTTCGTGAAGGGAGCCAACGACAACACAGGAGAGCACCCATGAAGAACCGCATGCATTTTCTCGGCGCCAGCGCCCTGGCACTGGTCCTCACCGCGGCCGCGCCGGCCATGGCCGATTTCAGCAGCCTGGACGCCGATGCCGACAGCCACATCAACCAGGGCGAGTTCAACGCCGAACTGGACAACAACGGCACCTTCCGTGCCTGGGATGCCGACCAGAACGGCTTCATGTCGGCTGACGAATATGACGGCGGCGTCCATACGCGTCGCGACAAGATGAACATCGATGACGAGTCCGGCGACAATACCTGGGACTACAACACCTGGGATGCCAATGCCGACGCCAACATCGACAACGACGAGTTCAACACCGGCATCTTCAACGCCTATGACCGGGACGGCGACGGCGTGCTCGATCTCGACGAGTACAACCGTTACCAGGAAGAGAAGGACAAGGGCTTCTGGGACTTCTAAGCAGTCCACCTGACCTTGTGGCCCGCGACATCACGCGGGAAGTTCATGCGGCAGCCCTCGGGCTGCCGCATTGCGTTTGGGAACCTTCTGGTCAGGCCATGGCACGAGCCATAAGGCGTGCAAAGTGCTGCGTTGCGGGGTCCCAGAAGGGCGAGAGCGCGCCGCCATCGAAACCGGGAGAGCAGCGGGCGCGCTGCATGTTCTCGACGATGCGGAAGTCCTCGGTGTTGAGCTCGTTCCACATGTCGTAAACGTCCTGACGCTGGCGCGCGAAGGCCGGATCGGTCGCGGCATCGCCGATGAAGTACATGTGGATCTTCTCGATCGTACGATCGGGCGCCAGGGCATGGAGCTGGAAGACCGCAAGCTGGTCGGGCCAGATTTCGAACAGCGTCGTGGGGAAGAGGTGGAAGTACCATTCCGTGCGCTGCCCCACGGCATCGAGCCCGGGATAGAACGGCATGCCCAGGCCTCTGCCCTCCTGGGGCTCGGCGATCGGGTTGGTGTTGTGGAACCAGACGCCATCGGTCTGGGTACCGATACGGCCGGTGATCGGTGCGAACTCCTCCAGCTTGGGATGCACGGCGGGCACATGATAGGCATCGAAGAAGTTCTCGAGGATGAGCTTCCAGTTGCCCGCGACATCGAACTCCAGGGTGTGGGCATAACGCAGGGCGGAAAAGTCGTAGTCGCCCATGCGCCGCGTGAACGGTTCCCAGTGGGTTTCGAAATCGACCGCCTCGCCCGAAAGATCAACGAACACCAGATCGTTCCAGACCGCATGGCGCACCGGCACCAGGCCCGGCGCATCCGGCCCCGGGTTCGTGTCGTGGCGCTCGCCGCCGAAGAAATGCGGGCGTGAGCGCAGGCTGCCGTCCAGCCCATAGGCCCAGGCATGGTAGGGGCAGGTCAGCAGGCGTTTGCCCTTGCAGGGTTCGGGAACGACGACCGCGCCGCGATGGCGGCAGACATTGTGGAAGACGCGGATCACGCCATCGTTGTCGCGCAGCAGCACCAGGGGCATGCCGGCCAGTTCGATGGGGCAGGCATCGCCCTTTTCGGGCACATCGTGGCAGAAGCCCGCCAGCATCCAGGTACGCGCAAAGAGGCGCTTGTTCTCCAGATCGAGCCAGGCCGGGTCGGTGTAGCAATGGTTAGGCAGGCCCCGTCCCTCCTCGACCGGTGCGTCGAAGCTGGCGAGCGTCGCTTCATCGAACAGGGATCGGTCTGACATCGGCGCGAACAGGTTCATGGTCTGGCTCCCGGGACTGGAGTGTCGGACAAGGTTTCCATGGCCGGGCAGCCGGCGCAACGGTCCCGTCCTTTTCCATGAGCCGGCAGAGACTGGTCGCAGAGGCCATGGACCCGGCGCGGGCTTCAGGGCAACATCGCCTTTCCATAAGGAGAACTGCGATGTCGGCTTTGGCCCAACCGGTCAGCCAGGAGCTGAGCGAGCACCGTGCCCGTGTGGAGCTCGCCGCGCTCTACCGCCTGTTTGCCCACTACGGCTGGACCGACACCATCGAGACCCATCTCTCGGCCCGCGTGCCCGGCACGATGGATCAGTATCTCATCAACCCCTATGGCCTGCTCTTCGAGGAGATCACCGCATCCAGCCTGCTGAAGGTCGACTTCGCCGGCAAGGTGCTGGCCGGCGATCATCCGATCAACGAGGCCGGCCACATCATCCACACCGCAATTCTCGCCGCGCGTCCCGACGTCAACGTCGTGCTGCACAGCCACACGCGCGCCGGCGGCGCCGTCTCGGCCATGGACTGCGGCCTGCTGGCGATCAGCCAACAGGCCGGCGAGATCATGGGCCTGCTTGCCTACCACGACTACCAGATGGCCTATGCCCGCCCGGAGATCGCATGCGAAACTCTGGCCCGCGACCTGCCCGCGCCCCTGCTGGCCATGATCCTGCGCAACCACGGCCTGCTTGTTGCCGGACGCACGGCATCGGAAGCCTTTCACCTCCACATGCTGCTCGAGAACGCCTGCAAGATTCAGGTCGACGTGCTTTCGGCCGGCACCGGCTATGTCACACTGGACGAACAGGCAATCGGCGATCTTTCCGGCTATCACCTCAATGCGGGGCTCAACGAATATGACCTGCAGTGGGCCGCGATGATGCGCATGGTCCGCAGCCGCCATCCCGGTTTCGACGCCTGAGCAGTCTCAGGTCCCGGCCCCACCCAGGCCGATCAGCCGCTCGATGCATTGCTGGACCTCAAAGCCTTCGCGCAGCGTGGCGATGGTGCTCGGCCTGCCCGCGACGAGATCGCGCAAGGCATCGAGCTGCGCGCGGTAGGCGGCGGCGCGGACATCGTCAGCCCACAGATCGACCTCGGTCCACGGCTGAGCGCCCTCTCGCCGCGCAAGGCTGTACCAGTCGTGTATGCGGCAGGCACCGTCGCGACCGCGCAGGGTCCAATCGGTGCGCTCCTCCACACCCGCGGCAACGATGCCGCGCAGGGTGACGGGAAGACCGCCGGCGCGAAGGCGCGCCTCGACCCCGGTCTCGGCGGCAAGACCGTCCGGCGGATAGGCGATGGCGCAGGATTCGACCTCCAGCGGACCCAGCAGGCGGCGCGCAAGAAAGGCCATGTGGGTGACCACCTCGCGGACAAAGCCACCTTCGGCACGGAGCGCCAGCCAGCGGGCGGTTACCTGCCAGGCCTCCGGCCAGGCGGGAAAGGCAAGATCGATCTCCAGACCTTCAAGCGGTCCCAGTTGCTGCTCGGCCAGCATTGCAGCGACCGTCCGCAGGGCCGGTGAGGAAGCCTGGGGAAAGTTCACGCCCGCACGGGCACCCGCCGCCTCCACCCGTTCGACCAGGGCGCGGCTTTGCGCGCCGTCGAGCGCCAGGGGTTTCTCGCAGAGCACCGCCCTGCCCGCATCAAGGCCCAGGGCAATGTGTCCGAGATGTGCCGAGGGCGGCGAGGCGATGTAGAGGCAATCCACGCCATGAGCACGCGCCACCGCTTGGGCAGAAGCGGCAAGCCGGAGATGCGGGCTTTGCCCGACGGCACGACGGCAGGCTTCGGCGCTGGGATCCCAGGCCGCGACGACATGGAAGCCCTCATGCGCCTCGAAGTGCGCCAGCATGCGCGTGCCCATGATGCCGAGCCCGATAATGCCGATCCCTGCCCTGGCGGCCACGATGGCGCTCAGAAGCGGTCGGCGCGGAAGGGCTTGAGGTCGACGCCGGGATCGCGGCCGGCGATCAGGTCGGTGACGATCTGGCCCGTGCGCGCCCCGAAGGTGAGGCCCAGATGCTGGTGCCCGAAGGCGAACCAGCAGTCTGATACACCCGGTGCAGCACCGATCACGGGGCGGAAATCCGGCATGGTCGGACGCCGGCCCATCCACAGCTTCATCTCCGGGTTCTCGACACCTTCCAGCTCGCGCAGGGTGGTACGTCCGCGACGCCAGATGGTGTGCGCGCGGTCCTCGTTTTCAGGCGCATCGACGCCTGCGAACTCCACGGTTCCGGCCATCCGCAGGCCGTCGGTGGTCTGATTGAGGCCGAAGGCATGTTCGTAATGCAGCACGGAGCGCGACAGGCCGCTCTTCACCTCCGGCAGTTCAACGTGGTAGCCGCGCTCGG
>CALGGB010000115.1 GCA_937880925.1 uncultured Rhodospirillaceae bacterium | reverse complement strand
TCCTCGTTGGCGTCGCGCGTATCGACCAGGAGGATGCCGCCGGCGGCCAGAAAGGCATCGAGCCTGGCCCGCGCCACGCCCGACGGCACGGGCTGGGTCTGGGTGATCGGCCAGTAGAGCAGGGGATAGAGGATCAGATCGTCGGTCTCGGGATCGACGCCGACCGGCTCGCCCGGTTCGACCGAGGTGCGCGCGTTGAGGATCGCCGAAAGTCCGCGCAGACCGGCAAAGCTCGCGCGATCGACCTCGGCATCGCCCGTCTCGATAAAGGCAAACCGCACTTCCAGCGCTGCTTCAGGAATCCCGTTGGCCTCGGCCGCCTCCTGGGCCTGCGGCGTGCCCGGCAGCGACAGCAGGAAAAGCAGGGGCAGGGCGGCCAGCCGCGTGCCGGTGCGCAGGCCCGGCGCCAGGCCGCGCAGGGCCATGCTGGCCCAGATCTCGATCAGGGCGAGCAGGCCGGCAAGGCCCAGCAGCACGGGCCGCAGGTCGATCTCCTGCTGGCGCTCGAAACCGGTGACCAGCGTGCCTTCGGGCAGAGAAAGCGGCTCGGGCGCGGCAAGGGTGCTGCCCAGGTTGAGCGAACGGCGCAGATCGAAGGTGCCGTAGATGCCGGGGGGATGCTGCGGCCCTGCAACCGCCGCCTCAAAGGCGTTGGCGGCAATCGCCGATGTTCCCGGCAGGGGTGGGGCCAGGGTGCCGAAGCCGTTCAGGCTCTGCAGCGCGGGCAGGGGTTCGTCGCCCAGTTCGGCGCCCGCGCCCTGCGACAGGTCGACCAGGCGGCGCATCATGCCGACGAAGAGGCCCGAGATCGGCAGGTTGGTCCATTGCGTGTTGGCCGAGGTGTGGACCAGCACCAGCCAGCCCTCGCCGCGCCGCTGCGCGGTGACCAGCGGCGTGCCGTCTTCCAGCCGTGCCCAGGTATGGGCTGATAGGTCGCTGGTCGGTTCGGCCAGCACCTGGGTGTCGATCAGCACGTCACGGGGAACGTCGAGTCCGGCGAAGGGCGAGCCCGGCTCGAAGGGCGCGATCCTCTGGGCCGAGGACCAGCTCATCGCCCCACCCATGGAGCGCTCGCGGCCGCGGATTTCCACCGGCACCAGGTCGTCGGTGTCCTGTGCGAACAGGGGTCCGGCAAAACGCACCAGCACGCCGCCGCCCTCGATCCAGCTCTCCAGGGCCGGGCGCTCGGTGTCGGGCACGGTGCCGAGGTCGGCCATCATGATGACGGCGGGCGGCTGGGCGAGGAGCTCGGCCAGACTGCCGCGGCGGACCTCTGCGGCGCCTTCGACCGCGCGCGCAACGAAGTAGCTCGGCGCCAGCAGGGGCTGGTTGGCTTCCAGTCCCTCGGGCGCGACGATGCCCACGGGCGGGCGGCGCCAGCGCTGATCGAGCAGGACCACGGCGGCCGCACTCGGTTCGTTCTCGATCGTCAGGCGCGCGATTCGGTTGCGCATTTCGGGCGGCACGGTGAGTGCGGCCTCCGCCTCGCCCGCGCCATCCTCGAAGACGATCTGCTGGCGTGCGACGAGCGCGCCTTCCTCATCCTCGGCGGCAACCCAGATGGCGCGCTGGTGGTCGCGGTCGGCCCGGCGCGCGCTCAGCACGACGGCGCCGTCGCGTTCGTCCGGGGGCAGCAGGACCAGTGCCCCGCCGGTTTCGCGGTCGGTCATCACGACGAGGTCGCCAAGGGACGCCAGGGCATCGGCAAAGGCTTCGTCGGCGTCCGTGGCGACACCATCGGCGATCCAGAAGACCTGGCCGACATCGTCCAGATCGACCAGGGCGTCCTGGGCCGCGGCTCTGTCCACGGGCCAGGGGCGCGGTGTCAGGGCGGAAAGCCGCTGCTCGGCTTCCAGCGGCAGCAGCAGGCCGCTGTGGGCAAGGGGGGTTGCTTCGTCCGTTCGCGCGGTGGTCAGCAGCACGACATTGCGGTCCTGCCGTTCGGCCAGCGCCAGCAGGCCGCGCGCGGCGGCAAGACGCGCGGTCCAGTCGCGCCCGGAGGCCCAGCCGTCGTCGAGCACGATCAGCATGTCGCCGCCCGCCAGGGTGCGGTGGCTGGGGTTGACCAGGGGCTGTGCGACGGCGAGCACCAGCAGGGCGGCGAGCGCAATGCGCAGCAGGATCAGCCACAGCGGTGTCGATTCGGCGGCGCGCTTGTCGGTATCGAGACCAAAGAGCAGGCGGATGGCGGGAAAGGAAACGCGCCGCGGCATCGGCGGCACGACCTTCAGCAGCCACCACAGCAAGGGCAGCAGGACCAGGGCGACCAGCGCCCAGGGCACGACGAAGGCAAGCGGACCCAGGCTCACCATGGCGCGCTCATTGCACCTTGCCGGAAAGATCGATGTAGAGCGGCAACAGGGCCGCCTGGGGCGGCTTGTCGGTATGGTGGATGGTGAAGCTCCATCCGGTGCGCCGCGTCAGGGCCGCAAGGTGGTCGCGGTGGGCGGCCAGGCGGCGGACGTAGTCGTTCCTCAGGGCCTCGGCGCGGCTGGCCAGCATGGTACCCTCACGCTCCAGGCCGTCGAACAGGACGCGCCCGGCATAGGGCAGGGTCTCCTCGGCCGGGTCGAGCACCTGCACCATGTGGCCGGTGACGCCCAGCCCGGCGAAGTGCTTGACCATGGCATCGAGTGACTCGAGCGGCTCGAGGAAGTCGCCGATCAGCACGAGCTGTGCGTGGCGCGGCAGGATGTCGAGGCGCGGCAGGCTCTGGGGTTCCTCATCACCGTCGCGGATCAGGCGGGTGGCAAAGCGGGTCAGCGCGGCGCTGCCGGTGCGCGGCCGCCGGTCGCTGCCCAGCAGGGCGATGTTTTCGTCGCCGCGCACCAGCAGCACGGCCAGCGCCATCAGCAGCAGGCGGGCGCGGTCGCGTTTGGAGGTCTGCGAGAGGCGCGACTGGAACTGCATCGAGGCCGAGGCGTCGGCCCACAGCCAGACGCTTTCGGCGGCCTCCCATTCGTTTTCACGGACATAGAGGCGCGTCGACTTCGCCGAGGCGCGCCAGTCGATCATGGTCGCGGCATCGCCCTGCTGGTAGCGCCGGTACTGCCAGAAGGTCTCGCCGGGCCCGACGCGGCGGCGGCCATGGACGCCCTGGGCGACGATCGCCGCGACATGCTCGGCCTCCACCAGCAGCGGCGGCAGATGGGCAACCAGCTGTTCGGCGCGCTGACGAAATCCGACGGCGTTCTCAGCCATGGGCATACGGAGCCGCTACGGCGCGGGTCCCCCCCACCCTGGCCCTCTCCCTCCAGGGGGGAGGGGAAAGATCGCGAGGCCGACCAAGCGCCAAAGACTTCCCCTTCCCCCCTGGAGGGGGAAGGCTGGGATGGGGGGGGACGCCGCAGGCGATGGGTCGCACCCCACTCACCCGAGCGGCGCCTTCAGGCGTTCGATCACCTGATCGACGGTCATGCCGTCGGCGCGGGCGGCGAAGGTCAGGGCCATGCGATGGCGCAGCACGGGTCCGGCGAGCGCCACGACATCGTCGATCGAGGGCGCGTAGCGGCCATCGAGCAGGGCGCGGGCGCGCACCGCCAGCATCAGGGCCTGGCTGGCGCGCGGGCCGGGGCCCCAGGCGATGGTGCGTGTGGCTTCCGAGCCGTCGGGGCGGCCCGAGCGGACCAGGGAAAGGATCGCCTCGACCACGCTTTCGCCCACAGGGATGCGGCGCACCAGGTTCTGGGCGGCCAGCAGGTCGGCGGCGGTCATGGCTTCCTGGGGCCTTTCCTCGCGCGCGCCTGTGGTCGAGACCAGCATCTCGCGCTCGGCGTCCCGCCCGGGGTAGTCGACGTCGATCTCCATCAGGAAACGGTCGAGCTGGGCCTCGGGCAGGGGATAGGTGCCTTCCAGTTCCAGCGGGTTCTGCGTTGCCAGCACATGGAAGGGTTCGGGCAAGGGGTGGCGGGTGCCGGCGACCGAGACGGCGCGTTCCTGCATCGCCTGGAGCAGGGCCGACTGGGTGCGCGGGCTGGCGCGGTTGATCTCGTCGGCCATCAGGAGCTGGCCGAAGACAGGGCCCTTGATGAAGCGGAACTCGCGCCGACCGCTCTCGGATTCCTCCAGCACCTCGCTGCCCAGGATGTCGGCGGGCATCAGGTCGGGGGTGAACTGCACGCGCTTGTCTTCCAGGCCCATCACCGTGCCGATGGTCTCGACCAGCTTGGTCTTGCCCAGGCCCGGCACGCCGATCAGCAGGGCATGGCCGCCGGCCAGCAGGGTGATCAGCGTTTCCTCCACCACCTCGGCCTGGCCGAAGATGACGCGGCCGACGGCGCTGCGTGCGGCGCTCAGCCGCTCGCCGACACGCTCGATATCGGCGGTCAGGTCGCTGGCATCCTGGAGGGGGCTTTGTTTGCTTTCCGCCATGGGTTCCTCGGGCCGGTTGTCGTGCCTATCTTAGTGGTCGAACAGCAATACGGTATCACCCCCGGCCATGACCCCAACACAAGCCCGTGAAGACGACGATTCCAAGGCCGCCCCGAAGGGGGGGGACGAGCGGCGCTTCCGCGAGCTTCTGGCCGCCGACATCGACATCCGCATTGCCCGCGACGGCACCTGGTATCACGAGGGCGGGGCTATACGCCGCCCGGCCCTGGTCAAGCTCTTCGCCGGGATTCTCAAGCGCGAGGGCGACGAGTACTTCCTGATTACGCCTGTGGAAAAGCGTCGGATCAGGGTTGAGGACGCTCCCTTCATTGCCGTCGCGGTAACCGCCGAAGCTGGAAAGCTTACCTTCCGCACCAATGTGGACGATAGCGTGACCGCCGGGCCGCAGCATCCCATCCGCGTGGCCTTCGACGACGAAACCGGCGAACCCTCACCCTATGTGATGGTGCGAGAGGGGCTGGAGGCACTGATCGCCCGCCCGGTCTATTACGAGCTGGTGGGCCTCGGCGAGCTTGCCGAGCGGGACGGCCGCCAGGCGCTGATCGTCGCCTCGGGCGGCGCGGAGTTCATCCTGGGGTATGCCGACGATGACGGGTGAGGACCTGCTGGGACTGCTGCGCGCCATGCCCGCGCCGGTCATGGAGGCCCCGCCTTCGGACTGGGAGGAGGGGCCTGCCCTGCGGCGCGCTGCCGTGCTGGTACCCCTGGTGCTCCATCCCGAGGGTCTGACCGTGATCTTCTGCCAGCGCTCGCGCCACCTCAAACGCCACGCGGGTGAGGTGAGCTTCCCCGGCGGGCGCATCGAGGAGGGCGAGGACGAGGTGACCGCGGCCCTGCGCGAGACGCAGGAGGAAATCGGCATCGATCCCGCGCGCGTCACGATCCTGGGGCGGCTTGATACCCATCGCGCCGGGTCGGGCTACAGCATCGCCCCGGTGGTCGGCGTGCTCGAACCGCCGGTGGTTTTCCGTCCCGACGGCACGGAGATCGAGGAAGCCTTCGAGGTGCCCCTGGGCTTCCTGCTGGAGCCCGACAACCACCGCCGCGAGAGCATGTTCTGGCGCGGCGCGGACCGCTGGTACAACGTCTGGAACTTCGGCGACCGCATGATCTGGGGCGCCACGGCGACCGTGCTGCTGAACCTGATCCAGGTCCTGCGGGGCCAGCGGTGAACACGGCCCACGAGGCTCCGGTCGCGCGCATCACCCCGGCGCCTTCCATGACCGACGATGCCGCCCAGGCGGTGATCGCCGCGCTGACGGCCGATGGCGCGGAGGTCCGCTTCGTCGGCGGCTGCGTGCGCGACGCCCTGCGCGGCGATGCGGTCAACGATGTCGATCTCGCCACGCCCGACGCGCCCGAAACGGTGCTCGCCCTGCTGGCGCGCGCCGGCCTGAAGGGTGTGCCCACAGGCATCGAGCACGGCACGGTGACGGCGGTGGCCGACGGCCGGCCCTTCGAGATCACCACCCTGCGCCTGGATGTCGCCACCGACGGGCGCCACGCGGAAGTCGCCTTCACTGACGACTGGCGCGCCGATGCCGCGCGCCGGGATTTCACCTTCAATGCCATGAGCCTGTCGCCCCGGGGTGATCTCTATGACTACTTCGGCGGGCGTGATGACCTGGAGGCAGGCCGCGTGCGGTTTGTCGGCGATGCGCCGCGGCGCATCGCGGAGGATTACCTGCGCGTGCTGCGCTATTTCCGCTTCCTGGCCCGCTTCGGCCACGGCGGGCCGGACCCGGAGGCGCTCCAGGCCTGCGCTGCGGCGGCCGGGAGCCTCGGCCGCCTCTCGGTCGAGCGGGTGCGCATGGAACTGATGAAGCTGCTGGCCACACCCGCGCCGGTGCCGACGCTGCAGGTCATGGCGGAGATCGGCGTGCTGCCCGCGGTGCTGCCCGAGGCCGGACCGTTCACCACCCTGCTCGCGCTCTGCGGCATCGACGACCGCGATGCCCTGCGCCGCCTGGCGGCACTGGTCGGCAGCGGTGGCGAGGCGCTGGGCCGGCGCCTGAAGATGGCCAATCTCGAGATCGCCCGTCTGGCACGCCTGGCACCGCCCGCAAGGACCCTGGAAGCCGGGATGGACACCTCCGCCCAGCGCCAGCTGCTCTACGAGCTTGGGCCGGACCTGTTGCGTGATCTCGTGCTGCTCGCCTGGGCGGGGGACCGTGAAAACCGCGCGGACCGCTGGCGCGCCATGCTCGAAACCGCCAACACCTGGGAAGCTCCGAAACTGCCGGTGCGCGGCGCCGACATCACGGCCATGGGTGTGCCCGTCGGGCCGCAGGTCGGGCGGATCGTGGCCGGGGTCGAGGCCTGGTGGCGTGGGCGCGACTTCCGACCGGACCGGCAGGCCTGCCTCGATGTCGCGCGGTCGCTGGCCGATGGTGAAGCCGGGAGCGATGATGCAGATCAATGAAGCCCCGGGCACGGCATCGCAAAGTCCCACGCACGGCAGGTTTCCCGTGCGCCGTAGCTTGACCTAGACTGTTGCCATGAACCTTCGCCTTGCCCTCCGCCGCTTCGTGGTCGCCCTGATCGGGCTGGCCCTGATGCTGCCCGCGGTCCTGCCTCAGGCCGTGGCGGCACCGGCGGCGGCCGGCCTGCCTGCCGCGCTGAGCGTGATCTGCAGCAACCTGACGCCTTCGGCGACGGGCGAAGAACAGGGCGGCCAGAACACGGCCGATCACCAGTCGTGCCAGGCCTGCACGGGCGCGTGTCATGGCATGGTGCTCGCCACAGCCGATGCGCCGGCGCTGACGGTCGCCACATGGACACATGATTTCTCCGTCCCCGGCGATGTGACGAATCCCCATCGGGGCAGTCTCACTGGCTATGCCTCACGGGCGCCGCCCCTGGCCTGAGCCTCATGCCGCCTTCGTGGCGGCCGCCTGCCCCCCTGATCCTTGTCGCCGTGCCGCGCCCTTCCGGGTCCGCGCGGCCTTTGCACGGAAACCATCCCATGCGCTTCCTTCGTCCCCTTGCCCTTGTCCTGGTCCTGATGGCCACGGGGGGGGTTGCTTCCGCCCACGAGTTCGAGATCGGCGACCTGGAACTCGACCATCCCTGGATCGCCGAGCCGCCGCCGGGCGCACCGACGGCCGCGGGTTACCTGGAGATCACCAACGAGAGCGATGCGGCCGACCGGCTGATAGCGGTGCGTTGCGTCTTCGCCCGGAAGGCGGAGATCCATGAGGTGACCATCGACGCTGCCGGCACGATGCAGATGCGCCCGCTGCCCGACGGAATCGAGATTCCCGCAGGTGGCACGGTGACGCTGGCCCGTGGCGGTTATCACCTGATGTTCATGCATGTCGCCGAACGCCCCGTCGCGGGGGACATGATCCCGGTGACGCTGATCTTCGAACATGCCGGCGAGATCGATGTCATGTTCTCCGTCCAGAAGCCCGGTATGCAGGACGACGACCACATGGATATGGACATGGACATGGACGGGACCATGGAGATGGAGAGCGGACAATGACCAAGCGCCGCCTGATCGTTGCCCTGGGCATCCTGGGGCTTGCCGCTGCGCTGGGCATCGCGGCCCTGGCCGTGCGTTACGGCGGTGGTGAAAACGAGGCGGCGCTGCAGCCGGTCGACATCGGCGGTCCCTTCACCATGACCGATCAGAACGGGGAGACGGTGACCGAGCAGGATCTGCTCGGTCATCCCAGCCTGGTCTTCTTCGGCTACACCTTCTGCCCTGATGTCTGCCCCTCGACGCTTGCCGAGATTGCCGGCTGGCTCGATACCCTGGGCGAGGAGGGCAAGGATCTGGCGGTCTATTTCGTCACCGTCGATCCGGCACGCGACACCGCCGAGGCGCTGGGCCAGTATGCCGGCTACTTCTCGCCCCGGATCGTGGCGCTGCGCGGCAATGCCAACCAGACCGCGGAGATCGCCGCGAGCTACAAGGCCTACTACAAGAGGATCGAGATGGACGACGGCACCGGCGACTACCTGATGGACCATACCGCCGCCGTTTACCTCATGAAGAGCGACGGCACGTTCTTCGACGCCATCACCTTCACGGCGACGCCCGAGGAGGCCGTGGCCAAGCTGCGCCGCCTGATCGCGGCTTCCTGAGGCCAGCGGCATGGCGCCTGCCCCCGACGGTCAGGCGACCCCGCCGCCCCCGCCCCTGCGCCGCCCGACATCAGCGACCCGGCGCGAAAACCTGCATGGTGCGCTCTATTCGGTGGGCGCCTCGCTGGGTTTCACGATCACCTCTGTGATGGTCAAGCAACTGGGCCTCATCGGTATCGATGCCTTCCAGACCGTCTTCGTGCGTGCCTTCTTCGGCATGGCGGTGATCGTGCCGTTGATGTGGGCGATGGACGTGGCGCCCTGGCGCACGGCGCATATCGGCATTCACGCCAGCCGCGCCCTGCTGGGCGGACTTTCGGTGCTGTGCGGCTACTACGCCTTCACCAAGCTGCACCTGGCGGAAGTCACGGTGATCAGCTTCACCGTACCGCTGTTCGTCACCGTCATGGCCGTGCTGCTGCTGGGCGAGACCGTGCGCTGGCGCCGCTGGAGCGCGACCGCGGTGGGGTTTGGCGGTGTTCTGGTGGTCGCCCGCCCCTTCAGCGGCCAGATTGAACTCGCGACGGGACTGGCGGTGCTGATGGCCCTGTGCATCGCGGTCTCAGTCGTGCTGCTGAAGCGCTTTCCCAAGAAGGAGAGCCAGTTGTTGATGCTCTTTTTCTTCCTGCTGTCCTCGGGCGTCATGGCCGCCTGGCCCGGTGTTGCGGGCTGGCACGACCCGGACCTCTCGGGCTGGCTGCTGCTGGCCGGGGTCGGCTTCTGCGGCCTGGGCGCCCAGGCGCTGATCATCCGCGCCTTCCGCATCGGCGATGCCAGCTTCGTGGCGCCCTTCGACTATGTCCGCATCATCTTTGCCGGCGCAGCCGGCGCGCTGATGTTCGCCGAGATCCCCGATCTCTGGACTTATCTGGGCGGCCTGCTGATCGTGGGTTCCACGCTCTACATCGCCCATCGCGAGGCGGTGAAGAAAAGGGTCTGAACACGGCCAGTTGAACGGCACTCGGCAAAACGGTGCACCACGTTTATTGTGCGCTGCACCATGAGCAGGCCGGAGACAACGTGACCACACGCAAGAAAACCCGCAAGGCCGCCCTCAACGGGGAGGTTCCCGTCCTTGTGCTGCAGGGTGGTGGCGCGCTGGGCTCCTATCAGGCCGGAGTCTATGAGGAGATGGCCGCCGCTGATATCGCGCCGCAGTGGATCGCGGGCATCTCGATCGGCGCCATCAACGGTGCGCTGATTGCCGGCAATCCGCCGGAACGACGTGTCGCCGCCCTGCGTGAGTTCTGGTACCAGGTTTCGGCCTGGCAACCCGGCACACCGCCCTGGGGCGACGAGACCAGCCGCCTGATCGCCAGCGAGGCCAGCGCGGCGGCCGCGGCCATGTTCGGCGCGCCGGGGTTCTTCCTGCCGCGTATGCCGCCGGCTTTTCTGCATCCGCCCGGCTCCATTGGCGCGACCAGCTACTATGACACCGCGCCGCTGGCGCGGACCCTTGCCCAGCTTGTCGATTTCGACCTGCTGAACGAGGGGCCGACGCGCCTGTCGGTCGGCGCGGTCCACGTCCAGAGCGGCAATTTCGTCTATTTCGACACGCGCCATCAGCGCCTGGGGCCCGAGCACATCATGGCGAGCGGCGCCTTGCCGCCTGGTTTTCCGCCTGTCGCCATCGAGGGCGAGCTCTACTGGGACGGCGGCATCGTCTCCAACACGCCGCTCCAGGCCGTGCTGGATGAGGAACCGCGCCCCGATCTCTGCGTCTTCCAGGTCGATCTCTTCAGTGCCCGCGGTGAGGTGCCGCGCACGGTGGTGGAGGCCATGGAGCGCGAGAAGGACATCCGCTACTCCAGCCGTACGCGGCTCAACACCGACGCCTTCAAGCGCCTGCAACAGGCCCGGCGAGGCCTGCGCCGGCTGCTCGAAAAGCTGCCCGAGGAGCTGGACGAGGACGACGACGTGAAGCTGCTGCGCCGCCTGTCGTGCGACGCCAGCGTCACCATTGTTCACCTCATCAACCGCCGCCGCGCCCATCATTCGCAATCCAAGGACTACGAGTTTTCGCGCCAGACCGTCGAGGAACACTGGGCCGCCGGCCGTGCCGATGTCGTGCACACGCTGGCCCATCCGTCCTGGACCGGCCGGACGCGGCCAAGCCTGGGCGTCGAGGTCCTGGACCTTTCCTGACCGCCCGAAAACCAAGAAGAAGGAGACCATCATGGAACTCACCGACAAGGTTGCCCTGATCACCGGTGCGGCCAGCGGCATCGGCCACGCCATCGCCAAGCGCTACGCCGCCGCCGGTGCGCGCATCGTCATCGCCGACCTCGACGAGAAGGCCGCCTCGGCCGCCGCCAAGCAACTCGCCGGCGACAAGGGCATGGGCCTGCGCATGGACGTCACCAGCGAGGATGAGGTCAACGCGGGGGTGGCCGCCGCAGTGGAACGCTTCGTCACCATCGACGTGCTGGTCTCCAACGCCGGCATCCAGATCGTCCACCCGATCGAGGAGTTCGGCTTCGGCGAATGGAAGAAGATGCTGGCGATCCACCTCGACGGCGCCTTCCTCACGACGCGCGCCTGCATCCCGCACATGTACAAGCAGGGTTCGGGCAGCATCATCTACATGGGCTCGGTGCATTCGCACGAGGCTTCGCCGCTGAAGTCGGCCTATGTCACGGCCAAGCACGGCCTGCTGGGTCTCGCCCGCACGATCGCCAAGGAGGGCGGCAAACACGGCGTGCGTGCCAATGTCATCTGCCCGGGTTTCGTGAGGACGCCGCTGGTCGACAAGCAGATTCCCGAGCAGGCCGCCAGCCTGGGCATCAGCGAGGACGAGGTGGTGAAGAAGGTGATGCTGGGCGAGACCGTCGACGGCGAGTTCACCACGGTCGAGGATGTCGCCGAGGTCGCCCTGGTGTTCGCCGCCTTCCCGACCAATGCGCTGACCGGCCAGTCGCTGATCGCCAGCCACGGCTGGCACATGGACTGAGCCTCCGGCCTATCCGGGGATGTCGAAGAGTTCCCGCTCGAAGGGGAAGGTCGAGAGCCGTCGGCAGCCGTCCTCGGTGACGACGATCTGGTCCTCCAGCTTGACGCCTTCGATGCTGTCGTCGGCGGCGACGTAACTCTCCACCGCCAGCACCATGCCGGCTTCCAGCGTGTCGTCGGGCTCGCCGGCGGCATAACCCTCGCGCCACACCACGACAGGGTTCTCGTCGCCCATGCCGATGCCGTGGGCAATGCAGCCGTAGCGGTGCTCCTTGAAGCGCGCGGGCAGTTCGAAGGCCTCGCCCGCGACCTCGCTGAAGCGGCGCCCGGCGCGGAAAAGCGCCAGGTTGTGCTCCAGGCACTCCAGCGCGACGCGATAGAGTTCGCGCTGCCGGGCATCGGGCCGTCCCGGTGGGCAGTAGAAGGTGCGCGAGATGTCGGCGCCATAACCCATGGGGCCGATCAGGCCGGTGTCCATCGCGACCAGTTCGCCACCGCGCACGATGCGGTGCGAACTCTCCTGGACCCAGGGGAAGGTGCGCGGCCCCGAAAGCAGCAGCTTGTATTCGCCCCACTCGCCGCCGGCGGCGATGTTCTCGGCATGGAGCAGCGCCAGCAGCTCGTTTTCGGTGACGCCCGGGCGTAATCCCTCGCGGATACGCCACATGCCGGTCTCGGCCACGGTCACCGCGTGGGAAAGGCAGGCGACCTCGTCGGGAGACTTGATGCGATGGGCCGCCGTCATGACCGGCTCGGCCGATTCCAGGGCAAAGCCCGCCTCGCGCAGAGCCTCGTGGGCATAGAACCCCGGGGCGTCGATCGCCAGGCGGGGCTTCTTCTGGCCGGTGCGCTGCGCGACGACGGCGGCGACCTCGCCGGCCCAGGCCCGCGCCGATTCCGTGGCGCGCGCGCCGCAGCGGTATTCGGTGAAGCCGATCGTGGGGCGCCACAGGTCGACGACGTTGTTCCCGGGGCGCAGCAGCTCGGGCACGTAGTCGTCGAAGATGGCCGCCGGGCCATCGGCCGTGACGATCGCCGTGCGTTCGGGCAGGTGCATCATGTAGACCTGCGCCGAGGAGACGCCGGTGGCGTAACGGATGTAGATCGGGTTGGTCAGCACCGCCGCATCGCAGCCCGAGGCGCGCAAAGCCGCCTGGGTGCGCGCCAGCCGGTAGCTGCGCAAACGGTCCATGTCGACCATGGGCTGCTGGTCGTCGAAGCGCATGCCGGGGCGCTGCGCGGAGAAAAGATCATAGGTGGCGGTCATCGCGAGGGCTCCTAGGCGCCGAGGGGTACGTTCTGGTCGATCAGGCTCTGCTGCAGGCGGCCGATGTCGAGGTCGCCCGGCGCTGCTCCTTGACGCACGCTCAGGGCGGCGGCGGTGCCGGCGGCCTGGCCGGTCACCCAGCACTGCGGGATCTCGCGCATGAAGGTGTGGGAGACGGCGTCGGTGGAGATGTGGCGTCCGGCAGCAAGCAGATTGGCGATGCCGCGCGGCAGCAGCGCGCCGTAGGGGATCGAGACGTTCGGGAACTTCGGTCCCAGGCTGGGGCTGACGCCGACTTCGTCGTTGTGGCGCAGGCCGGCCTTCCAGTCGTCGCTCCGCATCACCTTGCGCCCGACCAGGCGACGGCTGTGGCGCACGCCGATCTGCGGCGCCGTCAGCATCAGCCAGGCGTTCTCGAAACCCGGGGCGTGACGCCGGAAGAAATCGAGATGGGCCAGCTTGGTGTCGTGCGAGCGCAGCTCGACCTCGGTGAGGTCGGCGACGTCCGTGGCGTCGTAGCCGGCAAAGCGCGGCCCCATGAAGACGATGACGTCGTTGCGCCAGGCGGCCATGGGAAGCTGGATCGGACCCAGGATCCGGCGGGCCTCCGTGGTGAAGGCTGCCAGCGCCTCGCGGTCGGCCTTGAAGGCGATCCAGCGCTCCGTGTCGACGCCGCCGAACAGCCAGGCCGTGTTCATGCAGTGGTGCATGTTGGATGGCGCGATGTCGTCCTGGCTGGCTTCGCCGGCCCGCACGAAAAGGTCGCCGTCCCCCGTGGTGTCGACGACCACCCGGGCGGTGACGGCAAAACGCCCCTGCTTGCTCTCGAACACCACGGCGGCGATGCGGCCGTCCTCGACGATCGGGTTCGAGGCGCCGGCATGGAGCAGCAGGTTCGCACCGGCCTCGCGAAGCGTGGCCAGGGTGACCGCCTTGAGCCATTCCGGATCGATGTTGGGCGCCCAGGTGACGATGTCGTGGAAGGCGTTGGAGCGCGGCGCCCAGTGGCCGACGTCGGCTGCCTCGCGCGAGCCCCAGATCGCGGGCGCCGGGCCGTCGATGGCGTCGGCGGGCAGGCGGGCGAGCAGTTCCTCGGCCAGGCCGCGTATCACATGATGGCCCTGCCAGTCGGTCATGCGGTCGATCCAGATGACAAGGCCGCCGGTCGCCAGGCCGCCCAGATGGCCGTAGCGCTCGGCGAGCACGACCTTGACGCCGAGGCGGGCCGCGGCGATCGCCGCAGCGGTCCCGGCCGGTCCGCCGCCCACCACCAGCACGTCGCAGTCGGCCTGCACCGGAACGGCGCGCGCGGGCTCGGTGACGGTCCCCAGGGCGGGACGGTCGCGCTCGCCCTCGCGCGTGAAGATTTCCTGTGAAAGAACTCCACCTTCCCAGAACGCCATGGACCCTCTCCCGGCAAACGTGTGACCACGGAACGATGCCGTGGCTCGGGGGAGGGGGCGGCTCTGGCTGAGGGAGGATCCGTGGTCCCGATGGCCTGACCGCACACGTCCCTGTCCCGAAACCCTGGGCAACGACGCAAGCAGCCGGACGTACGCGGAATACACCTGCGCCGGAAAGAAACCAGATCGACCGGAGGGCGTCAACGCCCTCCACGGGTCTCAGTCCTGGTTGGCCTTGCCCTCGTTTTCCAGGCGCTCCCAGATCTCGCGGATCCAGCCCTTGATGACCAGGGCTTCCTCCCAGCGGTCCGACAGCTCGTAGCCGTCGCGCCCGGTGATGCCGTAGGGCGGCGGGCCCAGTTCGACCAGGAAGTTGAGCGTGGCGTCGGCGTCCTCGCGGTGGCGCCACTTGCGGATGCCGTCCTCCCACCACTGGCGGAACTTGCCGACCCAGCCCTGGTGCTGCGGGAAGTCGAGCTGGACCTGGACCTGCTCACGGCTGGCCACGCGCCCCTGGAATGCGGCCGAGCGGTCGAGTACCTGCTGGATCCAGTGTTCGTCGCGCGTCGGTACCGGCCAGGTGAACTCGCGCCCGACGACGAAGTGGGAAAGGTCGGCGCACATCTTCATGTGCGGGATCGCCTCCATGAGCTGCAGTGTGTAGAGCATGTCGGTGGTGATGCAGTCGCGGTGGGTCTCCACCAGGATCGGCATGCCCGATTTCTCGCCCATCTCCAGCATCCGCTCCAGGATGGCGACACCCTC
>CALGGB010000114.1 GCA_937880925.1 uncultured Rhodospirillaceae bacterium | reverse complement strand
TCGGCGCCGGGGTCGTCGAAGTTCCAGACATGGGCGATGGCGTCGCCCTTCTTCACTTCGTCGCCCGGCTCCACCAGGGGCTCGACGATGCCGTGGTGGCGGCAGATGACGTAGCCGTCGCCCGGCGTCTCCATGATGCGCGTGGGGCGCAGGCCGCGGCTTTCGCGGCTGACCGGCACGCCCTCGACGACGCCGAAGTGCTTCAGCATGTTCCAGACACCGGTTTCGGCGATGCCGTTGGTCTCCAGCGAGGTGAACTGGCCGCCTCCCAGTTCGGTCGAGAGAAACAGCTTGCCCGATTCTTCAACCGCCGTGTCGAGCATGCCGGCGGAGTCCAGCTCCACCAGCACCAGTCCGACCGGTGCGCCGAAGGCGGTCATCGCCGCCATGGTCTTCTCCATCATCGCGGCATCGGGGAGCCGGTGCATCACCGCCGAAGGCAGGAAGAACATGCTGCGCCCGCCCGAGTGAATGTCGATCACCGCATCGGCCAGCGGCAGGATCTGGCTGGAGACGTAGTGGGCGATCATCTCCGTGATCGTGCCGTCGCGCCTGCCCGGAAAGACCCGGTTCATGTTGCCGCCGTCGATGGGCGAGAGCCGCTGGTTGGCGGTGACGGCGGGATAGTTGAGATGCGGGATGATGATGACGCGGCCCTGGACATGCTCGGCCTCGAGCTGGCGCACCAGCTTCATAAGGGCAATCTGGCCCTCGTATTCGTCGCCGTGGTTGCCGCCGGTGAAGAGGATCGTCGGCCCCTTGCCGTTCGCGATGCAGGCGACCGGCATGTGGATCGCGCCCCAGCCGGATTCGTTGCGGCTGTGGGGGATGTTGAGCCAGCCGATCTGCTTGCCCTGCGCGCCGTAGTCGATGTTCGCGCTGATCTTGCTGGTGGTCATGCCACGCCTCCCGTCACCCCAATCCCGTCATCCCGGACAAGGGCGCGCAGCGCCCGCCGATCCGGGACCCATGCCGGAACAGCATCACAACCGCCGGCGCATGTTGAATCGTTCCGGCATGGGTCCCGGCTCTCCGCCCTCCGGGCTGCGGCCGGGGTGACATCGATGGTGAAAGGGAGCGCGACCATCAGTCCTTCACAACCAGTGGCTCAGGGTAGGCGCACAGACGCTGCCCGCCGTTCGGCCCGATCAGGACGCACTGGCTGATCTCCAGGCCCCAGTCATCCATCCAGATGCCGGGGATGATGTGGATCACCATGTTCTCGGCCAGCACCGTCTGGTCGCCGGGCCGCAGGGAGAGCGTGCCTTCGCCCCAGTCGGGGGGATAGTTGAGGCCGGTGGAATAGCCGATGCGCGATTCCTTCTCGATGCCGTGGCGCGCGATGGTCTCGCGCCAGACGCCCTCGACCTCCTGCGCCGTCGCACCGGGTCTGGCGGCCTCGATGGCGTTGTTCAGCCCCTCCAGCACCACCTTCTGCGTATCGGCGAGCTTCTGCGGCGGTTTGCCGAGATGCACGGTGCGCGCCATGGGGCAGTTGTAGCGCCGGCGCACGCCGGCCAGTTCCAGGATCGTCGCCTCGCCCTTCCTGAAGGGCGCGTCCGACCAGGTGAGATGGGGCGTCGAGGTGCCTTCACCCGTGGGCAGCATGGGCACGATCGCCGAGTACTCGCCGCCGAATTCCGGCGTGCCCGAGGCCATGACGCGGTAGATTTCGGCGACCGCATCGCACTGACGCACGCCCGGTTCGATCTTCTCGATGCCGGCGGCCATCATGGCGTCGACGATGGCGGCGGCCTGGCGCATGCAGGCGATCTCGGCCGGCGACTTGACGATCTTCTGCCAGTTGACCAGCGCCGTGGCGTCGACCAGATCGGCGTCGGGCAGGTCCTTGACCAGCGTCGTGTAACAGGCCGCCGTGAAGTAATAGACGTCCATCTCCAAACCGATACGGCTCTTGTCCAGGCCGTGCTCCTTGAGCACGTCGGCGACGTAGTCCATGGGATGGCGTTCGGTGGACTGCACGTAGCGGTCGGGATAGCCGCGGATGCTGTCGGGCTTGAGGTAGGTCGTGACGCGCGCGGCGTTGGCGTCCATCAGGCGGCCGACCCAGATCGGCTCGGGCAGCTTCGACGAGAGGATGACGAGCTGGTGGACGTAGAACGACCAGCCGTCGTAACCGGTCAGCCAGCACATGTTCCCGGGGTTGGTGACAAGCAGGGTGTCGATGCCCCTGGCTTCCATGGCCGCGAGCGAACGCGCCACGCGGTCCCGGTACTCGTTCATCTCGAACGGCAGCATGATGTTTCCCCCTCTGCTGGCCCGCCGCGACCTTGGCACAGCCCGCCGCCGCGCGCCAAACCGGCCTGATCCGGCGCAGACAGGCGGAGTCGTCCATGGACTGTTCCGGGGAGGGCGCGCCGGTTAGCTTGGCCGCAACGATTCGGCACGAGGGAGCGGATACATGGCGCAGGAGAATTTCGACCGGGAGGTCGACTTCATCATCGTGGGCGCGGGCTCTGCCGGCTGTACGCTGGCCAACCGCATCTCCGAGGATTCCGCCAACCGCGTCCTGGTGCTGGAGTTCGGCGGCATGGACCGGGGCCTGGACGCCTGGAAGATCCACATGCCCACGGCCTTTGCCTATCCGCTGAAGGACGACAAGTACAACTGGTTCTACCACAGCGAACCCGAGCCCTATATCGGCAACCGGGTGATCCACTGCCCGCGGGGCAAGGTGCTGGGCGGCTCCAGTTCGATCAACGGCATGTGCTACATCCGCGGCCACGCCTTCGACTACGACAAGTGGGCCCAGGCCGGAGCCAAGGGCTGGTCCTACCGCGAAATCCTGCCCTACTTCCGCAAGGCCGAGCACTTCGAGGGCGGCGCCGACGACTATCACGGCGGTGACGGTCCGCTGAACGTCAAGCCCGGCCGCATCGAGGGCAACAACCCCCTCTTCCGCACCTTCATCGAGGCGGCCAGGCAGGCCGGTTACGCCGAGACCATGGATCTCAACGGCGTGCAGCAGGAAGGCATCGGCCGCATGGACAGCACGACCAAGGGCGGCCGGCGCTGGAGCGCGGCGATGGCCTATCTCAAGCCGGTCATGCACCGCCCCAACCTGTCTGTGGAGCTTCGCGCCCTGACCCGCCGCGTCCTCTTCGAGGGCAAGCGTGCGGTGGGCATCGAATACGAGCAGAACGGCCGCACCCATCGGGTGAAGGCGACGCGCGAGGTGATCCTGTCATCGGGTTCGATCAACTCGCCCCAGATCCTCCAGCTTTCCGGCGTGGGCAACGCCAAGGAGTTGCAGGCGCTGGGCATCGACGTGGTGCACAACCTGCCGGGCGTCGGCGAAAACCTGCAGGACCATCTGGAAGTCTTCGTGCAGCAGGAGTGCAGCCAGCCGATCAGCCTGCTGCCGGCCCTGCTGCCAATGGGCAAGCTGAAGGTGGGTTTGCAGTGGTTCTTCAACCGCACCGGCCTTGGCGCCACCAACCACATGGATGTCGGCGGCTTCATTCGCTCGCGCGCGGGCATCGACCACCCCGACATCCAGTTCCACTTCCTTCCCATGGCGATGACCTACGACGCCTTCAACATCACCAAGATCCACGGCTACCAGGCCATGGTCGACGTGCTGCGTCCGCTCTCGCGCGGCCATGTGAAGATCAAGTCGAACGATCCGCGCCAGGCGCCGAAGATTCTCTTCAACTACCTGAAGGAGGAAGAGGACGTGCGCGTGCTGCGCGACGGTACGCGGCTGACCCGCGAAATCTTCGCCCAGGACGCCTTCAGGCCTTACCGCGTGGGCGAGCTTTGGCCGGGCGAAAAGGTCCAGAGCGACGACGAACTGGACGCCTGGATCCGCGAGACCTGCGAATCGAGCTATCACCCCTCCTGCACCTGCAAGATCGGCAACGGCACCGATCCCATGGCCGTCGTCGACCCCGAACTGAAGGTCTATGGCCTGGAGGGCCTGCGCGTCGTCGACTCCTCGGTCATGCCCAACATCCCCTCGGGCAACCTCAATGCCCCGACCATCATGATCGCCGAGAAGGGCGCCGATGCCATCCTCGGCAAGACGCCTCTGCCGCCCTCGGACGCGGCCGTCTGGGTCCACCCCGACTGGGAACACCAGCAGCGCTGAACGCGGCGTTGATCTGAGTCATTGGTCATGACGGGAGACAGCGTCATCCTTCTGTCATGGAACAAGGGTCGGGCGTTCGCCGCGGGGGCGCGGTCTCCATTGGTGATGTCTGGGGCGGTCTGGCGGGGATGCTGGTCGCCCTGCCCTCGGCCATTGCCTTCGGCGTTCTTGTCTTCTCCACCATCGACCCGTCCATGGCCGGACGCGGCGCGCTTTACGGCATGCTGGGTGCGGCAGCGATGGGGCTGGTGGCACCGCTGGTGGGCGGCACGGCAGGCCTCGTATCGGCCCCCTGCGCCCCGGCGGCCGCGGTCCTTTCCGGGCTGGCAGCCCTGCTCCTTGCCCAGGGCGTCCCGGCGGAGCGCATTCCCGGGCTGCTGATCCTCACGGGGCTGCTTGCGGCCGGCTTCCAGGTGATCTACGGCCTGGCGCGCGGCGGACGTTTCATCAAGTACATCCCCTATCCGGTGGTCAGCGGCTATCTGTCGGGCGTTGGCCTGATCATCGCGCTCGGCCAGTTGCCCAAACTGCTGGGTTTGGATACCGGCCAGGACCTGATCGATGGCCTGATGGCGCCCGGCACCTGGCGCTGGCCGGGCCTTGCCGTCGGCCTGGTGACGATCCTCGCCATGGTCCTGGGGCCGCGCCTGACCAACCGGGTTCCGGCCGCCGTCCTGGGGCTGATCGCCGGTATTGCGGTCTACTTCCTGCTGGCGCTCGCCATGCCCGGCCTGCTGGTCCTTGGGAACAACCCCCTGATCATCGGGCCGCTGAAGTCCGATACCGGCTTCATCGAATCACTGTCTGCCCAGGCGCAGGGTCTTCTGGCGCTGCAGATCGGCGACATCGAGCTCGTCGTCTTCTCCGCCCTGGCGCTCTCGGCCCTGCTCTCGATCGACACCCTGAAGACCTGCGTCGTGCTCGATGCCCTGACGCGGCGGCGGCACAACTCCAACCGAGAGCTTCTCGGCCAGGGTGTCGCCAATGTCGCTGCCTTCGCCATCGGCGGCATGCCGGGTGCCGGCACCATGGGCCCGACGCTGGTGAACGTCACCAGCGGCGGCACGACGCGGCTGTCGGGCCTGTTCGAGGGGATCTTCGTTGTCCTGGTCATCGTCGTGCTTGCACCTCTCATCGCCTGGGTGCCGATCGGCGCCCTGGCCGGCGTGCTGCTGGTCGTGGCCTGGCGCATGTTCGACTGGCATGCCTTTGCCCTGCTGCGCCACCGCGACACCATCCTCGACTTCGCCGTCATCGCCACCGTCGTCGTGGTCGCCGAGACCGTGGGCCTGATCCCCGCTTCGGCCGCCGGCATCGGCCTGGCCATCGTTCTGTTCATCCGCGACCAGATTCGCGGCTCGGTACTGCGCAGCCGCGCCACACTGGCCAGTATCTCGTCCAAGACACGGCGGCTCGAGCAGGAGCGCGCCGAGATCGCCGCCCACGGCGAGGAGGCGGAAGCCGTCGCCCTGCAGGGCAACCTGTTCTTCGGCACCACCGACCAGCTTTTCACCGAACTGGAACGCGATCTGGCGCGGCGCACCTGGCTGCTGCTCGACATGCGCCGGGTGCAGTCGCTCGACTACACGGCCGCCAACCTGTTCCGGCAGATGCACTTGCGCCTGGAGGAGCGCGGCGGCGGCCTGCTGCTATGCGGCCTGCCGGCCCGGCTGACGCGGCGCCAGGACATTCAGGGTTACCTCGCCCGGATCGGCCTGGTGGGCGACCATGGGGCGGTCCGCGTCTTCGAGACGCGCGACAGCGCGCTGGAATGGATGGAGGATCGCATCCTGGAGCGGGCGGGCCTGGGCAGCGCCGCGGGCGATGAACCGCTCGATCTCGGCGAAACCGCGCTTTTTGCCGATCTCGATTCCGATGCCCTCGCGGAGCTGCGCGCCTGCATCGAGGAACGGGCGGTCGCAGCCGGACAGGCGGTGTTCCGGCGCGGCGATGTCGGTGACGAGATATTCATCCTGCGCCAGGGCAGCGTGCGCATTCTGCTGCCCCTGCCCGGCGGAGCGCAGCACCACATCGCCACCTTCGGACGGGGCGACTTCTTCGGAGACATGGCCTTCCTGGACCGCGGCACCCGTTCGGCGGACGCCATCGCCAACGGCGACTGCGCGCTCTACGTGCTTTCGCGCGCCGAATTCGACCGCCGCGCCGCCGACCGTCCCGCCCTGGCGGCGATGGTCTTCGCCCGGCTGGCGCGCGTGGCCTCCGAACGGCTGCGTCAGGCCGATGCCGAACTCACGGCCGTCGAGGACCGTTGAACGGTTCCGCATCGCAGGGCCGGTCCGCGCCTTCGCCCTAGCCGTAGACTCCGCAGGGCTCGCCAAGGCGATCCGGCTCCGGCTCGACGCCGAGCCCCGGCAGCGTCGGTGCGCTCGCAACGCCAGCGACATTGCGGGCGCCCTGGCCGGGCGCGATGTCGTCGACCAGGTGGTCCTGGCAAGACCAGCCCGCCAGGCGATGGCTTTCCGGCGTTGCCTGCGCAAGATGGATCGCCGCGGTATCGGCCAGCACCGTTCCACCGACATCCTCGACGTGCATGCGCCATCCCACCGACAGGCCGAAGTCGCGGACCTGGCGTGCCTTTGTCAGGCCGCCGAGCCGATTGGGCTTGACCTTCACCGCCTCGCAGACGCCCAGGCCATGGGCGCGGATGTGGTCGGCCATGGTGTGCAGGCATTCATCGAGAACGATGGGCTGGCGGACATGGGCGCGGACGTGGGCGCATTCCTCCATGGTTTCGCAGGGCTGCTCGAAGGGGCCGTTGGCGCGGCCATGAACGCTGTTCATCACCTCGATGGCAAGGCCCGGTGTCCAGGCGCGGTTGACGTCGAAGACCATGGTTTCGCCCGGCAGTCGGGCGGCGGCGGCAGCCTCGATGCGCTCGATATCGAGGGCGGTGTCGGTGCCGCCAACCTTGCAGGAATGCACCTTCAGGCCGCGGGCACGAGCCTCCTCTATCAGTGCCAGCATGGCCTGCGGCGTGCCGGTCGAGATCGAGCTGGAAAGCGCCACCGGACCGCCCTCGCGCCCGCCCAGCAGGTCGCAGACCGGCAAGCCAGCGAGTTTGCCCAGGATATCCCAGCAGGCGATGTCGATGGCCGCCTTGACATAGGGATGACCCGGCAGCGCCACATCCATGGCGCGGTTGAGGCGCTCGGGCATACGCGGATCCTGCCCCAGGACGGCGGGTGCGAGTTCCTCGATCCCGGCGCGTATGCCGCGCCCGAAGGCCGGCAGATAGGTCGCGCCCCAGGGACATCCCTCGCCCCAGCCGGAGACGCCCGCGTCGGTGTCGAGGCGCACGATGGTGGAATCGAGCCGGTCGAAGCGCAGGCGTCCGCCCGAAAGCCAGTAGGGGTGCGCAAGCGGCAGATCGAGTTGCCAGACCGTGATCCGCGCGATCTTCATGTCAGGCCAGTGCCTCGCGCAGCCAGCCGTGGATCGCCGCGATGGAATGTTCGCTCATCACGCCACCTTCGGGATCGATGACCAGGGGGCCGGGTTGAAAGACACCGCTGTCGAGGCCGCGCTGCACCGATTCCACGATCCTGATGTCTTCGGCGACCGTCGTGGCCCGGTCCTGGGCGGCCAGCCGGTCGATCGCCTCCGAGGGGGCACCGCCGGGCGTGTACCAACCTCGGGTCACGGTGACACTGCGGTGGTCCTCCGCACGCCACAGGTAGGTGTTGAGCACGTTGCCGGGATAGACCTGGAACGAGAACGTCGGCCACAGATACCAGGAGCTGTAGTCGGCCGCGTGGGCGTTCTGCACGTCGATGGCATAGGTCATTGCCTCGGACTGTGCCGAACGGGTGGTGTGGCGCAGGCAGTGGCCCTGCGGGCGGATATCGTAGCTGTCGGGATCGATGACGCCGCTGGAAAAGGTCGGGTGCGTCAGCTTGCAGTGGTAGCACTCGCTGTAGTTCTCGACCGAAACCTTCCAGTTGCACGCCTCCGGGACGACCACCTCGCCCACCGGCGCCAGATCGTCGATGCCGGGCACGAAGGCGCGCAGTTCCTCCTCCACCCCGGGATACCACTGGGCCATGGGAGCGGCATCGGGGTCGAGGTTGACGAAGACGAACCCACAGAAGACCTCCGTACGCACCTCGCCCAGGGCGATCGCCGAACGGTCGAAGCCTGGCACGCGGTCTTCCCCCGGCGCGCTGCGCAGCCGCCCGTCCAGATCGTAACGCCAGCCGTGATAGGGGCAGACGATGAAGGCGCGATTGCCGCAGCCCTCCGCCAGACCGTGGGCGCGATGGCGGCAGACGTTGTGGAAGCAGCGCACCGCGCCCTGACGGTCGCGCACCGCCAGCAGGGGCACCTTGCCGATGGTGAAGGCAACATAGTCGCCGGCCCGCTTCAGCATGCTGGCGTGGCAGGCGTACTGCCAGGTTCGGCCGAACACCGCCGTGCGCTCACGCTCGAAGATCGCCGGATCGGTGTACCAGTAGGCTTCCAGCGCCAACCGGGGCGCCTTAGCCAGATCACGCTCCACCACCGACGCCATCGCATGTCTCCAAACGAACCGGAAAGCAGCCATACGTCAGTAGAGTAAAAAAATCATCAATTTATTATCTCAGCGCTCACTTATCTGGTGATTGTCACCGCGCACCCTGGCCTGCGCCCACCTGCGCCAGCGCCACCATCGCCTCATGGGTGCTCAGGAACACCCGGCCGGGAGCCAGGTGCTCCAAGAAACCGGTGCGTGCCAGGCGATCGGAGACCGGTCCCTTGACCTCCGCAAGGTGCAGCGTGACCCCTGCGTCCCGCAGTTCGCCCGAAAGCGTTTCCAGGCTCTCCAGGGCACTGGCGTCGATGACGTTGACCGCGCTGCAGATCAGCAC
>CALGGB010000113.1 GCA_937880925.1 uncultured Rhodospirillaceae bacterium | reverse complement strand
AGCGCATCGGCCTGGTCTCGCTCTGCGTCGAGGACGACCAGCTCGAGGCAAAGGGTCTCGAAGTCGCCACCAAGCTCGCCGAGGGCGCGCAGACTTCGATCCGCTTCACCAAGTACGCGCTCAACAACTGGCTGCGCATGATGGGGCCGACCTTCGATACCTCACTCGGCCTGGAAATGCTGGGCTTCCTTGGCCCCGAGGTGAAGGAAGGGCTTGCCTCACATCTCGAAAAGCGCAAGCCCAAGTTCGACCCCTACTCACCCCTCTGAGGAGCAGGCCATGCGCGGACTGGACGGAAAGAACGTCATCGTTACGGGTGGTGCCGGTGCCATCGGCAGCGCGATCTGCCGGCGCTTCGCCGGCTACGGCGCGCGGGTCGGCGTGTTCGACAAGAACCTCGATGGCGCCAGGAAGGTCGCCGCCGAGATCAACGGCTTTGCGTCGGGCGTCGACATCGCCGATTACGAGGCTGTCGGCAAGGCGATCGCTGCGTTCGAGGCCGACGCCGGCCCCACAGACATTCTGGTGAACAACGCCGGCTGGGACCGCTTCGTCAATTTCGTCGACACCACGCCCGACCTTTGGGATCAGCTCATTGCCATCAACCTGCGCGGGCCGCTCAACATGAGCCACTTCGTGCTGAAAACCATGGTGGCACGCGGCAGCGGTCGCATCGTCAACATCGCCTCCGACGCCGGTCGCGTCGGCTCCTCGCAGGAAGCTGTCTATTCGGCCTGCAAAGGCGGCATCATCGCGTTTACCAAGACGGTGGCGCGCGAGGTCGCCCGCAAGGGCATCACGCTGAACACCGTCTGCCCCGGCCCGACCGATACGCCGCTGCTGGCCGCCGTTGCCGGTGACGACGAGCGTGGCCAGAAGGTGCGTGCCGCCCTGGTCGGTGCCATCCCGATGAAGCGGGTCGGCCAGCCTGAAGACATCCCCGGCGCCGTCTGCTTCCTCGCCAGCGACGATGCCGCCTTCATTACCGGCCAGACGATCAGCGTCTCCGGCGGCTTGACCATGCACGGCTAGGCGGCCAAGGGTCCCATCCATGGAAACTCCCGGTCCCGGCGGCGGTCGGCGCATGTCGCGCGGCATCAAGCTCGCGCTGATGGGCGTGGCCGGCGCCGCGGCGCTTTATTCCTGCGCGCCGGCGATCGGCGGCGCCACGGGCGGGCTGGGCGCGCTGCCCTATCTCTGGTTCTTCGCCAATCCGTTCTTTCGCGGGCCCGCCGCCGTCTCTGCGCCGGTGACGCCGGGCTCGGCTGCCATTGCTCCCGGCACGACGACGCCCGACGCCGCCAAGGCCACACCCGCCCAGAGTCAGCGCGGCGGCTTCGGAAGCAGCGGCACGCAAGGCGGCTCCTCGGGGTCGAGCTGAACGATGCGCCGCGAGTTGGTGACCCCGCGCCCGGGATGGCAACACAAGCTCGAGGAGTTGGGCTTCGACTACTACACGCTGGACGGCAAGGCCTACTGGACCGAGCAGGCTTGCTATGCCTTCACCTCGGACGAGGTCGACGAACTCGATGCCGCGACCGAAGAACTGCAAGGCCTGTGCCTCAAGGCGGTCGAGCATGTCGTTGCCAACCAGCTGTGGGAGCGCATGCGCATCCCGCCAGCCTGGGGCGAATACATCGAACAGGTGTGGCGGCGTGGCGACCCTACCCTGGTCGGCCGCTTCGACCTCGCCTATGACGGCAAGACCCCGCCCAAGCTGCTGGAATACAATGCCGACACCCCGACCGCGCTTTACGAGGCCGCGGTCGTGCAATGGCACTGGCTGAAGGATGTGAAGCCCGACGCCGACCAGTTCAACTCGATCCACGAGAAGCTGATCGAGGCCTGGCGTGGCATCCTGCGCCGCCTGCCGCCCGAGGCGATGGTGCATTTCGCCCGCTTCGAGGACCATCCCGAGGATCTCGCGACGTCGGAATACCTGCGCGACACCGCCCTGCAGGCGGGCCTCGCCGGCAAGCCCATTGCTGTGCAGCAGATCGGCTGGAACGGGCGCCGCTTCACCGACACCGACGAGATGCCGATCCAGGTGCTGAACAAGCTCTACCCCTGGGAATGGATGATGCACGAGGCGTTCGGCGCCCATGTCCTCGGCGACACGACCGCCTTCATCGAGCCCGCCTGGAAAATCCTGCTCTCCAACAAGATGCTGCTGCCGCTGCTGTGGGAAGGCTTCCCCGGCCACCCCAACCTGCTGCCGGCGTTCGATACCGAGCACGCCGATCTCGGCGGCGCCTTCGCCAAGAAACCGATCTTCGGCCGCGAGGGCCACAACGTCACCATTGTCGGCCCGGGCGTCTTCGACACCGCGGGCGGCGAATATGGCGGCGAGGGTTTCATCTGGCAGGCCTACTGTCCCCTGCCCGCCTTCGACGGCAACCGTGCCCTGGTCGGCTCCTGGGTGATCGAAGGTACTGCGGCCGGCATCGGCATGCGCGAGGACGAGCGCCGCATCACCCACAACAACAGCCGCTTCGTGCCGCACTATTTCGAACCGGGAAGCAACGCATGAGCGAACTCTGGATCCAGCCGAGCGGCGGCGCGCTGGCCGCCGATGTCCACGGCATCGACCTGTCGCAATCATTAGGCGACGCCGCCTTCGAGCGCATTGCCGAGGCCTGGAACGAGCATCTCGTCCTGCGCTTCTCCGGCCAGAGGCTCGACGATCCGGCCCTGATGAGGTTCAGCGCCCGCTTCGGCGAGCTCGACCGCGTGCCGATCGCGGCAGCCGGCCTCGACCGCGCCAACTCAGGTGTCGTCCCGGAAGCGGCCGAGTGGGTCGCCGTGATCGCCAGCGTCAAGAAGGACGGCAAGGCGGTCGGCAGTCTCGGCAGCTACGAGCTCGTCTGGCACACCGACATGTCCTACAACCCGCTGCCGCCGCGCGCCTCGCTGCTCTATGCGCTGGAAGTGCCGCCGGCCGGGGGTAACACCGGTTACCTCAACATGTATGCCGCCTATGAAACCCTGCCGGACGAGCTGAAGCGCGCGGTTGAGGGCAAGAGCTGCATCCACGATTCCAGCCGCAACTCGGCCGGCGAATTGCGCAAGGGCTTCCAGACGACGCTCGACCCGCGCCGGACGCCGGGCGCGGTGCATCCGCTGGTCCGGCTCCATCCCGTGACGAAGCGCAAGGCGCTGTTCCTCGGCCGCCGCCCCGGTGCCTACATCCATGGACTAAGTGTCGAGGACAGCGAAACTCTCCTCGACGCCGTATGGGGGCACGCCACTCAGGAGCGCTTCGCCTGGTACCAGAAGTGGCGCGCCGGCGACCTGGTGCTGTGGGACAACCGCTGCGTCATGCACCGCCGAGATGCGTTCGATGAAAGTCTGCGACGGCTGATGCATCGAACCCAGATTGTCGGAGAACCGGTGCTGGCCGGCGGGACCTGAGCGCTCGGCGGCTCCATCCTCGGTCATCGAGACGATACCCGAGCGTTCATTTTCGATTCACTTGCGGCGTCGATGTGAATCCCTTCGCGCGATCAGCCGGTTTTGGCTTGATTTCCGATCCGGCAGCTAACTCTAAATGGACCTGTCGATCCCGGGAGAACCCCGCCTTGTCCTTTCTGCACTTCGTAGTCCCCGTCCTTCGCTTCATGTCGGCCTTGTCCGTGGCCTGCGTCGCGATTATTGGCGCCGCCTTCCCTGCAACGACCTTGCGGGCGGCAACCCGTAACCCCGATGGGTTAATTCATCCCCGGCATCCTGACAGCCGAGTGGCGTCGCTCGGGCATCGGGTCCTCGAAGGAGCGCGGGTATCTGTTTGCCTGGGCGGAAACCTTGTTGAGTTTCTCAAGGGCTCCAGCTGGCAGGCGCCAGCCGCCCGCCTTCAGCGTCAGGCGGAGCTGTTCGACGTTGCGGGCGCCGACAATGGCCGAGGTCATGAAGGGCTGGTCCATCACCCAGCGCAACGCCACCTCGGCTGGCGACCTGGCCAGCTCCTTCGCGACATCGAGCAGGGTCTGCAGGATCTCGCCGTGGTTGGCGGCGAAGAACCTGCTCTGGAAGCCCCAGCCCTCGGCCGAACGCGTGCCCTGCACCTTCAGGCTGCCCGGCGTGTACTTGCCGGCGAGATAGCCCGACGCCATGGGCGACCAGGCCACGCATCCCAGCCCCTTGAGTTGCAGCGCCGGCACGATCTCCTCGTCGATGTCGCGGACCACGAGGCTGTACTGCGGCTGATAGCAGGCGAAGCGCTCCCAGCCCCTGGTGTCGCTGACCCACAGCGCTTCCATCAGGCGCCACGCCTCAAAGTTCGAGCAGCCGGTGTAGAGCACCTTGCCTTCGCGCACGAGATCGTCGAGGGCGCGCAGCATCTCCTCGAGCGGCGTCTGATGGTCGACGTGATGGATGAAATAGACATCGATGTAGTCGGTCTGCAGCCGCTTCAGGCTGCCTTCGATTTGTTGCTTGATGTGCAGCCGCGACATGCCCGAATCGTTGGGCCGCCCGCCCATCGGATTGAAGAACTTCGACGCGATGATCGCGTCGTGGCGCCTGCCCTTCAGTGCCTCACCCAACATCGTTTCCGACACGCCACCGACATAGGAGTTGGCGGTATCGAACAGGGTCACGCCCGCGTCGAGCGCGGCATTCACCATCGCCGTGGCCCCGTCCTGGTCGGCGCCGTTGCCGAAGGTCATGGTGCCGAGACAGATCTCGGAGACTTTCAGGCCGGCGCGGCCGAGATTTCTGTAGTGCATGGGCTTCTCCTGCGGTTTTGCCGATTGTGCCCCAGTTCGGGCGGTCGTGGTTGAAAACTGGCTGTTGACCCGGCCCTTGGGGC
>CALGGB010000112.1 GCA_937880925.1 uncultured Rhodospirillaceae bacterium | reverse complement strand
TCCCACCGTGCCGCGCGGCACCGAGCGGCTGCGGCTCACGCCGACGCCGCTGCACAGCGACGACGACATGACCCGTCTGGTTGCCGCCCTGCAGGACGTCTGGCAGACGCTGGACCTCGGCCTGCGCGCCGCCGCCGAACAGGGCAGCCTTGGCCGCCGCGTCGCCGCCGAATAGGCGGTCCGCCCATAACGGGCAGTGTCACACCCCAAGGTGTCACATCAAGTTGAGACAAATGTTGTGACACAGGTTGAGCGCCCACCTGTGACTTTGCAGGAACTGACCCTGCGGCCCCGCCTCGGGCGGCCGTAGATGACCGTCAATACAGTTCTCGGATGCGTTGACCGCACCACGATCCACCCCGCTACCGGACGGATCGTCGGCGGGAATGGCCTTTGCTTGCTACTCACGGCTCAAGACCGCGAGACCTCCGCTTGCCCTCGAAGGAGTTGACCCGACGGGCGCGCCGGGCGGGGCATGGCCAAAGGTTTTAAGCGCCGACTCACGGGTCGGCGATCTCAGCTCAAAGTCACACGCTGGACGTCAGGACAGGAGTGACCGTTTAGATGAGCGCCGGAATATCAGGCGCAATAGGAATCTCGAGTACCAGAGGCTTCTTGCCTGTAAGACCGGCCGACACTCTCGACTTGAAGGTATCGAGGTCGACGATCCGCTCCGCGTCACAGCCATAGCCACGGGCCAGATGGACGATATCTATACCTGGAATATCGAGCCCGGGCACACCGGGCGTCTCCTCAAGCACGGCAAACGACTTCAGAATAGCGTACTCACCATTTCGCAACACAATGAATACGATGGGAAGCTCGTTCTGAGCGGCGGTCCAGAGCGCCTGTAGTGAATACTGAAACGATCCATCGCCGATAACCATGATCACCGGTCGATTGCGGCCTGTGGCACGCTCACCGAGCGCAATGCCGACAGCGGCAGGAAGGTTCCAGCCCAGGCCGCCGCTCGCGAAGGTGAAAAAGGACGCTGGTTTGATAACCGGCCACCAGCGATGGAGGTCTGCCAGGTTCGAAGGCGACTCCTCTACAAGCACTGCTTCGTCTGGCCTTACCTCCGACAGGGCCGCGAAGACATCGGCAGCGGTGGGCACCCCGTCCCTTTTGCCCGGCGCCTGACCCGGGTGTCGCGTTGGATGGGGCGCCATGCGTTGTGCGTTTGTCCGTACCGCCCGCCTTGCCGAAGTAGAGGTTTTAACCAAGCCAACGAGTGCTTCGGTCGCGAGAACGGCGTCGGATACCAGGCTATCGCCTACCGGCGCGCGAGCCGTTTCGGACGGATCGTCGCTGATATGGAGAAGCTCAAGCCCGTCCGGCAGATACTTGCCAGCTACATAGGGGTAGTAGCGGAAAACCGGTGCGCCAATGACAATCGCGACGTCATGACCACGCAACTGGTCTGCGAGTGGTCCGATCGCAAACGCCAGACCGCCTGCATAAAGCGGGTGATCTTCCGGGAAGGGCGTGCGTTCGCTGGCAGGGGCCGCCCAAACAGTTGCATTCAGTTTTTCCGCCAGCGCCACAGCGGTGGCCCAGCCATTCCCCCGGTCAATCGCCGCTCCAAAAATAATGGCCGGATTGGAAGCAGCCGAAAGCTTTTCAGCGAACACCTTTAGGCGTGCCATGTCCGGGGCCACTCTGGAACTCACGGTTCGAACGACAGCCGGACCGGAACAAGGCTTATCCCAATCATCCAGCGGCAGCGAGAGGAATACAGGTCCGGCAGGCGCTTGCGTTGCCATTGCGTAAGCGCGCATGAATGCGGCGGGGACATCCTCGGGGCGAGAAGGCTCATAGGCCCATTTGACCCACGGCCGCGGCAGCATGGTTGAGTCGACGTTCGTGAGCCAGGGCTCCATCAACAACATTTCCCGCGTCTGCTGCCCGGCGGTCACGATCAGCGGCGTCTTGTTCAAGCTCGCCGTGATCAGGTTGCCCATGGCGTTGCCGAGCCCCGCCGCGGTGTGAACATTGACAATCGCCGGCTTCCCGGTCGCTTGGGCGAAGCCGTCCGCGATCGCGATGGCCGACGCCTCCTGCAGGGCGAGGTGATAGGTAAAATCTGCGGGGAAATCCTTGAGGAATGTCTCTTCGGTCGACCCAGGATTTCCGAAGAACGTCGTCAATTCCAGTCTTCTAAGGAGTTCGTAGGTAACCGAACGAACTGACGAGGCGATCATGAGTACATCCAATCTGCGAGAACACGCGACACATACGATCTGCCGCGGCGACAGGTCCAGGCCGGAACGCACTGTAGAACCTTATCAAATCCATCTGAAGTGTAGTTGATCGTGGCTGTTAGCGAAATCCCGCCGCTTCCGATTGAGTTCCAGCGTTTGGGTATCTGTTCTCAGTGTGAGCACCACGTTCAGTGCGTCGTGATTGACATCATGTTCATTCCTGAGAATGGCCTTTACGTGCTTTGCAATCCCTCCGAGAAACTACGCCGGCACATTTGCACTGTAGCTCAGGAAGGAACGAGTCCCATCGGACTCACATACTCCGGCTGCAGCCTGAGCCCATCCAGCATCAGTGACGGCGGCGGCGGGATATGGCCGGCCCGCGCCATGACTTGGAACACCCGGCCGATCAGCGGCTCCAGCAGATCGTCGCGCAGGCGTTCCAGCACCGGCCCCGGCATCACCCGCTTCTCGTCGCGGCGCTCGGCGATTTCGGTGGCGGAGCGCACCGCCTGCTGGCGGCGTTCGATGGCGGCACTCATCTGGTCGAGCGGCGGGTTAATCTGGTAGGCTGGCTTGAAACCGCACCTTGTGTATCCGCCACGTAGGTGATCGCGGCCGGCAGGCCCGGGGCGGTGCTGCCGCGCAGGCTGGGCGGCGCCACCATCGGCTGATTGATCATCTTCTCCAGCGCCTGGACGAGACCGAGCTGCATGAGCTGCAGGCTCTTGGCGCCGGGCAGCGCATCCATGCCGGGAGAGCGGCCCCACACGTCGTTGCCGATCAGGTGCCAGCGCGGGAAGAACGCGGGGAATTGCTCGAACCCGTCGCCCCAGCCGCCCTACTCCACCGTCCGCATCGACCACAGCCGCGAGCGCAGGAAAATCGCCGCGATCAGCAGCATCATCGCCCCGGCCGGCAGCAACAGGGACACCTGCAGGCCCCAGATCGAACAGATCGTGCCGGTGACCAGCGCGCCGATCGGGCCGCCACCGCCCAAGCCGAGCTGGAACAGCGACATCAAGCGGGCGCGGTGAGTGGCCGGCGCCACGATCTGGATGACGGTGCGGCTCTGGGTCATTGTGATGCCGGCGCCCAGGCCCCAGACGAAGTTCAGCGCCACGAACACCGGAAACGACGGCAGGCTGGCCATTGCCACCAGGACCACGGAGCCCACGGCGACGGAAATGCCGATCAGCCGGCCGCGCAGGCTGAAGCGGCGGGCGAGCCCGGCGAAGGCGATGGCTGCCAGGATGGTGGCGGCCCAGAAGGCCAGGTTCACATAGGCCAGTTCCTGCGCACCGCCGTGGTAGATGTCGCGCACGGCCAGTGGCAGCACGGCCATGAACGGCCCGACGTAGAACAGGCCGACGCCGAAGTTGAGCAGCAGCACCGGCCATATCTGGTGGGATTTTGCTGCAGCCGACACGCCCTCGCCGACGCTGCGCCAGAAGCCCGGATGCTGGGCCGGCGGATGCGGCGGTGGGTCGGGCAGGCGCGCAACGGCGAGGCAGCCCAGCAGCACCAGCGCAGCATGAAGGCCAAGCAGCGGCAGCGGCCCGAAGCGGTCGGCGGTCGAGGCGCAGGCGATACCGAGAAGCTGCCCGCCGAACTGCAGCGCCGTGGCCAGCGCCACCGCGCGCGGCAGGCCTCCCCTGGGAGCGACGACCGGCAGCAGGGCATCGCGCGTCGGCACGGCGAAGGCGCCGATCGAGCCCGCGACGAGGCCGTAGACGATCAGCAGCGGGTAGCTGAGTCCCCCGCCCCACAGCACCATGGCGAGCGCCAGCGGCGGCATGGCGTAGAGCATGTGATAGCGCAGCAGCAGGCGGCGTGCGTTGCCGCGGTCGGCGACGAGCCCGCCCAGCGGCAGGAACAGCAGCGAGGGCGCCATGAGGGCCGCCTGGGCCACGCCCACGGCAAAGGCATCCATGTGCAGCACGACCGCGACCAGCCACGGAAACAGCACCATCTGGATGCCCAGTGGCACGAACCAGCTGGCCAGTCCCAGCAGATAGACCGGGAAGGCGTTGGCACGGGAAGTCGCGGGATCGGACACGGGTGGTGTTTGCTCCGGGGTGGGAGGGGCTATATCTTGCAGTGGCTTAGTGATGCCTCCTCACACATTAGTCAAAGACACTCCCGCCGTGTCGTCCTTCAACCGCGCCACCCTGGTCAAGGTCCTGGAAATCCTCGACAGCGCCAACGCAGGCGAAGCGCTGGCGGCCGCCAGGCTCGCCTCGGCGATGGTGCGCGAGGCCGGCCTCACCTGGGACGATGCGCTGGCGCCGCAGATCGAGCAGCCGCAACCGAGGGCGATCGGCAGCGGCCCGTTCGGCTACCGCCGCGACCGCGAGCTCTCGCCGCACGAACAGTTCTTCATGGTGCTGCTGAGCCCGCGCACACCCGGCGAGATCAAGCGCCGGCTGCGCGGCCTCGAAGCCCGCGTGCTGGACGGCGAGATCACGCCGCAGGAAGCCCAGGACCTCAAATCCATGTACAAGAGTTTCGTCGTCGGCTGAGGGCACGTTCTTCCGCAGTGACAGACCTGCCTCATCCTGAGCGACCGTCGTGTTGGTCAAGCGGTTAGCCATGGCTTTTTGTCC
>CALGGB010000111.1 GCA_937880925.1 uncultured Rhodospirillaceae bacterium | reverse complement strand
CGTCGCGGGCGTGGTTGCCGTTGGGGTCCGACATCGCGGGGTTCTCGCCCATGATGTACATGCCGCGGATCGAACCGGCGTGGATCGCGTCCATGATTTCGACCACGGTGAGGCCGGGCTTGGGATCGAGATCGACCTTCCAGAAGCCCTCGAAACGCTTGCGGTTCTCCTCGATCGCGACACCCTTGTAGTCGGGATAGACCATGGGCATGAGGCCGGCGTCCGAGGCGCCCTGGACGTTGTTCTGGCCACGCAGCGGGTGGAGGCCCGAGCCGGGGCGGCCGGTCTGGCCGGTCATCAGGGCAAGCGCGATCAGGCAGCGGGAGTTGTCGGTGCCGTGGATGTGCTGGCTGATTCCCATGCCCCAGAAGATCATTGCGCGGTCGGAGGTGGCGTAGTCGCGCGCGACCTGACGCAGGGTCTCGGCGGGAATGCCGCAGACCTTTTCCATTTCCTCGGGCGGGAAGTTCTCGAGGTGGGCCTTCATGGCCTCGAAACCCTCGGTCATGCCCTGGATGTACTGCTCGTCGTAGAGCTTCTCCTTGACGATGACGTGCATGATGGCGTTCAGCATCGAGACGTCGCCGCCCGGCTTGAACTGCAGCATGTGGGTGGCGTGTTTGCGCAGCGCCTGGCCGCGCGGATCCATGACGATGAGCTTGGCACCCTTCTTGACCGCGTTCTTGAAGAAGGTCGCGGCCACGGGATGGTTCTCGGTCGGGTTGGCGCCGATGACGATGAAGCAGTCGGAGTTGAGCGCTTCGGTGAAGGGCGCGGTGACCGCGCCCGAGCCGATCGTTTCCATCAGCGCGGCGACGGAGCTGGCGTGGCACAGGCGCGTGCAGTGATCGACGTTGTTGGTGTGGAAGCCGGTGCGCACCAGCTTCTGGAAGAGATAGGCTTCCTCGTTGGAGCCCTTGGCCGAGCCGAAGCCGGCCAGCGCGTCGCCGCCATGGGCGTCGCGGATCTTCTTCAGGCCGCCGGCGGCGTGCTCCAGGGCCTCTTCCCAGGTCGCCTCGCGGAAGTGGGTGAAGGGGTTGCCCGGATCGATGTCGATGTCGCCGGCCTTTGGCGCGTCGTCGCGGCGGATCAGGGGTTTGGTCAGGCGGTGGCGGTGGTTGATGTAGTCGAAGCCGAAGCGGCCCTTGACGCAGAGGCGGCCATGGTTGGCCGGGCCCTCCTTGCCCTTCACGGCAACAATCCTGTTGTCCTCGACCTGGTAGGTGAGCTGGCAGCCGACGCCGCAATAGGGGCAGATGCTGTCGACTTCCTTGGACGGCTGGGGCTTACCGATGCCCTTCTCGTCGATCATGGTGGCGGGCATCAGGGCGCCGGTGGGGCAGGACTGCACGCACTCGCCGCAGGCCACGCAGGTGGATTCGCCCATGGGATCGTCGAAATCGAACACGATCTTGGCGTGGTGGCCGCGATAGGCCATGCCGATGACGTCGTTGACCTGGATCTCGCGGCAGGCGCGGACACAGCGGTTGCAGTGGATGCAGGCATCGAGGTTGATCGCCATGGCGGGATGGCTGAGATCGGGCGCCGCACTCTCGTGGCGCGGGAAGCGGGAGAGGTCGATGCCCATGCTGTCGGCCCAGCCCCAGAGCTCGCTGGACGTGGTGTGGGCTTCCTCGCGCACCGGCTGGTCGGCGACCAGGAGTTCCAGCACCATGTTGCGCGCAGCGGTGGCGCGCTCGGAGCCGGTCCTGACCTTCATGCCCGGCGCGGGCTCGCGGATACAGGAGGCAGCCAGGGTGCGCTCACCCTCGATCTCGACCATGCAGATGCGGCAATTGCCGTCGGCGCGGTAGTCCTGCATCTCCGTGTAGCAGAGATGCGGGATGGTCACGCCGTTGCGCTTGGCGACCTGCCAGATGGACTCGCCGGGTTCGGCGGTGACTTCCTGGTCGTCCAGGAAAAAGGCGATGGGTTCGCTCACGACACGTCCTCCGGGAAATACCGCAGTACCGTTAATATGGGGTTGGGCGCGGCCTGGCCCAGACCGCAGATCGAGGCGTCGATCATGGTCGCCGAAAGCTGCTTCAGCAGATCGCCGTCCCAGCCGCCGCCCGACATCAGCTTGACGGCCTTTTCGCAGCCCACGCGGCACGGCGTGCACTGGCCGCAGCTTTCGTCCTCGAAGAACTTCAGCAGGTTGACCGCGACGTCCTTCATGTTGTCCTTGTCGGACAGCACGACGACGGCGGCCGAGCCGATGGAGCCGCCGTGGGGCTGGATGGTGTCGAAGTCCAGCGGCACGTCGCCCAGGGATGCGGGCAGGATGCCACCGGAGGCGCCGCCGGGCAGGTAACCCTTGAACGTGTGGCCGTCAGCCATGCCGCCGCAGTATTCCTCGATCAGCTCGGTGATCGTGATGCCGGCGGGAGCGAGCTTCACGCCCGGCTCCTTCACCCGGCCGGAAACCGAGAAACTGCGCAGCCCCTTGCGGTCGTGACGGCCGTGGCCGGCGAACCAGTCGGCGCCCTTGGCGAGGATCTCGGGCACCCAGAAGCAGGTCTCGACGTTCTGCACCAGCGTGGGCTGGCCGAAGATGCCGACCTTGGCGACGAAGGGCGGGCGATGGCGGGGAAGGCCGCGCTTGCCTTCGATGGACTCGATCATCGCGGATTCTTCACCGCAGATGTAGGCGCCGGCGCCGCGGCGCAGGTGGATGCGGCTCGCCTTGTCGAGGCCGGCCGCGCGGGCCTTCTGAAGTTCCTGGGTCAGGGTCTCGCGGATGCCGGGGTACTCGTCGCGCAGGTAGATATAGACGTCGGTCGCCTCGACCACCCAGGCCGCGATCAGCATGCCCTCGATGAACTGGTGGGGCCGGCGCTCCAGGTACCAGCGGTCCTTGAAGGTGCCGACCTCGCCCTCGTCGGCGTTGACCGCCATGACACGGGGCTGGGTCTCCATGCGCACGAACTTCCACTTGCGCCCGGTCGGGAAACCGGCGCCGCCCAGGCCGCGCAGGTTGGAGGATTCCATCTCCGCGATCAGATCCTCGCGCTGGCGCTTGCCGGCAAGGCATTCGTTCAGGATGGCGTAGCCGCCTTCGGCGACATAGGCGTCGTAATCCTGGACGTCGGGGCGGTGGGTCTCGATGTCGCCGGCCTCGATGGCGGCGGTCACGTTGTCGGGCGTGGCGTGGCCGATGTCGTTGAGGCCGGCCTTCACGGCAGGCGCGCATTCGCAGCGGCCCATACAGGGCGCGCGCACGACACGCACGTCCGGACCCAGGCGACCGTCTTCCAGCGCGGCGATCAGCGCCTCGGAGCCGGCCATCTCGCAGGAGAGGCTCTCGCAGACGCGCACGGTAATGGGGGCAGGCGGGGTCTCGCCCTCCTTCACCACGTCGAAGTGGTGGTAGAAGGTCGCGACCTCATAGGCCTCGGCCATGGGAATGCGCATCAGTTCGGCCAGCGCCTGCAGATGGCGCGCCGAGATGTGATGGAAGCGGTCCTGGATCAGGTGCAGGTGCTCGATCAGCAGGTCGCGCGAACGCGGCCGGTCGCCCAGCAGCTCGGTGATCTCGCGAACCGCCGACGGCTCGGGCTGACGCCCCTTGGCCGTGCTGCGTGTCTTGCGCTTGCCCGCCCCGGGGTGCCGGAACTTGCGTACTTCGCCTGTCGGGGTCGTCATCGACCGCCTCGCCCGTGGTTGTGGTTTCGTGCCGTCACGCCATGTCATTCCCGGACCATGCCCGATGGACTGTCAAAAGTCACGCTCAGGGGCGACCAATCGCAGGCCCACGATGTCGTTATCGATCACACGTTTGCCCGCGTGCTCGAAGTTGACCGTGACCCTGCTCCCTACGGCCGACTGGACCTGGCCCATGCCCCAGTCGGGCTGGCCGGGATGGCGCACCAGAACGCCGGGGACGAGACCGCTGGTGCGATGTTCTTGCTCATGCATTGTGGCACAATAGGGCGATGTCCCGATCGCGCCAACGGGACAAGGGGGAGGGGAGATGTCGGAAGCGGACGGCTTGCGGCTGGCAGCGCTGGTGTGTTCGCGCCTGTGCCACGATCTGGTGGGTCCGGCGGGCGCCGTCGCCAACGGCCTGGAACTGATGACCGACCCCGCCATGGCCGCCGAGGCGCTGAAGCTGACGCAGACGACCAGCGCCCAGCTCAATCGCCGCCTGGCTTTCTACCGGCGCGCCTACGGCACCGGCGACCAGCTCACCTGGGACGAGGCCTATGAGATTGCCGCAGGACTGCTGCAGGGCGGACGCCACGAACTGGACTGGCGGGGCACCGCGCCCCAAGGCGGTGCGGCAGCGAACCGCCTGGCGCTCAACATGCTGCTCTGCGCCATGGACGCGACTCCGATGGGGGCGCGGCTGAACGTCACATCAGATGAGCTGCCCCGCATCGCGGCCGAGGGGCAGGTTCGGCATGTCGCGGCACTGCGTACCGCGCTGACCGATCCCCTGGCCGACGTGCGCGAAACCTCGCCCCGTGACGTCCAGCCTTTCTTGACAGCCCGGCTGGCGCGGGCCGCAGGCTGGGGCCTTGTGCTGGAAAGCCAGGACGACGAGCACCTGGTGCTGGCGCTTCAGGCATAATGTTAAAGATCAATAAATAAGATTAAGATTAGGAAAATTATAAGATATTGGTCGCCCATTGGAGCTTTCGAGGAAACGGCCCGGGCTGGCTGAGGGAGCCAGAAGCGACGCGGGTTCAGGCCTGCGGGGGGGCAGACTCGGCCTGGCGCAGGGCATAGCCGCGGCCCCATTCGGTGGCGATGTAGTTCTCGCCGCCGGTCTTTGCGGCGATCTTCTGGCGCAGCTTGCAGACATAGACGTCGACGATCTTGACGTCGGGTTCGTCCATGCCGCCGTAGAGGTGGGAGAGGAACTGGGCCTTTTCCACGGTCTGGCCCCGGCGCAGCGCGAGCAGCTCCAGAACGCCGTATTCCTTGGCCGTCAGCTTGAGGGGGCTGCCGTTCACCTCGGCGCTCTTCTCGCCCAGGTGAACGATCAGGCGGCCGATGGTGATGTCGGACTGGGCGTGGCCCTGGGCGCGGCGCACGATGGCGTGGATCCGAGCGACCAGTTCCTCACGCGCATAGGGTTTGACGATGTAGTCGTCGGCACCCGAAACCAGCCCGCGGACCTTGTGGTCGATCTCGGCAAGCCCGGAGACAATCAGCACCGGCGTGTCGATCCGGGCATCGCGCAGGCGGCGCAGCACCTCGTGGCCGTCGATGTCGGGCAGCATCAGGTCGAGCAGGATCAGGGCGTAATTGTAGAGGCGGCCGATCTCCAGCCCATCTTCGCCCAGGGAGGCCAGATCGACGTCAAATCCTTCGGCTTCGAGGATCATCCGCACACTTTGCGCCTGTGCGGCATCGTCCTCGACCAGCAAGACACGCATGATCCCCAGTCCCCCAAATCACCCCGATCATAGGCGATTGACGCTCTTCTCACCACTGCGCGTGCGCGATTCCCTGCCAGTTGCCCGGGCTGATTGCCGGGCCCGTCGTGAAACTATCGAAATCTGTCGCTTGCGAAACAACCTGTCATGGCTCTATACACCCGCCGTCGAGGCCCAACTGGGCCGAATCGGGACATTCATATCGATCAAAAAGAAGGGAAAGGGGTGCATGGCCGTTAAGAGTTCCGGGTCCTACAAGCCCGCGCAGAACGAGCCGTACATGAACCCGAAGCAGAGGGAGTTTTTCCGCAAGAAGCTGCTCGCCTGGAAGGATGAACTCCTCCAGGATTCCTCGCAGACCATCCGCCACCTTCAGGAAGAGACCTCGGCCCAGCCCGATCTGGCCGACCGCGCCTCGACCGAGACGGACCGTTCGATCGAGCTGCGCACCCGCGACCGTGAGCGCAAGCTGATCTCCAAGATCGACGAGGCCCTGCGCCGCATCGAGGACGGCACCTACGGCTATTGCGAGGAAACCGGCGAGCCGATCGGCGTCAAACGCCTGGAAGCCCGGCCGATCGCCACCCTCTGCCTGGAAGCCCAGGAGCGCCACGAGCGCCGCGAGCGCGTCTATCGCGACGACTGAGGCCGGCGGCGTTGACCGCAAGCCATCGAATCACGGGGGAAGCCGTCATGCGGCTTCCCCCGATGCGTTTGAAGGGGCGATGATGGGCCAAGGCGGCACCATGACCCGGCGGCATGCATGAGCGATTTCCGAGCGAGCCCGGAAGGCGGCGAACAGCACCAGGAGCGGGTGCATCGCCGGCGCCGTGCCGCCCTGCGCATCGCCATGGTCAACGCCGTGCTGTTTCTGGGCGGTGCGGCGGGCGCCTTTTTTGCTCTGCGCGGGCCGGCGGGAGAGCTGTGGGCCGTGATCGGCGCGGGCATCGTGGCCGGTCTGGGTATCCTTTCGGTCAGCTTCATCATCCTCACCGCGCGTTCCCAGGCGCGCGACATGCCCCAGCCCCTGTTCGACGCCCTGACCGGCGGCGAGGTCGGCACCTATCTGTGTGATGGCGATGGCGACGTACGGTTCGCCAATGCCACGCTGCTGCGCTGGCTGGGCTATGACCGTGACCAGCCCCAGGCGCGGCGGGCCATTGCGCGCGCCCTGGCAAGGCGCAGCGATGGTCAGCGCACGGGCGGTGACGCGATCGGTGTTCGCCACGCCGACGGCCGCCTCGTCAGCCTGCATGTCGCCGATCAGGAAACGCGGGAAGGTCTGGCATGGGGCCTGGTCTGGCGAAACCGTCCCTTTCCGGAGGCGGTTTCGGCAGGGCCTGCATCGGCGCTGGCTGCGACCTGGATACGTCTGCTGGAGGGGGCGTCCGTTGCCATCGTGCAGGTCGATGCCGGGGGGCGGATCGTGACCGGCAACCGCGCGTTCCGGCGTATCGCCGGGCGCCCCGGCGCGATACGGCCCGGCGCCTTCCTGGCCGATATCGTTGCCAGCGAGGACCGCAGGCCGCTGATCCGGCGCCTGGCCGATGTCGGCCAGGGGGGCGATGTCGACCAGCCGCTGGATGTGCGTCTGGCCGGTGAGGGCGACCGTGCCGCCACGGTTTACTTCTCGGGCCTCAAGCGCACCGGCGAGGCGGCCGAGGGCGCCATTCTCCACATCATCGACGCCACCCAGCGGCGCAACCTGGAAGCACAGTTCGAGCAGTCCCAGAAGCTGCAGGCCGTGGGCCAGCTTGCCGGCGGCGTGGCGCACGACTTCAACAACATTCTCACCGCCATCACCGGCTTCTGCGACCTGCTGCTGGTGCGCCATCCCCCGGGCGATCCCAGCTTTGGCGCGATCATGCAGATCCGCCAGGACGCCACGCGGGCCGCGGCCCTGGTGCGCCAGTTGCTCGCGTTCTCGCGGCGCCAGAGGCCCAGACCCCGTGTTCTGCGCCTTTCGGGCACGGTGAGCGATCTGCTTGCCCTGCTGCGCCGTCTGATCGGCGAGCGCATCGAACTGCATGTCCGGCACGACAAGGACCTGGGTTTCGTGCGCATGGACCAGAGCCAGATCGAGCAGATCGTTACCAATCTGGTGCTCAACGCGCGCGACGCCATGCCCGATGGCGGCAAGATCCGCATCGCCACCTTCAATGCCCGTGTCGAGGAACCGCGCAGGACCATCAACGGCGTCATGGCGCGGGGACAGTATGTCGTTCTGGAGGTTGCCGACGAGGGCACGGGAATCGAGGAGGACCTGGCCGAGAAGATCTTCGAGCCCTTTTTCACGACCAAGGAAGTCGGGCGCGGCACCGGCCTTGGCCTTTCGACCGTGTTTGGCATCGTCGAGCAGAACGAGAGTTTCCTGGAGCTCGAGAGCACGGTGGGGCAGGGCACCATCTTCCGTATCTGGCTGCCCCGGCTCGATCCCTCAGAGCTCGCCAGCCTTGCCGAGACCGCGCCGCCCGCCACCGAGACCAGCAGTGCGGGTGCTGCCATCCTGCTGGTGGAGGACGAGACCGCGGTGCGCACCTTTGCCGCCACCGCCCTGCGCAGCCGTGGCCACCGGGTCGTCGAGGCTGACGGCCCCGAGGCGGCCCTGGAAGCCATGACCTCGGCGGAGGGACCGTTCGAGTTGCTGATCACCGATGTCGTCATGCCTGGCATGTCCGGCCCGGAACTGGCGGAACGAGTGCGCGAGGCAGCCCCGGACATGGCGGTGATCTTCATTTCGGGCTATTCCGAGGACGCCGCGGGCGCCGATGTGCTCGAAAGCGCCAATTTCCTGCCCAAACCCTTTGGACTCGATCAGCTCGCCAGCCGTGTTGCCGCGGTTCTGGCCCAGGCGCGGCGCGGCGCTGGTGATGTGTAGGGTTTCACATTCGATGCGCATTTGTTCTCATTGGGTTCTTGTCAAAGGAGAACAAAGCCTGTACAAGCGTCCTTCGTTGCACCGACCGTGGTGCATGTGGAATAAGGAGAGGGACGATGGCGGCCAATTCGGCGTTGCGGGTTGTTGAAGGACAGGGAAGCGGCATGGAGCGCGACAAGGCACTGGACGCGGCGCTGAGCCAGATCGAACGGGCGTTCGGCAAGGGTTCGATCATGCGCCTTGGCAAGCACGACCAGACAGTGGAGATCGAAT
>CALGGB010000110.1 GCA_937880925.1 uncultured Rhodospirillaceae bacterium | reverse complement strand
GGCAGCGGGCCACAAGCTCGGCAAGAAAACCCGGCGGCGGCACGATCATGCCCCCGTCCGACTGCAACGGTTCGATAAACAGCGCGCCGATGTCTTCCGGTGGAGCCCCGCAGGAAAACAGGAAGTCGAGTTGGTCGAACACCGCCTGTGCGGCATCGCCGCCACCGATCGGGCGATAGGGGTTGGCATAGGGGATCTGCACCAGCCCGGCACGCGGCAGGCTGTGCATCTGGCTGGGATGGCTCGACACCGACATCGAACCCGAAACGCCGCCGTGGTAGGCGCCGTAGAAGCTGAGAAACCGGCGGCGACCCGTCGCGGCCTGCACCGCGCGCATCACCATGTCGTTGGCATCCGAGCCGCTGTGACCGAACCACACCTTGTGGTCGGTGGCGAACGGACACAGGGTCAGCAGGTCCTCGGCGAGCGACACCGCCGCCTCCGAGGCACCGAACATATCCGAGGCGCTGGCACATTCCGTGAAGCCGCGCTGCGCACCCGCGATCACGGCTGGATGGCCGTAGCCCAGCAGGGCCGCACCGGCTGCGCCCGAAAGGTCCAGCACCTCGCGGCCATCTTCCTCGATCAGGCGGTTGCCCCGCGCATTCCTGATGGTCAGCGGATAAGTCCGCAGCTTGCCGACACCGGCAAGCACACGCGCATCGCGCTCAAGCAGTGAATTGGCCATACGAGAGCCTCCTAACGGATCGCTTCCTTGCGCCCGAGCAGACCCTCCGGGCGCACCAGAAGAAGCAGGATGACCAGCGCCAGGGCGATCGATTCCCGGAACGGCAGCCAGTCATCGGGCAGGAAGGCGCGCAGGGCGACCTCGATGAACGCCAGCGTGAAGCCGCCCAGGACCGCGCCGGAAAGACTTCCCAGGCCGCCCAGAACAACCGCAATGAAGGCCTTCAGCACCGGCAGGAAGCCCATCAGCGGATCGACAGAGCCACGCTGGGCAAGCCAGAGAACACCTGCGACACCGGCCAGCAGGCCCGAGATCGCAAAGGCCGTGGAGATCACCATGTTGGCGTTGATCCCCATCAGGCGCGTGACCGGGAAATCCAGCGAGGCCGCGCGCATGGCGATACCCAGGGTGGAGCGGCGCAGGAATACGGTCAGCGCGAACAGCAGCAAGGCGGTGGCGCTGATCGACATGAGCTGGATCACGCCGATGTCGAAGCCGGCGATATTGAGCGCGCCGATCATCCAGTCGGGCACCGGCAGCGCCTTGGGCCGTGCCGAAATCAGGTTCTGGAACAGCATGTGCAGGATGGTGCTGACGGCAAAGCTGGTGAGCAGCATGGTTGCCGTACCCGCGTTACGCACCGGGCGAAAGGCGACACGCTCCATCAGCATCGCCGTGGCGATGGCGGCGACAATGCCGACCAGCACCGCAATCTCGAAGGGCAGGCCTGCGGTCAGAACGAAGTACATGGCGTAGCCGGTCACCGTCATCAGCTCGCCATGGGCGAAGTTGATGAGGCCGAGCACACTGAAGACCATGGCAAGGCCCAGCGCGAGCAGCGCATAGGTGCCCCCCAGGGCCAGGGCGTTGACGGTTTGCTGGACGACTACATCCACGGCCGGCTCCTAATGTGCGCCCATGTAGGCGCGCTCGACGTCGCCCGAGGCGGAGAGTTCGCGGGCACTGCCCTCCAGCGCGATGGCGCCGCTTGCCAGAACATAGCCGCGGTCGGCAATCTCCAGGGCCAGTTCCACGTTCTGTTCGACCAGCAGGATCGTTGCGCCGCGGTCGCGCAGGCGCACGATCAGCTCAAAAATCGTATCCACGATCTGGGGCGCCAGGCCGAGCGAAGGTTCGTCCAGCAGCACGATCTTGGGCTGGGACATCATCGAGCGGGCGATCGCCAGCATCTGCTGCTCGCCGCCCGAAAGGGTGCCAGCAAGCTGATCGCGCCGTTCGGCAAGAATGGGAAACAGTTCCAGCATGTCGCTGCGCGTCGCCTCGACCTCGGCGCGGTCGCGGCGCGTGGCAGCTCCGATGGATAGGTTCTCGGCAACGGTAAGGTTGGCAAAGACGCGGCGCCCCTCCGGGGTCAGCGTCATGCCGCGCCGCACGATCTTCTCGGGCGGCTCGCCGCCAACGTCGTTGCCTTCGAGCACGACCCTGCCCCCGGCCACGGGGACAAGCCCCATGATCGCGTTGAGGATCGAGCTCTTCCCGGCGCCATTGGCGCCGAGAAGAGTGACGATCTCGCCTTGTCGGACCGAGAGGTCGGCCCCCCGCACGGCTTCAATGGCGCCGTAGCGGACGACCAGTCCCTCGACCGACAAAAGAGCGGCCTCGTTGCTCACGGGGCCGGGATCTGCGAGGGATCGGGCGTGAAGTCGCCGACGTGCACACGCTCGCCGCCCGACACCTGGTTGAGCGCCACGACGCGGACCGGAACGCGGTTCTGGCCCTTGTAGGTCATCGTGCCGGTGGCAACCTGGACGTTCTCGAGATTGTCCCAGGCATCGCGGATCGCGGCACCGTCGGTCGAACCGGCCGCTTCCACTGCCGCAGCAATGACGAGCATCGCGTCGTAACCCGTGGCGGTGAAGACCGTGTCGTTGGGCTCACCGTACTTGGCCTCGTATGCCGCCTCGTAGGCTGCCAGCGGACTGCCTTCCGAGGGGAAACCGGCGTTGGAGAAGACGACGCCCTCGGCGACATCGCCCAGGCCGAATGTGGTCGGCGAATCAATGCCGTCCGAACCCAGGACCTGCGCGGTGATGCCTGCCGCACGAAGCTGCTTCAGGAACGCCGGGAAGTCGGGCTCGTAGGCAGCCGTCATGATCACGTCAGGCTGGGGATCCAGCCCCTTGATGTTCGTGACTTCAGCCGAGAAGTCCTGCTGGCCGATGGTGAATTCGCCGACGGCCACGACATTGCCGCCCATCGCCGCAAAGACCTCCGCGAAGTACTCTGGCAGCTTCTCGGTGTAGGGCGTATCGCGCGACAGCAGGACATAGGCGTTCTCCAGGCCCTGCTCGCGGGCATAGCTCGCCAGAACCGTGGCCTGCAGATTGTCTGCCGTGTAGTTGGAGAACATGTAGGGGCCGACGGCGGCCGGCAGGGTCGGCGTCGAGGCGCAGGAACTGACCGAGGGAATCTCGGCCGCCTGGGCGATGACTCCGCTGGCCACGGCCGGATCGACATCGCAGGAAACGATCATGACGCTGACGCCATCATCGACCAGTTCCTGGGCCACAACCGCGGCCTGCGCCGTGTCGGAGCGCGTATCCTTGACGATCAGCTCGATCGGCATGGTGCCGCCGATGCCGCCCGCCGCATTGATCTCGTCGATGGCAAGCTGCACGCCCTTCAGCGAGGGCTGATCGTAGGGTGCCAGATAACCCGTGAAGCCGCCGGCATAACCGACCTTGAAGTTCTCGGCCGCGGCCGTGCCCGAGGCGAACACGGCGCCGGCCAACGCCGCCGTCATGGCGGTCGTCTTCAGCCAATTGGATCGTGACATGGTTTCAGTCTCCCAGTGGTGGGGCGGAGGTTGTGCGTGTCGCCGCCCTTCGTTTGCCCAGATAGGCTTCGATGACGTCCGGGTTGGCCTGAACCTCGCCGGGGACGCCTTCCGCGATGACCTGCCCGCGGTTGAGAACAACCACGCGGTCGCACAGCCGCATGATCAGACGCAGGTCGTGATCGACGACCAGCAGCCCCAGCCCCCTGCTTTCGCGCAGGTGACCAAGAATGCCCAGCAGCTCGTCGGATTCGGTTTCGTTCATGCCCGCCGCCGGCTCATCAAGCAGCAGGTAGCGCGGCTCCAGCGCCAGGGCGCGGGCAATCTCAAGACGCCGCTGCAAGCCGTAGGCCAGCGTTCCCGCGCGCCGAGGGGCATAGGAAGCGATACCCAGTTCGTTGAGGAGTGCGCGCGCACGCGCATCCATGGCTCCGGGCGCAAGCCGCGTACCGCTGGCGGCCAGTGCGGCCTTCACATTCTCGATGACGGTGAGGTGGGCAAACAGGCGGATGTTCTGGAAGGTCCGCCCCACCCTGCGCCGTGCGATCCTGTGTGCAGGAAGATCGGAGATGTCCGTGCCGTCGAGCACCACCTTGCCCGCCGTCAGATCGAGCGCACCGGAGATGCAGCCCAGCAGGGTCGTCTTTCCCGAACCGTTGGGTCCGATCAGGCCGACGATCTCGCCGGGCCGAAGTTCCAGATTGGCGCCATCCACCGCGCGCAGGCCGCCGAAAGCCTTGGCGACGTTTTCGATCTTCAGTGCGCCGCCCTGATCGATCCGCGATGCCTGGCTGGGTGCCACTTCCGAGGGCGCGCGCAAACCGAACCAGCGCCGCCAGCCGCCCCACAGCTCCTCGATCTCCCAGAACCCGAACAGGCCGTCGCGCCGCCAGAACAGCACGGCCAGGATCGCCAGACTGAGACCGATATCGGTCAGCCCGAACACCGTGGGCTCGCTGAACCAGTTGGCGTTGATGTTCTCTTCGACGCCGCGCAGGACATCGATCAGCACGGTGACCAGAACGGCGCCCACCACGGCGCCTGAAACACTGGTCATGCCACCGGCAATCAGCATCACCAAGATGGCGAAGGTGATCTGGAAGTAGAACTCCTTGGGCGAATAGACGCCCAGGAAATGGGCCAGCAGGACACCTGCCAGAGCGGCAATGGCGGCGCTGACCGTCCAGGCCAGAAGCCGCCTGCCCTGCACGTTTACGCCGATGGCACGCGCTGCCGGCTCATCCTCGCGCATGGCGCGCAGTTCCAGACCGGGCAGGGAATCACGGAAGATACGGGCCAGGAGGATGGCGACGCCGAGGAAGATCAGGGCAACGGGAATGTCGACTGTCTTGGGCACGCCGATCAGCGCCTGGCTGCCACGCGTGTAGTCGCGCGCACCGACGATGACGCCATAGACAATGATCAGCAGGCCCAGGGTCGCGATGGAGGCCGAGGCCCCGCCAAGGCGCGCAATGGGAATACCGATCACAAAGGCGATCACCGTGACGATGACCAGGGCGATCAGGCCCGCCAACAGGAAGTTCATTTCCACACCGGCAAGCCAGGGCGGCAGGTCGGGAAGAAACACGCCCTTCTGGGCCACGGGCATGGTCAGCACGCCGGTGATATGGGCGGCCAGCCCCATGAATGCGGCATGACCAAAGCTCACCACACCGGTGTTACCGGTGAACACGCTGAAACCCAGCACGGCGATCGTGATGATCAGGAAGTGGGTGACCGTGCCCTGGGGCGCCGATCCGAAGGTCTGCCAGGCGACCAGGGAGAAGATCGCGATGGGCACGAACAGCAGCGCACTCCCGGCCAGCGTGCCTGAAGCGACGAACCCGGCCGTGCCGCGACCGCTCTTGCCCGTTTGTCCGTCGATGTGACTCACCGCGGCGCAACCCCCCTTGGTCTTAACTGACCACCTTGGTCAAAGCTTAGGAAGCGGTCTGATCGCGCGTCAAGACAATCGTTTCAGCATTGACCGTTTCAACGCGGTCTGTAACGCTTGTTACATGGCCACCGCGACCGCAGCCAGCCCGCGCACGACGCTGGGCGAGTTGATCCACCAGCGCACCAGCGAGCTCACCCCCTCGGAGCGCAAGGTGGCGAGAATCCTGTTTGCCACCAACC
>CALGGB010000109.1 GCA_937880925.1 uncultured Rhodospirillaceae bacterium | reverse complement strand
AGCCGCATCCGGTGCGCCTCCTCGACAAAGCGCTTCTTGTCGCCGGGCGGCACCATGATGCCGGCACCGGCGGACACGACCATCTGTGCCGCCTGGTTCTCGGGCGGGATCATGCCCAGGATCGCCCGTCCGGCCGTGAGGTAAGTCAGCACCTTGGAAGGCACCGACAGGGCGCTTGCCTCCGGTTCAAGCAGGGCGAGAAGGACATCGGCGCTGGCCAGCACCTCGGGCACCCGCTCGAAGGGCTGATAGTCCAGAAGGTGGAGATTCGCCAGGCCATGCTGCGCGCGGGCCTCTTCCAGCATCCTCCGGCCCAGCCCCTGGGAGATCACCACCACGGCCGCCCCGTCGTCGTCCGACAGGCTGCGCGCCAGATCGACAAGGCAACCGGGATCGTGCTTGAGCCCCAGGGTGCCGGAATAGAGATAGATGAACCTGCCGACCAGGCCCGCCTCGCGCGCCCAGGCATTGTCCCTTGGATGTTCGGGCAGTTCGGCCAGGGGCGCCCAATTGGGTATCGTTGCGATCCGCGCATCGGCCACGCCGTGGTTGCACAGAATGGTCCGGAAATCCTCGGTGATGACGATGACGCCGTCGCTGCGCCGCATGGTGCCGAACTCGACGTGGCCGAACCAGGCGGCAATCGCGCGTGCCCCCAGGGGCAGTTTTCGGCCAAGGTAGTGGCGCAGGGCGATGGAGTAGATATCCTGAACCCAGAAGACAAAGGGCAGATCGCGGAAGTCCTTGCGCAAGCGCTGTTGTATGTTGATCGGCGCATTGCCGGAAATGATCGCCTCGGGCGCAAAGGCGCGGATTCGGCGCGAAAGTCGCGCCGCAAAGCCCTGTTCCTGCAGATAACGCTGCACCAGGGAATACTTGGGCACGGCCCGCCCAACCGATACCGCCTCGATGGTCAGGGTCGGGGGGTCGTCCTGGGCGAGCGCCAGACGTCCGCGCGGCGATTCGATGTCGGCCGAATAGAGATGCAGCACATCGTGGCCGCAAGAGGCCAGCCAGCGGCTGAGTTGCACCGGAAAGGCGTGGCCCGAATAGTCGTGCACAACGATACGCATGAAACCTCTGACAACCGGCCGGGACCATGGCCTCTCAAGGGACCCGAACATGCACCAACGCCCGGAACGGCATCGCCATCGCGAAAGGGATTGTGCTCAAGGGGTCAGCAGACCCGCTCCGCTGCGCGGCGGCCGCTGGCGCAGTCTAGGGTGGGGGCCGCGGGCCGGGCAATCATCATGTGGCCGCCATCAGCGGCAACGGCCTCTTTAAGGGCCTTTGCCCTAGCGTCCATGCTGCGCTGTCTGTTAATAGCGGGGCTGTTACCAGTCGCAGCAGCGGCAACATGGACGGCGTGAGGTTCGGCGTCCCCGGCGCGTAGCACCGACGGCTCCGGACGTGGCGCCCTTGTGAAACCTTCAACACCGTGCAGCATCGTCATGACCCACACGCCCCATCTCACCCATCTGCGCCAGCTTGAGGCGGAGTCGATCCACATCATGCGCGAGGTCGCGGCCTCGTTTGCCAAGCCGGTGATGCTCTATTCCATCGGCAAGGACAGCTCGGTGATGCTGCACCTGGCGCGCAAGGCGTTTTATCCCGCGCCGCCGCCGTTCCCGCTGATGCACGTCGACACGACCTGGAAGTTCAAGGAGATGTACGACTTCCGCGATCGCATGGCCGACGAGATCGGCATGGATCTGATCGTGCACATCAACCAGGAGGGCCTGGCCCAGGGCGTGGGGCCCTTCACCCATGGCTCGTCGGTCCACACCGACGTCATGAAGACCCAGGGCCTCAAGCAGGCGCTCGACAAGTACGGCTTCGATGCCGCCTTCGGCGGCGCCCGGCGCGACGAGGAAAAGTCGCGCGCCAAGGAGCGCATTTTCTCCTTCCGCACCAAGACCCACCGCTGGGACCCCAAGAACCAGCGGCCCGAGCTCTGGCGCGTTTACAACACGCGGGTCAACAAGGGTGAATCGATCCGCGTCTTCCCGATCTCGAACTGGACCGAGCTCGACATCTGGCAATACATCTACCTTGAGAACATCCCCATCGTGCCGCTCTACCTGTCGGCGCCGCGCCCCGTGGTGAGGCGCGACGGCATGCTGATCATGGTCGTGGACGAGCGCATGCCGCTGGAACCCGGCGAGACGCCCGAAATGAAGATGGTGCGCTTCCGCACCCTGGGCTGCTACCCGCTGACCGGCGCGGTGGAATCGAGCGCCGATACGCTGCCGGCCGTCATCCAGGAAATGCTGCTCACCCGCACCTCGGAGCGCCAGGGCCGGGCGATCGACCATGACTCCGCGGGTTCCATGGAAAAGAAGAAGCAGGAGGGCTACTTCTGATGGCCCACCAGAGCGACCTCATTGCGCAGGACATCCATGCCTACCTGAAGTCCCAGGAGGAAAAGGACCTGCTGCGGTTCATCACCTGCGGCAGCGTCGATGACGGCAAGTCGACCCTGATCGGGCGCCTGCTGTTCGATTCCAAGCTGATCTTCGAGGATCAGCTCGCCGCCGTCACCGCCGATTCCAAGAAGGTCGGCACCCAGGGCGGCGAGATCGACCTTGCGCTGCTCGTCGACGGCCTGCAGGCCGAGCGCGAACAGGGCATCACCATCGATGTCGCCTACCGCTTCTTCTCCACCGACAAGCGCAAGTTCATCGTCGCCGACACGCCCGGCCACGAGCAGTACACCCGCAACATGGCGACCGGCGCCTCCACGGCCGAACTCGCCGTCATCCTGATCGACGCGCGCAAGGGCGTGCTGACACAGACCCGCCGCCACAGCTTCATCGTCAGCCTGCTGGGCCTGCGTCACGTCGTGCTGGCGGTCAACAAGATGGACCTTGTCGGCTGGGACCAGGGCATCTTCGACGCGATCGTCGCCGACTACCGGGAGTTCGCCAAGGACCTGGGCTTCGGCGAGATCTCCTGCATTCCGGTTTCTGCGCTGACAGGCGCCAACGTCTTTGATCGTCCCCCCGAGCTCGGCTGGTACAAGGGCCCGACCCTGATGGACGTGCTGGAGACCACCGATGTCTCCAGCGATGCCGCCGGCGGCCCGTTCCGTATGCCGGTGCAGTGGGTCAACCGCCCCAATCTCGACTTCCGCGGCTTTGCCGGCACCATCGTCTCGGGCACGGTGCGCCCCGGTGACGCCATTGTCGTCTGCCCTTCCGAAAAGCCCTCCACGGTCGAGCGCATCGTCACCTATGACGGCGATCTCGATCTCGCCATTGCCGGGCAGTCGGTCACCCTGACGCTGGCCGATGAGGTTGACGTCAGCCGCGGCGACATCATTGCCGCGAGCGACGCCCGGCCCGGTCACACCGACCAGTTCGCCTGCCACCTGCTGTGGATGCACGAGGAGGCGTTGCTGCCCGAACGGCAGTACCTGCTGAAGATCGGCGCCCGCACGGTGACCGCCCAGGTCACGGACCTGCGCTACAAGGTCAACGTCAACACCATGGAGCATATCGCGGCCAAGACGCTGGAGCTCAACGAGGTTGCCCATTGCAACATCGCGCTCGACCAGCCTATTGCCTTCGACCCCTACCGGGAGGTTCGCGAGACCGGCGCCTTCATCCTGATCGACCGCTTCACCAACACCACGGTGGGCGTGGGCATGATCGACTTCGCCCTGCGCAGGGCGACGAACCTGACGTGGCACGAGCTGGAGGTCGACAAGAATGTCCGCGCCGCCCAGAAGAACCAGAAGCCATGCATCCTGTGGTTCACTGGGCTTTCGGGTTCGGGCAAGTCGACCGCGGCCAATGCGGTGGAAAAGAAGCTGCTGGCCATGGGCCGCCACAGCTACATCCTGGACGGCGACAACGTGCGCCACGGTCTCAACAAGGATCTGGGCTTCACCGACGCCGACCGGGTCGAGAACATCCGCCGCGTTGCCGAAGTCTCCCGCCTGTTCGTCGATTCCGGCCTGATCGTGCTGGTTTCCTTCATCTCGCCCTTCCGCGACGAGCGCCGCATGGCGCGCGACATGGTGGACGACGGCGAGTTCATCGAGGTCTTCGTCGACACGCCCCTGGAGCTGTGCGAGCAGCGCGATCCCAAGGGGCTCTACAAGAAGGCGCGCGCCGGCCAGATCAAGAACTTCACGGGCATCGATTCCGAATACGAGGCGCCCGAGGATCCCGAGGTCGTGCTGAAGACCGCCGATCATGCGGTCGAGGAACTGGCCGATCAGGTGATCGCCTATCTTCGGGACGGCGGTTACCTCTAGGACGCACCTGGCTCAAGCGTCGCGCAACACCTTGCGTGCGCGGAAATCGACGATGGTCGCCTTGAGGCCCTCCTCCAGGGTGACCCGGGGCGACCAGCCGAGCAGCGCTTCCGCGCGGGCGATATCGGGCTGGCGCTGGCGCGGGTCGTCGGTCGGCAGGGGGATGCTCTCCAGCACGGAGGCCGAACCGGTCAGCGCGATGATGCGCAGGGCCAGGTCGCGGATCGAGACTTCGTGGGTATTGCCCAGGTTGACCGGGCGGTCGGCATCCGGCCCCGTGACGTTCATCAGCGCGATCAGCCCCTCGACCAAGTCCGAGACGTAGCAGAACGAGCGCGACTGGCTGCCGTCGCCGCCGATGGTGATGGCCTCATCGTGCAGCGCCTGGATGATGAAGTTGGAGACGACGCGGCCGTCGTCCCAGTGCATGCGCGGACCGTAGGTGTTGAAGATGCGGGCGATCCGGATCTCGCTGCCGTGCTGGCGGTGATAGTCGCACATCAGGGTCTCTGCGGCGCGCTTGCCCTCGTCGTAGCAGGCGCGCGGCCCGATCGGATTGACGTGGCCCCAGTAGCCCTCGTGCTGGGGGTGGATCTGGGGATCGCCGTAAACCTCGGAGGTCGAGGCCTGCAGCACCCGCGCCCCGGTCGCGCGCGCCAGTTCCAGCACGTTGAGGGTGCCCAGAACACTGGTCTTGAGTGTGGCGACGGGATCGTTCTGGTAATGGATGGGGCTCGCCGGGCAGGCCAGGTTGTAGATCTGCTCGGCCTCGACATGCAGCGGCTGCGTCACGTCGTGATGCAGGAAGGAAAAGGCCGGATCGTCGTCGAGTTCGGCGATGCTCTCGGCCGCGCTGGTGCGGAAGTTGTCGGCGCAGATCACCGTGTGGCCCTGCGCCAGCAGGCGCCGGCACAGGTGCGAGCCGATGAAGCCTGCACCGCCGGTGACCAGAATGCGCGTCATGCCGTGCAGATCCGGCGCGGTCTCACGCGGCGGGCGTCACGTGGAAGGTCTTGGCAATGATCCGCCAGGAGTCCCCGGTTTTGACCATGGCGAGCTGATCAACGAACCAGCGCTCCCAGTAGCGGCCGCCGACCGCGACCGTGGCCGTGTCGCCGATCACCTGCAGGCTGTCGATCGTGCTTTCGGCGGTGCCGTGCTTGCCGATCGACTCCTCGGTTTCGGTGATGAAGTCTTCCAGCGACTGCCACATGAAGGTGCCGTCGAAGGTGCCCACGACCGGCGCGCGGGCATCGAAGATCTGCCGCAGGGTTGCGCCGTCGCCGTCGAACATGGCGCGGTAGTAGGTACGGGCCAGGGCGATCACCGCCGCCAGGTCCTCATCATTGCTCCGTGTCATGCTCTTCTCCCCCCACTCAGGCAGAACCTGAGTCAATCCTGGCCGCTGGTGTGGATGTCGTGCCCGGCATCGACCAGGGAGCGCTCGCGCCGCGCCAGGTCGTGGTCGTGCTCGACCATCATGCCGACCAGGGTCTTGAAGTCGGTCTGCGGCTTCCAGCCCAGCGCCTCGCGGGTGCGCGTGGCGTCGCCTTCCAGATGATCGACCTCGGCCGGGCGCAGGTAGCGCGGATCGAACTCGACATGTTGCTTCCAGTCGAGCCCGGCCAGCGAAAAGGCGGTCTCGAGGAAATCCCGTACGCTGTAGCTCTCGCCGGTGGCCACGACATAGTCGCCGGGCTGGTCCTGCTGCAGCATGCGCCACATCGCATCGACATAGTCGCCGGCAAAACCCCAGTCGCGCCGGGCGTCCAGGTTGCCCAGATAGAGCTTGTCCTGCAGGCCTTCGCGGATGCGGCCCAGGGCGCGCGTGATCTTGCGCGTGACGAAGGTCTCGCCGCGGCGCGGGCTCTCGTGGTTGAACAGGATGCCGTTGCACACGAACAGGCCGTAGGATTCGCGGTGGTTGATGCCGTGCCAATGGGCCGCGACCTTGGCCACCGCATAGGGGCTGCGCGGGTAAAACGGCGTGTTTTCGTCCTGGGGCGCGGGCGCAGCGCCGAACATCTCGGAGGAACCGGCCTGATAGAAGCGCACCTGGCGGCCGGTGCGCGCGACATGGTCGCGCACCGCATCGAGCAGGCGCAGGGTGCCCATGGCGACGACGTCATGGGTGTATTCGGGCATGTCGAAGCTGACGCGGACGTGGGACTGGGCGCCCAGGTTGTAGACCTCGTCGGGCTTTACGTCCTCGATCAGGCGGGCCAGGCACGAGGCATCGGTCAGGTCGCCGTAGTGGCCGAACAGGCGCGCGCCGCTCTCGTGCGGGTCGCGGTAGAGGTGATCGATGCGCTCGGTGTTGAACAGGCTGGCCCGGCGCACGATGCCATGGACATGGTAGCCCTTGGACAGCAGCAGCTCGGCCAGATAGGAGCCGTCCTGGCCCGTGATTCCGGTGACCAGAGCGCGTTTGGGCTCACTGTTTGCGTTGCTGCTCATCGGCGCGTTGCTCCTGCCACGTTCTCGAGAAACCAGCCATAGGCCTGGCCCAGACCGGCCTCCAGACCGATCGAGGGGCGCCAGCCCAGGCCTGCCAGCCGGGCGCTGTCCATCAGCTTGCGGGGCGTACCGTCGGGCTTGGAGGTGTCATAGACGATCTCGCCCTCGAAACCCACCACACGGGCCACGATCGCCGCGAATTCGCCGATCGAAACCTCCTGGCCGGTGCCGATGTTGACGATCTCCTCACTGCTGTAGTTCTCAAGCAGGAAGACGCAGGCATCGGCCAGATCGTCGACATGGATGAATTCGCGGAACGGCTTGCCGGTGCCCCAGACCACCACCTCGCCGGCGCCGGAGGCCTTGGCCTCGTGGAACTTGCGGATGAGCGCCGCCACGACGTGGGAGCTTTTCAGGTCGTAGTTGTCGGCCGGGCCGTAGACATTGGTCGGCTGCACGCAGATGGCGTCGAAGCCGTGCTGGCGGCGATAGGCCTGGCACATCTTGATGCCGGCGATCTTGGCGATGGCATACCACTGGTTGGTCGGTTCCAGGGGACCGGTCAGCAGGGCGTCCTCGCGCATCGGCTGGGCGGCATCGCGCGGATAGATGCAGGAGGAACCCAGGAACAGCAGCTTTTTCACGCCCGCGCGCCAGGCCGCGTCGATGACGTTGACCTCTATCTGCAGGTTGTCGCGGATGAAATCGGCAGGAAAGCTGTCGTTGGCGAGGATGCCGCCGACCCTGGCCGCGGCCAGCACCACCGCGTCGGGCTTGTGCTCGGCAAACCAGGTTTCGGTTTCGGCCTGGCGGGTCAGATCGACGCTGTCGCGCCCTGCGGTCACGACGTCGGAGAATCCCTCCGATTCCAGCCGGCGCACGATGGCCGAACCCACCATGCCCCGGTGTCCGGCAACAAAAACACGATCACTGCGGTCCATGTCCACTCCGCTTGTTCGGGCTCAGCGCTTCGGGCATCGGGGCGATGTTGTCAAGCCCGTGGAACCGTCCGCCATCCCGGATATTTGGCTTCCGCCTCACCAGTGCTTATGTAGGAGACAGGCACCAGGGTAACTGCCACAACCGCATCATGTTGCGCCGCCTCTTCTCATCGCGTCCCAGCGCCCCCGCGCCGTCGCTGCCCGGCGACTGCGTGATCTACGCCGTCGGCGACATCCACGGGCGCGTCGATCTGCTTGATCGGCTGCACGGCAAGATCGCCGAAGATGCCGCCGCGCGGCCGCAATCGCGCAAGCTTTTGATCTATCTGGGCGATTATGTCGATCGCGGCCTGGAATCGCGCCAGGTGCTCGACCGCCTGATCGACCCGCCCCGGGACGGGCTGGAGCGTATCCTGCTCAAGGGCAACCACGAGGACGCCATGTTGCAGTTCCTCGATGATACCGCGATCGGTGTGTCCTGGATGGGCTTTGGTGGCGATGCGACGCTTTATTCCTACGGCGTCGACGTTTTCGGCACGCCACCTGAGGGTGTCGAGCGGTTGGATTACATCCAGCAGCGCCTGAGGAACAACATGCCCGACAGCCACCGCGATCTGCTCGCCGGCCTCAGGTTGTGGTTCACCGAGGGCGACTACTACTTCTGCCATGCCGGCGTGCGTCCGGGCGTGGCGCTGGAGGCGCAGAATGCGCAGGACCTCATGTGGATCCGCGATGAGTTCCTGCAGCACCGCAAACCCTTCGGCAAGGTCGTGGTCCACGGCCACTCCATCGAAACGCAGCCCGTGGTGGCGGCCAACCGCATCGGTATCGATACCGGGGCCTTTGCCACCGGCGTGCTGACCGCCCTGGTGCTGGCCGGAGAAGAACGCAGCTTTCTTGCCACGCCATGAGCGGCGACTGGCCGCTGGGCGAGGATGGCGCCTGGTGCGAAATCGTTTCCGAATCCGGCGGCCCCCGTCCAGCCCTCTTTCTCGACCGCGACGGGGTCGTCGTCGACGAGGTGGAATACCTCTGCGAGGTCGAGAAGGTGGCCCTGTGCCCCGGGGTTGCCGGGATGATCGCCCGCGCCAACCAGGCCGGCATCGCCGTTGTGATCGTCACCAACCAGTCGGGCATCGCCCGCGGCCTCTACGGCTGGGCCGATTTCGCCGCCGTGCAGGACGAGATCGCCCGCCGCCTCAAGGCCGAGGGGGCGTTCTGGGACGCGGTCATGGCCGCGCCCTTTCACCCGCAGGGCAGGGCGCCCTGGCGTCACCCCGACCACCCCACGCGCAAGCCCAACCCCGGCATGTTGCTGGCCGCCGCGCGCGCCCTCGATCTCGATCTGGGCCGGTCCTGGATCCTGGGTGACCGTGCAACCGATATGGCTGCGGGGCATCGCGCGGGCCTGGCCGGCGGCATCTTCCTGGGACAGGGCTACGATGGAGAAGAGGCCGCGCGCGCCATGGCCGAGGCCGCGCCGGACTATGCGGTGCTGCGTGCCCGCGATACGCTGCAGGCCGCGACGCTGCTGCCGCTGTTTGCCGATCCGCCCACCCACGCAGCTTGACCGTTGCAATCGGCGGGCGCTAGGACGTACGACCCGACGCAGGACCCCGCATCCATGGACCTTGCCCGCTTCTTTGCTTCCGAGTTCGACCAGCACGAGGCTGTGGTTGCCGCCACGCGCGGTGCGCTGGCGGGTCCGTTTGCGCGCCTGGTCGATGCCTGTGTCGACAGCCTGAAGGGCGGCGGCAAGATCCTCTTTTTCGGCAACGGCGGCAGCGCCGGCGATGCCCAGCATCTGGCAACCGAGCTGGCGGCCCGCTACGTCACGGATCGCGCCGCCATCGCTGCCATGGCGCTCACCACCGACAGCTCGATGCTGACGGCGATCGGCAACGACATGGGCTTTGATTTTCTGTTCTCTCGCCAGATCGAGGCGATCGGGCGTCCGGGCGACGTCGCCATCGGCATCTCGACCTCGGGCAAGAGCCCGAATGTGTTGAAGGCCCTGGAGCAGGCCCGGTCCATGGGTCTGGTTGCCGCCGGCCTCACGGGACGCGACGGTGGCGCCATGCGGGGGCTCGCCGACCCGCTGCTGATCGTGCCCAGCACCATCACCGCGCGCATCCAGGAGATGCACATCACGCTCGGTCAGATGCTCTGCGGCGCCATCGAGATCGAGCTTGGTCTGGTCGCGGAGCCCGCGCCTTGATCCTGGTCACCGGCGGCACCGGCTTCATCGGCTCCAACATCGTTGCCGCCCTGGTCGCGCGCGGCGAGCGGGTCGCCGTCTGCGACCGCCACCTCAACGACGGTCGCGCCGCTCACATCGCCGGGCTGGAGATCGCCGAGCGGGTCCATGCCGACGATGTCGTTGCCTGGCTTGCCGGGCGCGATGACGTCGACGCGGTGATCCACATGGGTGCGATCTCGGCGACGACCGAAACCGACGTCGATCTGGTGCTGCGCACCAATGTCTGGCTGTCCCTGGAACTGTGGGATCTCTGCGCGGCGCGCGGCATCCCCTTCCTCTATGCCTCCTCGGCCCAGGTCTACGGCGACGGCAGCCTCGGCTTTGCCGACGACGAAAGCCAGCAGGCCATGGCCGCGCTGCGTACCATCACGCCCTATGGCGCAAGCAAGCTGCTGTTCGACCGCCTGGTGATCCGCGAGCGCGATGCCGGGCGTCCGACCCCGCCGCAATGGGCGGGCCTGCGTTTCTTCAACGTCTACGGCCCCCACGAGGGCCACAAGGGCGGCATGAAAAGCGTCATCGCCAAGACCTATCCCGCCCTGGCGGCGGGTGAGCCGATCCGCCTGTTCCACTCCGAACGGCCCGACTACGGCGACGGCGGCCAGAAGCGCGACTTCGTCCACGTCGCCGATTGCGCCGATGTCGTGCTCTGGTTGCTCGATAACCCGGGCGTCAGCGGCATCTTCAACCTGGGCAGCGGTGAGGCGCGCACCTGGCTCGATCTGGCGCACGCCATGTTCGCCGCCATGGGCCGCGAGCCGTCGGTCGAGTTCATCGACATGCCCCATGAGCTGCGCGGGCGTTACCAGTATTTCACCCAGGCCGAAATGGGGAAGCTGCGCGCGGCCGGTTACGTGCGGCCCTTCACCAGTCTGGAGGAGGGTGTCGCCGACTACGTCACCGGTTACCTCGCCCGGCAGGAGAGCCAGGGCTGATGGCCGCACCGCTGCTGATGGCGCTGGATCAGGGCACCACCAGCACACGGGCCATGCTGTTCGATCGCGCCGGCGCCGTGGTCGCCATGGCCCAGCAGGAATTCCCCCAGCACTTCCCCGCCGACGGCTGGATCGAGCACGATGGCGAGGACATCTGGAACTCCGCCGTCGCCGTGATCCGCGAGGTCATGGACAAGGCCGGCGTGACGGCCTCGAAGATCGCCGCCCTGGGCATCACCAACCAGCGCGAGACGACCCTGGTCTGGGAGCGGGCCACCGGCAAGCCGATCCACCGCGCCATCGTCT
>CALGGB010000108.1 GCA_937880925.1 uncultured Rhodospirillaceae bacterium | reverse complement strand
ACCACGCCCGCGACGCGCTCGCCCACCTCGAGCACCTCGTGGTGCAGGACCTCTTTCTCACCGAGACCGCCTTCCACGCCGATGTCGTGCTGCCCGCCAGCGCCTGGCCGGAGAAGGACGGCACGGTCACCAACTCCAACCGCCAGGTGCAGCGCGGCCGCAAGGCCGTCGAGCCGCCGGGCGAGGCGCGCCAGGACTGGGAGATCATCCAGCATCTGGCCAACGGCCTGGGCCTTGGCTGGAACTACGGCCATGTCTCGGAAGTCTTCGAGGAACTGCGCCAGGCGATGCACTCCATCACCGGCATCACCTGGGATCGCGTCACGCGCGACGACTGCGTCGTCTATCCCTGCCTTTCCGCCGACGACCCCGGCTCGCCCATCGTCTTCTCCGAGGAGTTCCCGACGCCCAGCAAGCGCGGCAAGATGGTGCCCGCCAACATCATCCCGCCCGACGAGCTGCCCGACGCCGACTTCCCCATGGTGCTCACCACCGGCCGCCAGCTCGAACATTGGCACACCGGCGCCATGACCCGCCGCGCCACCTACCTCGACAGCCTGGAGCCCGAGGCCATCGCCACCATGGCCCCCGTCGACATGGAACGCCTCGGCATCACGCCGGGCGAACCGATCCACATCAGCACCCGCCGCGGCATCATCCAGGCCAAGGCGCGCATGGATGCCGGCATCCAGCCCGGCATGGTCTTCGTCCCCTTCTGCTACGCCGAGGCCAGCGCCAACGCGCTGACCAACCAGGCCCTCGACCCCTTCGGCAAGATCCCCGAGTTCAAGTTCTGCGCCGCCAAGGTCGAACGCGCCGCAGTCGCCGACGCGGCGGAGTGATCCCATGGGGCGGCGGTCCACCAACCTTCGCCCCATTCCCTTCTCCCGTCATCCCGGACAAGCGGCGAAGCCGCGCAGATCCGGGACCCATGCCGGAACCTTCCCTTCCCAGCCGGCGCCAGTGGCAACGTTCCGGCATGGGTCCCGGGTTCCACGCTTCGCGCGGCCCCGGGATGACGGTTGGGGGCGTGCCGTGCTGCAAACCATTGCGCTCCACCGCCTTGCCGCCCGTGCATGGCCCGTCCTAGGCTCGCCCCGACAGGGGGAGCCGATGCCATGACCACCGACTACGACTACATCGTCATCGGCGGCGGTTCCGCCGGCTGCACCCTCGCGGCCCGCCTCACCGAAGACCCTGCCATCTCCGTGCTGCTGGTCGAGGCGGGCGTCTCCAAGGGCAATCTCTTCGACTACTGGAAACACGAGATGCCGGCGGCCTTCGAGATCGCCTGGCGCAGTCCCAAGTTCAACTGGATGTACCAGGGCGAACCCGAACCCGCCCTCAACAACCGCCGCGTCTTCCAGCCGCGCGGCAAGATGCTGGGCGGCTCCAGCTCGATCAACGGCCTGTGTTTCATCCGCGGCCACGCCATGGACTTCGAGCGCTGGGTGCGCGAAGGCGCGCCGGGCTGGTCGTGGCGCGAGGTGCTGCCCTACTTCAAGAAACTGGAGACCTGGCAGGGCGGCGAGTCGACCTGGCGCGGCGGTTCCGGCCCCGTCCACGTGAGGAACGGCGACCTGCCGAGCGAACTCTACGAGGCCTTCCTGCGCGCGGGCGAACAGATGGGCGCACCGCTCACCGACGACATCAACGGGCAGCACCAGGAAGGTTTCGGCATCTTCCAGCAGAACATCCACGACGGTGTGCGCGCCTCCACCGCCGAGGCCTACATCCGGCCCAACGCCGGTCGCCCCAACCTCACCATCGTCGACCGGGCGCTGGGCCGCAGGCTGATCATCGAGGGCAACCGCGTCGCCGGCCTCTCCTACCGGCGCGGCGGCAGCGACCACGAGGCCCGCGCCAACCGCGAGGTCATCCTATCGGGCGGCGCCGTCAACTCGCCCCAGCTTCTCATGCTGTCGGGCATCGGCCCCGCCGATCATCTCGCCGAACACGGCATCGCCTGCAAGGCCGACCTGCCCGGCGTGGGGCAGAACCTCCACGACCATCCGCTGGTCTACATGAAGTTCGAGATCGACAAGCCGGTCTCGCTCAGCCGCTACACCCGCGCCGACCGCCGCCTCATGGTCGGCGCCCAGTAGCTGGCCAGCCACACCGGCCCCGGCGCCTCCAACAACGTCGAGACCTGCGCCTGGCTGAGGAGCGACCCCTCCCGCCCCAACCCGGACCTCATCGTCCAGGTCCTGCCCGTGGTCATGGCCCACGACGGCACGCTGCACCCCAACCTGCACGGCTTCACCTTCTGCGTCGGCCCCACGCGCGTCGATGCCACAGGTTGGATCAAGCTGCGCTCGGCCGATCCCGCCGATGCCCCGCGCATCATGTCGAACTTCCTCACCACCGAGGTCGATCTCAACCTGATGCGCCAGTCGGTCGATCTCGGCCGCCAGATCGCCGCCCAGCCCTGTTACGCCCATCTTGGCGTGCGCGAGGTCGACCCCGGCCCCACCGTCACCTCCGGCAAGAAACTCGACGACTACCTGCGCGACCACACCGAGGGCGACTTCCACCTCGCCGGCACCTGCCGCATGGGCGAGGACCGTCTGGCCGTGGTCGATGCAGAGCTGCGCGTCCATGGCATCGAGGGGCTGCGCGTGGTCGACGCCTCGGTCATGCCCAGCGTCGTCAGCGCCAACACCAACGCCACCACCATCATGATCGGCGAGAAGGCCGCCGACATGATCCTCGGCAAACCGCCCCTGCCCCGCGCTGATGTGAGCCTGCCCGCATGAACGACCCCACCCACGTCTATGCCGACCGCTGGGCCGACCCCCGTCTCATCTTCGACGGCCTCACCGACGACTACGACCGCTACCGCCCGCGCTACGACACCGGCGCCCTACGCGATGTCCTCGCCTACGCCGGGGATGTCGCCACCCTGCTCGACCTGGGCTGCGGCACCGGCATCCTGACCCGCGCGCTGCGTCCCCTCGCCCCCGATGCGGCGATCGTCGGCGCCGACCCCGGGGCCGACATGATCGCCACGGCCGCCGAAGCCTCACCGGCCGCGTTGGAGTTGCGCTGGCTCACCTGCCGCGCCGAGGAATTGCCCTTCGCCGATACCAGCCTCGATCTGATGACCGTCGGCCAGGCGGCCCACTGGTTCGACCGCCCCCGGTTCTACGCCGAATGCGCCCGCGTCCTGCGCCCCGGCGGCACGCTCGCCCTGCTCTACAACAACCGCGTGCGCGGCGAGCCGGTCGATGCTGTCCAGGACGCACTCTTCAGCGAACTCTGCCCCGGCTACACCCGCAGCTACCGCGACTTCGACGCGCAGGCCGAACTTGCCGCCGAGCGCCACGCCCGCGACGTCACCGTGCAGACGACACCCTGGACCTGGGAGAAGAGCATCGCCGACTACATCGGCTACGTCCGCTCCACCTCGCACCACAAGGTCGCCTGCCGGCATCGCCCGGAGGCCGAGGTCGTCGCGCGTTACGCCGAGCGCCTGGCCCCGCTCGCCGACGGCCAGGGCACCCTGCGGGCACCCTACGAGACCGTCGTCACGCTGGCCCGATTCTGAGTCTCTGCCCGCTTGTATGGAAACGGGGGCATGCCCTGCGGCATGCCCCCGCCAGCCGGCCGGATCAGTGGCCGGCGAGGTCGTTGTACTCGGGCAGCAGCACGATGCTGTTGGGGTTGAACCCGGTTTCCTTGAACGTGTCGATGGTGCCGATGACTTCCTCGGTCTGCATATCGACGACGGTGATCGAGCCGTCGCTCATACCCGGCAGGTTGAGCAGGGTCGTTTGGACGAATGCGTAACGGCCATCGCGGGTGAAAGCGACGTGATGCGCGCCGCCCGCCGAGGCCAGGGTCTTCAGCAGCACCGGTTTGGCCGGATCCTGCGAGATATCGAAGATGTGCATGTGACCGGGCACCGCCGTGGTCACGTACATGCGGTCAGCCGCGCCGTTGAAGTAGATCTCCAGCGGTACGCCCATTTCCATGGGACCGAAATCGAAAACGACGCCACCTTCGAAGGTCTCGCTGTCGGCATTCCAGACCAGGGACGACAACGAGGCGCCAAACATGTTGGTCACGTACGCCACCGGCGGGTTGGAGCCGGGCACGAACAGGACCTCCACCGGCGCCTCGCCGCTGGGCGAGGGCGCGTCGGAGACCTTGACCGAGTCCAGAACAGCATGGTCGCTGAGGCGGATCACCGTCAGAGAGTCGCCCGGTGAACCGAGGTCGGCGGCGTTGACCGTGCTGCTCACCAGCATGCGGTCGATGCTCTCGTTGACCGCAATGCCATGGGGATAGGGCTCGGCGGTCTCGATGATGTCGGTCACATGGTCCGTGGCAACACTGCCGACCACCACGACGTTGGAACCCATACAGGTGAGATACCAAGTGCTGTTGTCGTCCGAGAACATGACGTCCTCTCCGACCAGGCATTCGGGGATGTCGATGCGGCTCAGCCGATAGGGATTGGCGGTCATGTCCAGAACATGAAGCTGAGGCTGTCCCAGGGCCGTGATGTAGGCCTTGGTCATCGCGCGGTCATAGAAGATGTGATGCGATATCAGGTCGCCCGGCAGCGGGATGTTCATCAGGATCTTGCCGAAGTTCGCTGAGTCGGGATCGACGTCCATGATCGCGATGCCCTCGACACGCTCGCCGCCGGCATCCAGCTTGAGTTCCTTGAGCTGATCGTCGGGTTTGCTCTCGTAGTTGAGCATGGCCAGGATTTCGGCCCTAACCGGAAGCGCCATCGAACATGCCAGGATCATGCCGCTGGCGAGATAGCGGATTGCCGTTGATTTCATCGAGCCCCCTCAATGTTCCCAGGCCACGAAATGGTGTCCCGATGCAACGCTAGGCCGATCACTTCGAAGGCGGTATCATAATAATGTAAAATTCGGATCGACTTTGGAGAGATTTTAGTTTTAGTTGTAATGATAAAACTTCATTCCTGAAATGAAACAACGTGAAATATATTTTACTCCTGCTTACGTTGTCCTTCTTTCTCTTTGGTGCCGGGGCCAATGCTCAAGAATTGCGTGACGTCCAAATCGAGGTATCCGTCACGGACGGCAATCCTGAGGCTGGCCCTGCCGCATACACGCTGACACAGGGCGACCAGGTGACATTGCGCGTAGCGACCGACCGCCCCCTCGTTGCCCATCTTCACGGCTATGACCTGGAGCTTGCCGCGGCACCCGGTGACGACGGCGTCCTGGTCTTTGCCGCAGAACTCGCAGGACGCTTTCCGCTGACCCTGCACGGCTACGACGGCGATCACGGTAGCGAGTCCGCCCTCCTCTATCTCGACGTCTACCCCCGCTAGCCATGGCGCGGCCCCGGCAGGTTTCTCGTATCGTCGCCGCCGTGGCGGCGCTGACGATCCTGCTGCCTTCGCAACCGGCATCAGCCCACGCCTTCGGGCTGCGCTACGACCTGCCCCTCCCGCTGTGGCTCTTCCTCGCAGGTGCCGGGGTCGTCGTCGTTCTGTCCTTTGTCGGCATGGCTCTGCTTTCGACCGGAAGGGCGAGCCACCATCGCCTTGTTCTTTCGCTGCCGGCCGGTCCGGCCGGAACCTTCGTGGCAGCGCTGCGCATCGGCGCCGTCGCCATGCTGGTCCTGGTCTTCTGCGCCGCATCCCTGGGCAACGAGGACACATTCAGCAATCTCGCGCCCACAGCTGTATGGATCGTCTGGTGGCTCGGCCTTGCCTATCTCTGCGCGCTCTTCGGCGACGTCTGGGCACTCATCAACCCCTTCGACAGCCTGTTCCGCTGGGGAGCCGCATTGTTGCCCCGGGCTTGCCTGCCAGGCCGTCGCGCCTGGCCTGCATGGCTGGGGCGTTGGCCGGCCGCGCTGGCGCTGCTTGCCTTTGCCTGGGTGGAGATGCTGTCCGAATTCGGCGAGACGCCCCGGGGACTGGCATGGCTGATCGGAGTTTATGCCCTGGCCACCTGGTTGGGCATGGCCGTCTTCGGCCGCCGCACATGGCTCGCGCGCGCCGATGTCTTCGCCGTGTTCTTCGGCCTGATCGGAAGGTTCGGCATCGTCGAAGGCCGCCTGGGGGCAGGCCCCTGGCCCGCACCTCGCCGGGCCGCCTTGCGCTGGCCGGGCCTTGGGCTTGTCGAGCGGCGTATCCCGTGCCGCGGCCAGTTCGCTGTGGTCATCGTCATGCTGGCGAGCGTCAGCTTCGACGGTTTCCGCGAAACCCCGGCGTGGCAGGCGATCCTGGACGCCGTCGCGACGGACATGAACCTGCGGCCCTTCCTTCTGTGGCTGCGCGATGGTGGGGTGAACCTGCTCACCTTCATCGAGACCGTGGGCCTCATCGTGACGCCGCTTCTTTTCGCCGTGGCGTTCCTCCTCTGCGCAGGATGCATGCGGGCCTGCGTCGGGCCGCAGCGACACGGAACCATGGCATTCGCGGCGGCCTTCGCGGCCTCGCTTGTGCCCATCGCCATCGCCTACCACCTGGCGCACTACCTCTCCTACTTCCTGCTCGCCGGCCAGCTCTTCGTGCCGCTCCTTTCCGACCCATTCGGCTGGGGCTGGAACCTGCTCGGCGTGCCGACCTCCGGTATCGATGTCTCCGTCGTGAACGCCCGCATGGTCTGGTACGTCGCCGTGGTCGCGGTATCGCTCGGTCATGTCGCCGGCGTGATGGTGGCCCATCTCACGGCTGGACACATCCTTTCCGATCACCGGCATGTGCGCCGCAGCCAGATCCCGATGCTCGTCCTGATGGTTGCCTACACGATGACCAGCCTGTGGATCCTGGCGCAGCCCGTCATCGTCACCGGAACGGAACTGGACTGAACCGCTTTCCTCCCAGACATCAACCTGCCCGCACCATCAGCACGCCGGCGATGACCACGGCGATGCCGCCCAGGCGCAAGGCGCTGACGGGATGGGGCGTCATGCCGAAGGCGCCGACATGGTCGAGCACGACCGAGGCGATAAGCTGGCCCGCGATCAGGCAAATGAAGAACAGCGCCGCCCCGGTCACCGGCGCGATGGTCGCCCCGCCCGCCACGATCAGCGCGCCCACGGCCCCGCCCAGCACGATCCACCACGGCAGCTCCAGCAGCGAGGAAGGCCGCACCGAACCGCCGAAGAAGGGCAGCGCCACGACCAGGCAGAGCAGCGTGATCGCCACCGACACCACGGCGGCCGCCACGGGCGAGCCCAGCACCCGCGAACCCGCAGCACTGACCGATGGCTGGATCGAAAACGCCATGCCGATGGCGGCGGCGGCAAACAGGTAGATGAGGTTCATAATCGCCTTCCGGCCCTTGGGCGCCCGCCCCAGCGGCGGTTCTTGCAGCCGAGCCTAGCCCGATCCCGATCCCGCGCGGCCCTGCCATTTCGGCATGGCCGCCCTTCCGGTTCCCGTCGGGCAAGGCGCGCGGTGATGGTGGCAGCACCCCGCGGCCGGTGCCATGATCTCCGCGTCCAGCCGGAAAGCCCCTGCCATGCCGATGCGCCTCGCCGCCCTTTTCCTCCTTCTGCCGCTCGCCGCCATGGCGGAGGATGCCGCGCCCTCGCCCGTCACCAGCCTCGCCATCGACGAGAACACCACCGTCGCCATCGCCACGGTGGAGGCCACCCACACCGACATCCTGGCGGTCATCGTCGACGGCGAACTGGTCTGGAGCCAGGCCGCCTTCATCCTGCAGTTCGGCGCCCCGCCGGGGCAGGACATCGCGCCCGGCACCGACATCACCGGCAGCGGCGTGCCCGAACTGCTGATCTCGGAATACTCCGGCGGCGCCCACTGCTGCACGACCTATTACGTCTTTGCCTTCGAACCCTTCTTCCGGCGCCTCGCCGTCATCCCCACGCTGGACGCCGGCGCACGCTTCGAGGATCTCGACGGCAAGCCGGGCCTGGAGGTCATCACCGCCGACATGACGTTTGCGTACTGGAACACCTACTATGCCGCCTCGCCCAAGCCGCGCGTCGTGCTCGCCTGGACCGGCGCCGACTACGTCGCTGCGCCCGAGCTGATGGCGGCGCCCCCGCCGTCCCCGGAGGCCCTGGCCAGCCAGGCTGCCGAAATCGCCGCCAGCGACCAGTGGACCCCCGACCAGCTCGATCCTGACCTGTGGCGCGAGATGCTCGAGCTCATCTACAGCGGCCATGGCGATCTCGCCTGGAGTTTCCTCGAAGCCGCATGGCCGTCCGGACGTGACGGCCAGGAGGCCTTCCGCGCGGCCTTCCTGTGCCAGCTCGCCACCAGCCCCTGGTGGCCGGCGCTGTCCGCCATGAACGGGCTCGATGCGCCACCTGCCGGCTGCGCTACCGAGCCTTCCTGATCCGAACCCTTCGAGGGACGACGATGCCCATGCGCCGCCTTCTGCTGCCCACCGCCCTGTTGCTTGCCGCCGCCTGCGCCCTGCCCGCCCTGGCCCAGGATGATGCGGAGCAGGACCTATCTGCCAACCGCACCTACAGCATCGACGAGAACACCCAGATCGGCATCGCCCATTTCGAGGATCTCTACACCGAGGTCCTCGTGATCTTCCACGACTGGCAGCTTGCCGCCAGCATCGACGGCTACCTCTTCGAGATCGACGGCGAATGGGGGCTGGGCGTGCCGCTGGGCAGCGACATCACCGGTGACGGTCAACCCGATCTGGTCGCCATGGAATTCTCCGGCGGCGCCCACTGCTGCTTCACCTACTACATCTTTGCGCTCGCTCCCGAGGTCAGGCAACTTGCCGTGCTGGAGACGGGAGATGCGGGCGCCCGCTTCGTCGATCTCGACGCCAGCCCAGGCCTGGAGATCGAGAGCAACGACATGTCGTTTGCCTACTGGATGACCTCCTTTGCCCAATCGCCGGCGCCGCGTGTCGTCTGGCGATGGGATGGCCAGGCCTATGTCGCCGCCCCCGCTCTGATGGCAGCCCCCGCGCCGTCGGATGCCGAACTGGCCAGGCAGGCCGCCGGCATTGCCTCGGCCGATGGCTGGGGCGGTACCGACTGGAACCCGGACGTGTGGGCGGTGATGCTCGACCTGATCTACAGCGGCCACATGGACACCGCCTGGACCTTCATGGCCGACGCCTGGCAGCCCGGCCGCACCGACATGGAAGCCTTCCACCGTGCGTTTTCCTGCCAGCTGCAGGCCAGCCCCTGGTGGCCCGCCGTCGCCGAGCTGAACGGCCTGCCCGAGGGCCCGCTCGTCACCGACTGTCCCACCGGGAGCTAGGACGGATACGCTAGACTGCCGCCATGACCACTTCGCACTTCAGCCTTGCCCGCTCCCTCGTCGAACCGCCCCGGCGCACGGGCTGGTTCTGGCGTTTCGAGGGGCCGACCTTCCTGGTCGCCGGCGCCATGTACGCGGCCTGGTTCGTGCTGGTGATCTTCCACGATGCCATCCCCTGGCCGCTGCTGATGGTGCTGGGCGGCTACGTGCTCGCCCTCCACTTCTCGCTCCAGCACGAGGCGATCCACGGCTGGCGTTCGATCCCGGGCTGGCTGAGGACGGCCATCGTCTGGCCGCCGATCTCGGGCTGGTTTCCCTTCGAGCTCTACCGGCGCGCCCACACACGCCACCACCGCAACACCGTGCTCACCTTCCCCGGCGAGGACCCCGAGAGCGCCTACCACCGGCAGGAAGACTGGGCGCGCTACTCCCGGCCCTGGAAGGCGGTGCTGATCTTCAACCAGACCTTCCTCGGCCGCCTGCTGATCTCGCCCTTCCTGCGCACCTGGAAACTCCTCCAGATCGAGACCGCCAAGCTGCGCCGCGGCGACTTCTCCGACGTCCCCATATGGCTCGGCTTCTTCGCCGGCCTGGCCGTGGTGCTGTGGTTCGTCAGCGCGGTCTGCGGCATGGCGGTGTGGGAGTATTACCTCTTCATGGTCTATCCCGGCTTCAGCCTCTCCATGTTGCGCGCCCTGATCGAGCACCGCTACGGCACGAAGGCCGGCGAGCGCGTCGCCATCGTGGAATCCAACAAGGTCTGGGGCCTGCTCTACCTCTTCAACAACATGCACCTCGTGCATCACCTCTTTCCCGCGATGCCCTGGTACCAGATCCCCGCCTTCTTCCGCGCCAACCGCGCCGCTCTGCTCGCCCATTCCGGCGACTACCACTTCAAGGGCTACGGGCAAATCGCGCGGCGCCACCTGCTCAAGCCCGTCTTCATCCCGGTACACCCGATCAGGTGAAGGCGCGTCCCGCCAGCCACAGGCCGAGCAGCAGCAGGGCGAGCAGGAAGACGCGGCGGAAGGTGGCTTCGTCCAGGCGGCGGCGCACGCGCGCGCCGAGCCACATGCCGGCGAGCGCCGGGGCGAGGCCCGCCAGCGAGGTGAGCCCCAGGTCCGCCGTCATCATGCCGCGACCCGCCATGGCCGCACCCAGTGCGGCGGTCGACACACAGAAGAGCACGCCCATGGTCTGCACCAGCATGTCGCGGTTGAGGCCCAAGGCCTGGAAGTAGATGCCCGCGGGCACCACGAAGGTGCCGGTCAGCCCCGTCACGATGCCGTTGCCCAGCCCAATCAGCGGCGCCAGCCAGCAGTGGTGGTGCGCGGGCGATGGCACCTTCGGGGCGATCAGCCCCCAGGCGGCATAGGCCGCCAGCAGCACGCCCAGCGCGCCAGTCAGCAGGCGGGGGTCGGCCGATACCAGCACCGCCGTGCCCAGCCAGACGCCGAGGCACACCGCCGCCAGCAGGCTCCAGAAACGGACCAGGATCGCGCCCAGCCTGCCGCCGGCCAGCGCCTGCCAGACATTGGTGACGAACGACGGCACCAGCATCAGCGCCATGGCGTCCTGCAGGCCGATGGTCAGGGTCAGCAGGGCGACGGCAACCGTGGGCAGACCCAGGCCGACCACGCCCTTGACCCAGCCGGCAAGGACGAAGATCGCCGCTATGGCGGCAAGCTGGAGAGGGTCGGCAGACACCGGGACCGCTGCTGCGGTCAGATCGGCGGCGGCGCCTCGGCGCCGGCCAGGGTGAAGCCCTCGCGCGCCATGCATTCGTCGACCGTCAGGTCGACCTCGCTGATCGCCTTGTAGATGCCGTAGCCGGCACCGCCCACCGTTCCCACCAGGGCGCCGCCCAGCATCAGGGTGAGCTTGGCCTCGGCATCGCCGCTCTTGTCGCTGGCGCCCAGCGCCGCGCCGTAGACGAAACCGAGCGCCATGCCCTTCACCACCTCGATGCTGCCCCTGGCGGAATTGCGCACGAAATCGGCCGTATTGCAGAGGCTGACGTCATAGACATAACTGGTGGTGCTGTAGTCGGGCGCGTCCGTCTCCACCGCGGGTGTGGCGCACCCCCAGAGCAGAACCGTCGCCGCCACGGCAGGCGCGACTCGCCGCCAGTCCCCAAGCATGGGGAAGGCTAGCCCGCTCCGGTTGCAAAGGCGAGTCGGCGTTCACGCCCCGGCGGCAAGCGCCCGTTCGGCCTCTTCCAGGTCTTCCGGAGCGTTGGCGTTGAAGAAGGGATCGACGGGATCGGTGGCGAAGTCGACGTCGGCTACCTTGTGGCGCCCGGTCCAGGCATCGACCTTGCGCATCTCCTCGAACAGCATCGCATGACGCAGGTCCGTGCGCAGGGCCACCGGCCACAGTCCGACCACGGGATGGCGCTGGCCGCCCGAGGTGGCACACGCCATGTCCGCGCCCTCGGCCTCCACCGCCGCCAGCATCCGCGCCATCAGGTCGCGCGGCAGGAAAGGCGCGTCGGTCGGCACGGTGACGATCCATTCCAGGCCCGGCAGGTTGGCCACGGTCCAGTCCATGCCCGTCAGCACGCCGACCAGCGGCCCGGGATTGTCCGGCAGGACATCGGCCGCCACCGGCAGGCCCCAGCGCGCGAAACGCGCGGGATCGCCGTTGGCGTTGAGCGCGATGGTGCGCACCTGCGGCCGCAGCCGCTCCAGAACATGATCCAGGATCGGCCGCCCGGCCAGCTCCAGCAGGCCCTTGTCGCCGCCACCCATGCGGCGCGCCAGGCCTCCTGCCAGCACAATACCGGCGGCAGGCAGATTGGCTTTGTCATCGCTCATGTTTCGTCACTGCTCCCCTTGCGTCGCTGGCCGCGCGGTTCCTCGGCCACCTCGGCCGGGTCCGCATCGCGGACAACGCGCTCCTGGCCGGAAAGCACCAGGAACCGTTTCCCCTTCATCCGCCCGATCAGCGTCATGCCGAGCTGGCGCGCCAGTTCCACGCCCCAGGCCGTGAAGCCGGAGCGCGAGACCAGCACCGGAATGCCCATCTTGGCGGTCTTGATGACCATTTCGCTGGTCAGGCGGCCCGTGGTGTAAAGCAGCTTGTCGCCGGCTGGAACCCCCTCCAGGAACATCCAGCCCGCGATCTTGTCGACCGCGTTGTGGCGCCCGACATCCTCCATGTAAGCGAGCGGACGCGCGCCCTCACAGAGCACGCAGCCGTGGATGGCACCGGCCTCCAGATAGAGACTGGGCGTCGTGTTGATCGTGCGCGACAGGGCATAGAGCCAGGAGGTGTGAACCCGCGCGGCGGCGTCCAGGCGAATCTCGTCCAGTTCCTCCATCAGGTCGCCGAAGACCGTGCCCTGGGCGCAGCCGCTGGTCAGGGTCTTCTTCTTCAGCTTGTCCTCGTAGTCGGTCGCGCGCGCCGTGCGCACCACCACCGTCTCCAGCTCCTCGTCGAAATCGATGGCGGTGACGCGATCGTCGGCGCGCAGCATGTTCTGGTTCAGCAGGTAACCCACCGCCAGCCAGTCCGGGTGGTCGCCGATCGTCATCATGGTGACGATCTCCTGGCCGTTGAGGAACAGGGTCAGCGGCCGCTCCATGGTGACGGCGGTCTCGACCTCCCTGCCCTCGTGGTCATGGCCCGTGACGCGCCGCGTCAGGCGCGGGTCGGCGGGATCGGGCTGCACCAGATAGTCGTTCATGGTTGCAGTATGGGGACGGCTCCCGCGTGCGCCAAGGCCGCGCGCCTCATGCCCCGTCGATCACCGTCACCGCATCGCCCGGCCGCACCACGCCCTCGGTCAGTACCGCGCCATAGACCCCGGCGAACCCCTCGTGGTGCTCGGTCACGTTCTTCAGCACAGCAAAGTCCCGCTCGCCCGTGTCGGGATCGAGCGTGATCATGGCGCAGCGCGGATCGCGGTCAATGACGTGGATGGTCACGGCATCGCCGATCCGCACGGCCTTGCCGGCAAGCGCGTCCTCTGCAAACCCCTGCGTGCCGCTCATGTCGAGATAGAAGTTGGCGCGGAAGCGCCGCTGGTCCACCGCCCGCCCCAGTTCCTCGCCCAACCGCGCGGCAGTCTGCAGCGAAAACAGCGAAACCGGGCGGCAGTCGGCGATCGCCTTTTCGGAGCGCATGGGCGGACCGTCGCTGCCCAGCTCGGCCGCCAGGGCGGGATCGTCGATCGCCAGCACCCGTCCGTCGGGCAGGACCACCTCCAGCGCCATGTCGCCCGGAGCAGTCGGCGCGGGCGTAAGGTCGGGGTCCAGCGCGCGCGCCTCGGCGAGGTTCGGCGGCAGCACGGAACGCTCCGGGCGCACGAAACGCGGCTCCCATGTCACCATCTGCCTGATCTCGCGCCCGGTCACATAGGGGAAGCCCGCAGGGCTCTTGGCGCTGCCGAAGGCATAGAGCCGGTCGCCGAGCAGCCCGCCATAACCGACGAAGGCCTCCTTCATGGCATGACCCCGCATGCTCTTGACGGGATAACGCCACACGCTCTCCACCTTGCCGACGTTCGTCATGACCTTCTCCTGTGCCGTCGCGTCACCAGAATCCCTCTCCCCTTGTGGGAGAGGGAGAGTATCCTCCCCCTACCCCGGCACCACCAGCGCGTCGACCGCCACCGCGCCATCCGGGCCGCAGATCACCGGGTTGAGGTCGATCTCGGTGATGGCGTTCCGGCCCAGTGCATCGGCCAGCACGGAGAAGCGCGACAGCGCCTGCGCGACCGCATCGAGGTCGGCCGCCGGCCGGCCGCGCACGCCCGCCAGCAGCTTGGCCGCCTTCAGCCGGTCGATCAGCGCCCGCGCCGTCGCCGGCCCGAAGGGCGGGACGGCAAAGACGCGGTCGCCCAGCACCTCGATCAGCACGCCGCCTGCAGCAACGACCACCAGTGGCCCGAACTGGGCGTCGCGCACCATGCCGAAGGCAAGCTCGGTGCCCGCCCCCGCCATCGCCGCCACCGTCACCCGCGGCCCCAGCCGCCCGGCGATGTCGTCATAGGCCGCCGCCACCTGGCCCTCGCCCCCAAGGCCCAGGCGCACACCGTCAGCGTCCGACTTGTGATCGAGACCCGGCTGCGCCGACTTCAGCGCAACGGCGGTGCCTGCGTTCAGACCCAGACGCATGGCGGCGGCCACCGCGGCCCCGCGGTCCTCCACCACCTCGCTTGCCACCGTCGGCACGCCGAAGTCGGCGCACAGCGCCAGCCCCTCGGCCTCGTCCATGGCCGTGCCTTTTGCCAGCCGTTCGCGCCAGAAGGCCACGCGTCCGGCGTCGGCCGGAGGCGGTGCGGGTTCCTCGGCGGCGCGGCGGCGGTCGCGCAGGCGAAAGCCCGCACGCACCGCGATCAGCGCCGTGCGTATGCCGTTGATCACCGGCACCCCGGCATCGGCGAAATCGGCGGCCAGCACGGGATTGCTCACCTGGGCGACGCTGGAGACAAAGGCGAGCGGCAGGCCTGTGCGGCCAGGCAGGGTCTTGACGTGTTCCAGCAGGCCGGGCGCATATCGGAAGCGGTCGTCGGCATGCAGCTCCACGAACAGGGCCGCCGTGCCGGGGTCATCGGCGAGCGTATCCATGCCCTGGGCGATGACGTCATAGAAGGACTCGTTGATCGGCCCTGCCGCATCCAGCGGATTGACCGGCTCCAGCATGGGGGGCAGGAACGTCTTCAGCCGCTCCACCGTCCCGGGGACAAGCTGTGTCAGCGGCACGCCCATTTCCTCGGCCAGATCGATCAGGCCTTCGCGCAGGCCGCCGGAATCGAGCACGGACGAAAGCCCGCCCTCGCCCAGCGGCGGTGCGGCGGCCAGGAACTGGGCCGTCGCCATCAGTCCATCCAGATCGTCGGTTCGCACCGCACCATAACGCTCCACGATCGCCTGGAAGGCGGCGTCCGAACCGGCGATGGCGCCCGAATGGCTGCGCGCCAGGGCCGCCGACGCCGCCGTGCGCCCGACCTTGTTGATGACCACCGGAATGTCCTTCCTGCGCGCCTTCTCCAGCGCCGCGACGAAGCCCTCGGGGTCGCGCACCGTCTCCACGAACAGCGCCAGCACCCGCGTCTCGGGCTGATCCAGCGCCCAGTCCATGTAGTCGGCGACCGAGCCGTTGATCTCCTGGCCCTGGCTCGTCACCAGGTTGAAGCGGTAGCGCCG